>NZ_JAPFHC010000052.1:0-27224 GCF_059803535.1 Pseudomonas sp. RP-B7
GGGGGAGGTGTTCAGCGGGGTGACCGATAAAGACGGCAAGACCATGAGTGTTCATACGCTTTTGCCGGGGGCGTTGAACATTGAACTGCCAGCTTCAGCGACCTACGACGAACAACTCCGCCTGATCGGTCCAAGCGGCGAGCTCGCAAGCGAGCTGAAATATTCGGCAACGCTCGCTGATGGTTTGACGTTCGAGGGGATCACGGATGCCCAAGGCTATACGCAACGCATCGCAACCAAGACGCCGACTCCGTTTACTCAGATAGCGCTTTTTCCACCACTGGCTTCAGGGGGTTTCTGCTGTGCGGCGTTAACGGAGCAAACACCGGTTGTCATCGACTTGGCATCAAGCGGCATCACCACTAACGATATTGAGGTGGGAAGTTCAACTGCAGATGTCCCGCTGCCGAAAGGCAAGAAGCGTTCCTTGACGCCTGGAGAAATCGCAATGGCCGGCACCCTGTTCAGGGATGCTATTGATTACACCAAGGTCAAGGTGCACCACAGCGGTTGGTGGGTTTTTGCTGGAACGCAGAATACGGCAGTGACGCCGAATGGCGAGATGTATTACCCCGTGAGTACTGGGTATTACAGGGATGATTTTTCCAATACAGCCAGTGATAAGGATAAAGCACTGTTCATGCATGAAATGACCCATGTGTGGCAATACCAATTGGGTTATTCAGTCAAGTTGAAGGGCCTGCTTGTGTCCAGTCGTGGAGCGTCTGCTTATCGCTATACCCTGACGGAAACAAGTGTTCTTTCTGACTACAACATGGAACAGCAAGGCGAAATCATCTCGGACTATTACCTGATCTGTGTCGTCGGTAATCCAAGTGCTGTGTGGAATCCAACCAATAGCAGCAAAAGTCCGGAGCTTCTTGCCGCGACCCTTGAGTCGTTTTTGAGAAATCCCGCCGATAACAAACATCTTCCGAGATGAAGGGGAGTTGTATGAGATGTGTGATGGTTGTGATGCTCGGCATCTGCTGGACGGTTTCCTCTGTTGTTGATGCAACGTCATTTGGTCGCAGGGACGTTGGCAACATTGTCGCAATCAATGCTAGGCCGGCTATTTGCCTACCTAACAATGCAAAAAGAGGGTTTGCGGTCGGTTGGTTTTCGTTGACCGAAAGTTACAGGCGCAATCCGCGTTCTTGGGGGGCGTCACTGTTGCCGGGATTCAAGCCGCTGGAACTAAGCCCGGGTGCGTGTTTCGTCTTTGGCAACGTGCCTGAGGGGTACAAATTAAATGATTTTAAAAACAATGAGCCTCTTCAAGCGCTTGAAGTCAATCGAACTTACGTCTTCTCGTTGAGTAATGCCGATCATCCTACGGATAGTTACGAAGCCATTTTTTGTGTCGAGCAAACCGCGACGGGGGCAGTGGAGTTTCTGCAGTACACCCTCTTGGCGGATGGTAGTCAGGCCGCTCCTTCTTGTGGTGGCAAACACAACGCGGATGCAGCTACTCCGACTGACAGGGGAGATATCAATCAATGAATGATTCCCTGCATTACACCGATACGCTCAACCCGTTCAAGGACTTTATTGGCGGCAAACAGATCCAGCATTGGGTCGAGTTTCAGTTGCTGGACGAACGCGGCCAGCCCCTGGCGAACTTGCCTTATCGCGCGGTGAATGAAGCCTCGCGTGGGGGTTTCGTGCCTGAATTCGTGGGGTACAGCGATGCGGAGGGCGTGATTCGTCTTGAGGGGCTGCATCCGTTGGCCATCACGTTGCTGATGGAAGCCGACCCGTTGGCCGAGCGCCTGCAAAGCCGACGTCTGCGTGCGGTACGTGCGGAGCCGCCTCGGCCGGGAGTCGGGGACCGTTCACCGTTGTATGGGCCGCAATGTCCGGGGTTTTCGCCGATTGAGGAGGAGGCGCTTGCGAAGGGACACGATTATCACTATTTGCGGATCGGGCAACTAGGTGACGACCTGCCGACGCTTGACCCACCGGCGCCCGACCCGAAGCTGTCTCCTGCGTTTCACTTTCCTGACCCGGAGTTTGGCGGCTTCACTGTCAGTGGCGATAGGTTGGACCGTCGGCATGTGCTGGAGGTCTGCCCGTTTCGCGCGTGGTCGCTGGTTTTGCATCATCAGGAGGAGTACAGCCTGGTGAATGCTTACAACCTGGGGTTGATGAGTATTTTGGCGTATAGCAATCGGGACGAAAGCGACCTGGGGTCTGTCAACGAGCTTTTCGAGCGGCAGTGTCTGGATTTATCGCGTACTCCGCGTGTTTGGGATAGTGGTCAGGCGTGGCCTTGTGTTGTGGTGGATGTGCCGTTCAGTGATCGTTACACAGCGGTCAAACCTCTGGATACGGATAAGGCTGATCCGCCGGAAGGCCATACTCAGCTGTTTTACGCGATTAGTACATCCCAGGTATTAGTGGCTTGGCGCGGTACTGAAATGGAGGGGCTCGCTGACCTGATCACTGATGTGACCTTTCGTCCTGTAAAGCCTGAGATTACGGCGCTTTGTGAGCCCAAGGTTCCTTGCCCGGACCTTACCTCGTTGGGCAGTGTGCACCTTGGTTTTCGTGATGCCTTTGAAGTTGCGCGAAGAATCTATGCTGAGGACTTGGGTGAGACGATTCTCAAGGGGATTGGTGGTAAAAAACTATTCATTTGCGGCCACAGCCTTGGCGGTGCTCTCGGCCTAATCCACGCCGCTTCGTTACTCAAACATAACCCCTTGCTATACACCTACGGCATGCCCCGCACCTTCACCCTGCTCGCCGTGCAATACCTGGGCGACCTTTGGCACTTCCGCCATGTCAACGACACCGATTTGATCCCACGTGTACCTCCCGAAGCGGCACTGGACAGCGACCTGTATGACCGATACGGCCCATTTGGCACCGTATTTGGGTTTCAACGCTCATTAGGCAAAGCGCTTCATGGCCTGGTGTACAAGCACGAGAACGCGTTCAGCCATCACGGCAAGATCGCCATGTTCTTCAAGGCTGAACAACACCATTATCAAGAGTTCGGGTCATACCCCGCCTATCGAAAGCCGGATGGCACACCCATTCGTGGCACGATCACTGCTGAGTTACCTGAGAAAGCCAAGCTGTATCTGGTACCCAGTCTCAGTGAAACCGATGAGCAAGAGGCCGAGGAGGCCACGCAGCGTTTCAACGCTTCGCTGAGTCCTGAAAACCGTGCCCGGTACTTTCCGCACTACAGCAACACCCCAGTGGGCCGCGTGTTGCGGATTGGCGACCACTTCATGTCGCAGTACCAACCCTATATCCACAACCAACTGCTGGAGTCCATCAATCCAGCGCGCGAACCCTTGCTGGAACGCCAGATACAACGAAGCAAATTCGAACAACAGATCAAGGATTACTACGGGCGTGTTCCTGAGGAGGAGTTGGCTCGCAACCGTGTGTTTCTCGACTTGCAGTGTTTGGTGGATAAAGCCCTGCGTGTCACAAAGCAAGCCGATGGGGGCAAAGAAGCACTAGAGCGTTTTGATGCCATCGCCGATCCACGGGCCTATTACGAGAAAACCTATGGTTAAGCAAATCAATGCGCTTAAGAACTCAACCAGCGCCCTTCGACTGGCCGTGGTCATGTGCACACTTCTTTTCACTGTTGGTGGTTGCCGTCAGGACTACAGCCTGTCACCGCCTGCTGACAGCGAAAAGGTCTCAGTAACGGTTAAATTGCCAAAGGAGTTGGCGCTGAGAACCCTACAGGTCATGTATCGCTCAGCTTCCTGCAAAAGAGCCTCTCGTGGCGCCAGCGGCCAGCGGCTTGAGGAAGATGGTTTTCACAGCATCGATATGCCGCTTGAGCGCCAAGGACAAAGTGATCTTTACCAAGCCAATCTGCCGGTGAATGGGGGTGGTGCTTGCCGTTGGCATTTGAGCAACGTGGTTTTTGGCGTTACTTATGGTAAGCCGACTTATTTCGGAGAGCGTGTAACGTGGGGCGCCGGCGGCGGCGTTTTAGTCAAATTTGATCGTAACCGTTCTATGAGAGGTTCTGGTTCTCCAGTTGTAGTGGATGGCGATTTGACGATAAGGAAAGATTACTATCCTTGGTTACATGAAAGGTTTTTAGGTGGGTACGCCAAGACCATCAGTTTAGCGAGGGAGGGTGATATTTTTCTGGAGTATCAGGCGTTGCGGGCTCGTCAAGTATACTTTGAGCCCATGTTTCACTCTGACTTCCTAGTGAAGTCAGAGGGCGTAAAGGTTAAGAGCGAGAGGAACTTCATTACATTTACCTATCCCGACGGCAGTGTCGTATCCGATCGCCGATCACAACCCGACTTCTTAAAACTCCAAAGCCTGCGCACCGGCCGTGCCAGCGATTGTCTTTCGCCCCGGACTTACCGCAAGTGCCCAGACCGTCGTCCACAGTTATTGCCCGAATGGCTCCCCGTGCCGGACAAACCCGGTTTCGGGCAGTACCTAATCGTGGACGAATGGGGGAACAAGTTACCAATCTATGATTATCGAGTGGTCGGTAACGATGGACGAATATACAAATCCAGGACCGATTCCAATGGCCTGACAAACGCGTTCCCGGAAAGTATGCACCCGTTGCGTGAAGTGGAGTTTCCCTAGTGGATAGAGTGAAACTATCTATGCGAAATCCAATCATCGCGCCAGTTATTACTCAAAAGGACATCGCCATGTTCTACCGCATCCCCATGGTTTTATGCGTACTTTTTTTCGGCTTAAGTGGTTGCCGACAGGATTACAGCCTGTCACCGCCTGCTGACAGCGAAAAGATAACCGTCACGGTGAAACTGCCCAAGGAACTTAAAACCGAAACTATGTGGGTCATGTATCGCTCGGCCATTTGTAAACGCATCAGCTCGGGCGCCAGCGGCCAGCGTATAGAGCAGGATGGTCATCACTCAATTTACAAAGAATTTGAGCGCCAAGGCCAGAGTGACCTTTACCAAGTGGAACTGCCAAAGGATGGGGGCGGTGCGTGTCGCTGGCATCTGGCGAATGTGACATTCGGCGTGGAGTTTGTCGATCCAACGCGTTATGGCGAGGGCGTTACTTATGGCGCAGGGGGGGGCGTGATCGCGATGTTTGACTATAACAACTCTCCACGGGGCGGCGCGGATTTCAAAGTGGATGGAGATCTGACGATTAGACGAGATTATTACCCTTGGGTGCATGAAAGCTTTTTAAACGGGAACCGTAAGACCGTAAATTTGGCGGGTGAGGGTCATGTATATCTGAGTTATCGGGCTTTGCAGGCTCGGCAAGTATACTTCGAGCCAACTGTTCACTCTGGCTTCGTGGTGAGTTCAGAAGGAGTAAAGGAAAAGAGAGAAGGGAACTTTATTAAGTTCAACTACCCCGACGGCAGTGTCGTAGCTGATGGTCGTACGAAGCCCGACTTCTTAAAACTCCAAAGCCTGCGCACCGGCCGCGCCGGCAATTGTCTTTCACCCCGGACTTACCGCAAGTGCCCAGACCGTCGTCCACAGTTATTGCCCGAATGGCTCCCCGTGCCGGACAAACCCGGTTTCGGGCAGTACCTCATCGTGGACGAATGGGGGAACAAGTTACCAATCTATGATTATCGAGTGGTCGGTAACGACGGCCGAATATACAAATCCAGGACCGATTCCAACGGCCTGACAAACGCGTTCCCGGAAAGCATGCATCCGTTACGCGAAGTCCAGTTTCCCGAGCGGTAATGGTGATGTCACTTGCGGAAGTGAGGCGGAGGCTACTGGGGGCAGGCGATTATTTCGCACACTTAAAGTGCGGAGTCGATTGCCGTCCACTGAAAGGCGTTATCCGATCCGCGCATCTATCAAACATTTAAATTTACTGTTTGGTCCAAGGAGTTCAAACCCCATGTCACAAGGACTTGTTTTATTAGGTGATAAGACAACTCACGGCGCAGAAGTGATCTCGGCCTCTTCCACAACTATCGTCAATGGCAAGCGTGCGGCCCTGGTTGGCGATGAAGTGCGCTGCCCACTGCCAGGGCATGGCGTCAACCGAATTGTCGAAGGTTGCCCGGATTGGTCCGAGGGTGGCCGGGCGATGGTAATCAATGGTTGTCGTTGTGAGTGTGGTTGCCTGGTGATCTCCAGCGCTCCTGATTGTGGGGTGAGCTAGTCATGGGCTGGGATCGTCGGCCCCCCGTGGGGGTGAAAGCGCCAGTGCCGCCTGTGCCGGGGCGCTGGGTGTTTGCGGCCATCGTGGCAGTGCTGGCCGGTGCGCTGCTGTTTTTGTTGCATGCCTCAGAACGTCTGCTGTTACTGCAGACGCTGGATATTTGGCTTTTGTCCGCAGCGCCGCTGTTGGTCCTGACCCTGGCGTTCTGTGCGCGTGCCCATGGCTATGGCGTTGCACTGAGCCATTACCGGTTTTTGGAGGCAGAGGCGCAAAACGCTCAGCGATCCTGGCAGGGCTGGGCACAGCGTTACCTGGCCGTGTCTGCCAGTTGTGTGTTGCTGCCGGATCAGGTGTCGGCCAGCGTATTGATGCGTGCGCCCTCAGACTTGCCTTCCCGTGCAGGGCAGGCCCGGCGTATTACGGTGCTGCCTGCACAGATGGCACGTGCGCAGGCCGGGTTGCAGCTGTTGATCCAGGCAATCGCACCCGCTCTCGAGGCTTTACCGGCGGTGCAGGAACTGCGGGTAACCCTGTTGAGCGATGTCGATCCGGCTCACTACGATGCCTTGCGCAGTGACTGGCAGCAGATCTGGAGCCACAGCATGAGCCGGGCTGCGCCCACTACGGTCAGCTTGGTTGACGAATTGTCGTACCGATGGGGCGACGAAACGTTGAAGGCCGCCAGTACCGCTATTGAGTTACTCCTGATCCTCCAAGTGCACGGCGAGGGCGACTACTCCGACGGGCTCGCAGCGCTACTTCTATGTCCAGACAGCCTTGCCCACGCATTGAAACTGCCAATAACCGCTTACTTGTTACGGCCGATGCCACTGGACATCGAAGCGCTGGACCGTGAGGTTTCGCTACTGCTGACAACCCAGCTACCGGCTTGCAAGGCAACAGGGTTATTGGCCGATGACGCAGCCTGGCAGCCTCGGATCTGCAAATTACTGACGGGGGCAGGTACCCAAGGTGCATCGCTCGTAGTCGAGCAACAGTGGATTCAAGAACACCTATGTGGCCGGTCAGGACCGCTTGGTCACTGGTTGGTTACTGCACTCGGGGTGGAAGTCGTTCGGCACCAGCGTAGCCCTTTGTTGGTGTTGGCTCGAGAAAAATCACGGCATTGGGTAGGCACTGTTACCACGGGAGAGTTGGCATGAACGCTTGGAGCAATTCATGGCGCCGTGCGGGGGGCGCAATATGGATCATTGCGCTTTTAACCCTGCTGGCGTGGCTGATCTGGAGATTCGGCGAGCGGGTAGGCTTGGTGGAGAACCACCACAAGCTGCTGGCCTTTTTGCTGATCATCTGCGTAGCAGCGGTGGGCTACGTTTTACCTCAGTTGCTGGCATATCTAAAACAGCAAAGCCATCGAGAGAAGGGGCGGGCGGATAACGTCTATGCCCCGTCAGAACCACAGATAAGGTTGCCCCAGCAACTTGCGTTTGATTTCTCGGCCTTACGCAACCACCTGCGTGATCAATATGGTTTCTTCTGGCGCCACAAAGTCCGCCTCATATTGGTCATAGGGGAACCCCTTCAAATCCAGGCCATCGCTCCGGCCCTCGCCGATCAGCTCGGCATGGAAGGACAAAGCACCGTCTTGCTCTGGGGCGGCACTTTGGATCAATCATCCTCCCAGCAATGGGCTGGCCTGAGTCGCTGGCGCGCACTGGACGGAGTGGTCTGGGCGCTGAGCAAAACCCAGCTCGCCGATGACACGTTGATGAGTGAGGGCGTACGTCAGTTGCAACGTCTGGCCCGCCGTTTACGTTGGCATCTGCCTCTGCATCTATGGCAAGTCGACGACACCCCATGGCCTCAGTCCACTCGCGATAGCCAAGCCGTCGGTTGCTTGTTACCGCCATGCCTAACTCACGAGGTGTTGGAAAACAGCCTGAAAAGCTTGCTCCAGCCCCTGCGTCACATCGGCCTATCCAACATACACGCTGATCTAAACCACGACTTCCTACTACGCCTCTCCCGCGACCTGCACTCGGAAGGGATTACCCGTTGGCGCCAAACACTTGCACCGCTACTAGGCAGGCGTCCCCACGGCATACCACTGCGCGGCCTATGGTTCAGCCCGCCCATCCAACCCGTCGAAAACTGCCCCAAACACATCTGGCCCGTCCCCCCAGCCTGGCAAGGCATCGTCAACGACAAACCCGCGCCGCGTCGCCTTGGCTGGAGCGCGCCCCGAATCGCCTACACCCTGGCGCTATCCATGACCCTACTGTGGACCGCAGGCCTGCTCCTGTCTTTCAGCCAAAACCGCACCCAGATCAGCCGCGTCCAAACCGTTCTCCACGCCCTGCAAACCACGCCCCAAGGCGACGCCCAACTGTTGGCCCTCAACGAGCTGGTCGACGAGCTGGCCCGCCTGGATTACCGCGCCGTTCACGGCACGCCTTGGTATCAACGTTTCGGCCTCAATCAAAATCAATCACTGCTGGCAATCCTCTGGCCCCACTACGTCGAAGCGAACAACCGTCTGATCCGCGACCCCGCAGCCGCCATCCTGCACCAGCAGCTCTCGGCGTTGCTCAAACTGGCTCCGGACAACCCGCAGCGGACAGCCGGGGCTTACGCCCAACTCAAGGCTTACCTGATGATGGCGCGTCCGGAAAAAGCCGATGCCGCCCTCCTGCTCAAAACCCTCAACGAACTGGAACCCGCTCGCGCAGGCATCCCCCCCAACCTGCGTCAGTTCTACGCTGAACACTTATCCGCCAACCCCTCCTGGCGCATTCCGCTCGACCCCCGCCTGGTGGCGCAAGTCCGCCAGCTTCTGCTGCTGCAACTGGGCCAGCGCAACGCCGAGGCGAGCCTCTATCAGCAAGTCCTCGATGATGCCGCCAATCACTATCCCGATCTGGGCCTGCACCAACTGGTTGGCGACACCGATGCCTTCGCGCTGTTTGCCACCGATGCCAGCGTGCCCGGGGTCTTCACCCGGCAGGCCTGGGAGGGGCAGGTGCGCCAAGCCATCGAGCGGATTGCCGAGGCACGGCGTGAGGAAATCGACTGGGTGCTCAGCGACAAACCGACGGACCTCGATTCCCGGCTGAGCCCGGATCAACTGCGCGAGCGCCTCACCGAGCGTTACTTCCAGGACTACGCCAGCGCCTGGCTGGGCATGCTCAACAGTCTGCGCTGGCAGGCTGCGGGCAGTCTGGATGAGGTGATCGACCAGTTGACGCTGATCAGCGATGTACGCCAATCGCCGCTGATTGCGTTGATGAACACCCTCGCTTACCAGGGGCAGGCGGGGGCGCGGACGCCAGCCCTGGCGGACTCATTGGTGAAGTCTGCGCAAAAGCTGATCGGGCAGGACAAGGCGCCGTTGATCGATCAGTTGGCCGATGTGCCCGGCAGCCCGCTGGACGCAACCTTCGGGCCGCTCCTGGCGCTGCTCGACAAACGCAACGATGACGGCCTGAGCCTGCAAACATTCCTCACCCGCGTGACCCGGGTGCGCCTGACATTGCAGCAAGTCAGCACCGCGCCCGACCCGCTGGAAATGACCCAGACCTTGGCGCAGAGTGTGTTTCAAGGCCGCAGTATCGACCTCACCGACACCCAGTCCTACGGCAGCTTGCTGGCCGCCAGTCTTGGCGCAGAATGGGGCGGCGTGGCGCAGACGTTATTTGTGCAGCCGCTGGAGCACGCCTGGCAGCGCGTGCTGCAACCCTCGGCAGCCGGGCTCAACAGCCAGTGGCAGCGTTCGATCGTCAACCATTGGGACAGCGCCTTCGCCAGTCGTTACCCGTTTGCGGCCAGCGCCAGCGACGCCTCCTTGCCCATGCTCGGACAGATGATCCGCGCCGACTCCGGACGTATCGAACGCTTCTTGCAGCAACAATTGAGCGGCGTGCTGCGCAAGGAGGGCAATCGCTGGCTGGCCGACCCACGCCACAGTCAGGGCTTGCGCTTCAACCCGCAGTTCCTCAGCGCAATCAACCAACTCAGCGATCTGGCCGACGTGCTGTACACCGACGGCGGCATGGGCCTGCGCTTTGAACTGCAAGGCAAACCGGTGCGCGATGTGGTGCAAACCCGCTTCATTCTCGATGGCGAACGCCATGATTACTTCAACCAGAAGGAGAGCTGGCAGCGCTTCAACTGGCCGGGGCGTAGCGATTATCCCGGTGCGAGCCTGAGCTGGACCAGCGCGCACAGTGGCGAACGCTTGTTCGGTGACTTCCCCGGGACCTGGGGCCTGCTGCGCCTGCTGGAGAAGGCCCAGGTCACGCCGCTGGACGATGCCGACAGCCGCTACCGCGTGGTGCTCAAGGCGCCGGATGGCTTGAATCTGGTTTGGCATCTGCGCACCGAACTGGAGGCCGGACCGTTGGCGCTGCTCAAACTGAGGGGGTTCAAATTGCCCCGGCAGATTTTTCTCGGCGAGCGCGGGATCGACACGCCGTATGCGCAAAACGGGAGCTTGCCATGAGCCTGCGAACCTTGATCGATCGCTGCCTGGGAGGAGGTGATGCACCTTCCTTCGCCAGTGCCCAGATGAGCCACTGGCAAGCCTGGCTGTTGCCCATCAGCGCTGCATCCAGCGTCGGCGAAGACCCGGCCTATCACGACGACTTCCAACGCATGCGCGAAGAGGTCAACAAACTGTCGGGGGCCGATGCCGAACAGGTCGCCGAGCTGGCGCAGAACCTGTTGCTCCATCGCTGCAAGGACCTGCGCGTGGCCACCTATTACTTATGGGCACGCCTGCACAAAGACGGCGAAGCCGGCCTGGCCGACGGCCTGTGTTTGCTCGCGGCCCTGGTGGAACGCTTCGGCGCCACGCTGCTGCCCGCCAGGCCCAACAGCCGCAAGCTGGCATTGGAATGGTTGGCCAGTGGCAAGGTGCTGGACCTGCTGTTGCTGTACCCGGAAGTGGTCAGGGCCGAAGCCAGCCGTACCGCCGCAGCATTGGCCTGGCTGGAGCGGGGCGTGACGGCGTGGCCGCAGGCGCAGCGGCCGCTGCTGGGCCCGTTGTATGACGCGTTGAGCGCCAGGCTCGCGCAGTCCGGCGGCATGGATGCACTGGTGCCGCAGAACAGTGCCAGCCCGGCGTCGCCGGCACTGCCCGCGCCAGTCATAAGATCCGGGCGCGACCTGCTGGACAGCGGCCGTGCACTGGCCGTTTACCTGCGCGAGCAACCCCAGGGCTGGCTGGCCGCCCACCGCCTGATGAAAAGTCTGCGCTGGGACACGGTGCATCAGGCGCCGCCGCAAGAGATCAATGGCAACACGCGCCTGGCGCCGCCGCGTGCGGACTACCGCGCCCAGCTCAAGCGCCTGTACCTGCAACAGGGCTGGACCGAGCTGCTCGATCAGGTCGAGCGGATTTACGCCGAGGGCGTGAACCATTTCTGGCTCGACCTGCAGTGGTACCTGTACCAGGCCCTGAGTCGGCAACCGGCGCCGCAGGATGGCTGGGCTGATATTGCCAAGCGCGACCTGGGCATGTTCCTTGAGCGCCTGCCGGGGCTGGAAGAACTGCGCTGGAACGACGGCAGCCCGTTCGCCGATGAGACCACCCGTGAGTGGATCGCCCAGCACGTCAGTGGCAATCGCCCCCAGACCTGGCTTCCGGTTGCGTCCGCCGCGCCCACGACGGACCCCGACGACATCCTGCCCCTGGAAAGCGAAGCACTGGCCCAGGCCGACAGCGACGGCGTGGACCAGGCCCTGGCCTGGCTGGCGGCGCGCCCAGGCATCCACACCGGGCGTCAGCGCTGGCTGTTGCGCCTGTTGATGGCGCGTGTCGCCGAACAGCATGGCAAGGGCGAGCTGGCCATCCACCTGCTGGGCGAACTGGATGCCACCGCGCAACGTCAGGCCCTGGCCGAGTGGGAGCCCGACCTGCATTTCGAGGTCAAGGCGCGCCTGCTCAAATTGCTGCGAACCAAAGCCCAGCGCAACGACGCCGACAAACCCACCCTGGCCCGCAGGATGGAGGCCTTGCAGGCGGCGCTGGTGGCCATCGATCCGGTACGCGCCGCCGTGCTGTGTGGCTGAACCTCAACAATCAGGATGATAGTTATGGACATGGACAATCTGACATTGCGCTACTTCGACGCCGAAATGCGCTACCTGCGCGAAGCCGGCAAGGAGTTCGCCGACGCGTTTCCCGACCGCGCTGCCCAACTCAACCTGGACAAGCCAGGCGCGCAGGACCCTTATGTGGAGCGCCTGTTCGAAGGCTTCGCGTTCTTGATGGGACGCCTGCGGGAAAAACTCGACGACGATTTGCCGGAGCTGACCGAAGGGCTGGTCAGCCTGTTGTGGCCGCATTACTTGCGTACGATTCCATCGTTGTCGGTGGTCGAACTGGCGCCTGAACTCGAACAGATGAAACGCAGCGAGCAGATCGCCCAAGGCTTCGAAGTGTTGTCGCAACCGATCGGGCCACAACGCACCCGGTGTCGTTTCACCACCACCCAGGACCTGACCCTGCGGCCGCTGGCCCTGACAGCGCTGGGGCGCGGCTACGAAACCGACGGTCGCTCGCGCCTGCGCCTGCGTTTCGCCTGCGGGCCGCAGGCCGACTGGAGCCAGATCGACCTGAGCCGCCTGCCGTTGTACCTGAATGCCGATGCACCCCTGGCCAGTGCGTTGCATCAGGCGCTGACCCTCAACGTCCAGGCCCTGTACCTGCGCTGGCCAGGCCAGGCCGAACGCCAGCCGCTGGCAGCGCATTTCAGTGCCAAGGGCTTTGCCGATGAGGACCGGCTATGGCCCAAAGGCGATAGCGCCTTCAGCGGCTACCAGTTGCTGCTGGAGTATTTCGCCTTTCGCGAGAAATTCATGTTCGTGGCCCTGTGTGGCCTGGAGCAATTGCAGATCACACCCGGCACCGCCTGGTTCGAACTTGATGTGGTACTGCGCGAGCCTTGGCCGCACACGTTCGACTTGAACAGCGAACACATCCGGCTGCACGCCGTGCCGGTGATCAATCTGTTTGCGCTGGAAGCCGACCCGTTGACCCTGGCGCCCCTGCAAACCGACTACCTGCTGCGGCCGATGCGCTTGCAGGACGGGCATATGGAGATCTACTCGGTGGACCAGGTCACTGTCTCGGAAAACGCCGAGCGCCAGGATTACGTGCCGTTCACCAGCTTTCGTCACAAGGGCGGCATGCTGCGCGCCGATGCGCCGGAGCGGTATTTCCATACACGGCTCAAGCGCGCGCCCAATGGCCTGCACGACACCTGGCTGATCCTCGGCGGCGAGGGCTTCGACAAGGACCGCCTGCTCGAACACAAAAGCCTGTCGCTGCGCCTGACCGGCACCCACGGCCAGTTGCCACGCAAGGCCCTGCAAAGCACCTCTCTCGACAGTGTGGTGCAGTCCACCCAGGTCGGCTTGCGTGTGCGCAACCTGTGCGCGCCGACCTTGCCCTGCTACCCGCCGAGCCGCGACCGCTTTCACTGGCGGGTGCTCAGTCACCTGGGCTCGAATTTCCTGCCAATGCTCGATAACGCCGAAGTGCTGCGCGGCACCCTGGCGCTGTATGACTGGACGGGCAGCGAGCTGAACCGCCGGCGCCTGGCCGCGATTGTCGAAGTCAGCCATCACCTGGTCCAGCGTTTCGACAAGGGCTTGCTGCTGCGTGGCGTGGACATCGAAATCGTCCTGGATGCCTGCGGCTTTTCAGGGGAGGGCGACATCAGCCTGTTTGGCGAGATGCTCAACCGTTTTTTTGCCCTCTACGCCGATGTGCATCTGTACACCCAGCTCACGCTGGTCCTGCAACCGACTGGAAAGTGCCTGCGATGGAACGAGAACCACAATCAGCGTATTCCCGGCTGACCGCCAGCGGTTTACTGGAGGCCATGGCAGCGCCGGTGGCCGAGGCCAACCTGTATCGCTTCTGCCAACTGCTGGAACAGGTGTTGCCCGACCACCCGCCCTTGGGCAGCACTGCGCACCCGGGCGATGACGTCGTGCGCTTTCGGCCCGACCCCGGCATGGGGTTTCCGGGGGGCGAACTGCGGGCGATTGAAAGCGCGGGCGAGCACCCCGAGCGCCCGGCCACGGTACGCACCCGTTTGCTCGGGTTATACGGGGTGGATTCGCCCCTGCCCAGCGCCTACCTGGATGACATCGCGCAACGCCGTGAAGGGCATGAAGCGCTGCAAGCCTTCCTGGATATTTTCAACCACCGGATCTTCACCCAGTTCTATCGGATCTGGCGCAAGTACTCCTACCCGGCCACGTTTGAAGCGGGCGGCGCCGATGCCACTTCGCAGTGCCTGCTGGGCTTGGTCGGCCTGGGCATTCCGGGCACCGCCGCGCAGATCGGTACGCCGATTTCGCGTTTTCTGGCCTTGCTCAGCGTGATGCGTCTGCCCACGCGCAATGCCGAAGGCATCGGCGCATTGGTCAAGTTGCTGGCCCCCAACACCCTGGCGCAAGTCACCGCGCATTGGCCGCAGTACATCGTGCTCGCGCAGCCAGCGCGCCTGTGCACGCGGCGTCCGATGCGCCTGGCACAACAGGCACCGTTGGGGCCGGTCGCCCGTGATGCCAGCAGCCAACTGCGCCTGGCGCTGTATACCGAAGACCCACAGCAAGCCCGCGACTGGCTGCCCGGCGGGCAGTTGCACAGCGACCTGCTGGTGCTCCTGCGCGTCTACCTGGGGTGGCGCTGCACCGCGAAGCTGCAATTGACCCTGCCGCTGCGCAGCCTGCCGACGCCAGTACTGGGTCGCGCGCCGCTGCGCTTGGGCATGACCGCCGTGTTGGTGCCCGGCGGCGACGCCCAACCGCAGCAACGCCTGACGATCAACCTGGGCCGCTATCAAGGCCTGTCGATAAACCCTTGCAACCGGGAGACACAGCATGTCGCGTACCCTTTTTAGCCTTGTGATGCTGGCGCTGCCCCTCGCCGGGTGTGGCCTGGCCCAGACCGTGGCGGACGGCACGGCGTCCACCGCCCAGGCGATTTTCTACAAGCAGGTGAAAACCCTGCATCTGGATTTCAGCGCGCGCGCAGCCCTGAATACCGACACCGCCGACATGAATGCGCTGTCGCTGCCGACCCTGGTGCGCGTGTACCAGTTGCGTGACGACACCGCTGTAGCGCGGGCGACCTACGAAGGCTTGCTGGGCGATGACGAGCAACTGCTGGCCGGCGCATTGCTGGACAAACACACCCTGGTGGTGAAACCCGAGGAGGGCGCACCGCTGAGTGTGCCCCTGCACAAGGACGCGCGGTTCGTCAGCGTGGCGGCCTTGTTCCGCAGCCCGGATACCCGCGCCAACAGCTGGCGCCTGACCTTGGCTCGCGATGAACTGGACCCCGACCGGGTGCGGGTCATCGAGTTGGGAGACAACCGCTTGCGCCTGCGTCCGTTGGCAAAGGACTGAACCATGGGCGAATCCAACCCGTCGTTGTATGAATTGCTGCTGCAGAACTTTGCCGGTGAGTTGCCGCTGCATCAGGTCAGCGAAGCACACCAGCACACCCTGTCAGTCCTGGACAACCTGCAGCGCATCCTCAACAGCCGCGCCGGTGCCCTCAGCCATTTGCCCGACTACGGCCTGCCGGACATGGGCCTGATCCTGCAAGGCCTGCCCGCCACAGCCCACAGCCTGATCGGGATCATGGGCGACACCTTGCTCACTTACGAACCGCGCCTGGCGGCAATCGCTATCGAGCTGTTGCCCCAGGCGCTGCCCGGGCACCTTGAGTACGCCCTGGAGCTGCAATTGAAGGATGGGCAGCGCGTGAGCGTAGGCACCACCCTGGCACCCACGGGCGACGTCACGCTGCGGGCGTTGAAACCGGGCGCCGCCCCAGAGCGATAAGGAGCACCCCATGAGCGCAGTGTTTGAAACGCATATCCAGGTCGGTGGCGACCCGCGGCACCTGGCCGAATTCACCGCCGTGCACGCCGAGATGGCCAAGCTCGGCCATCCTGCCCGCCCGGATGTGGACTGGGCGAGGGTGGAGCAGGGCTGTCTGGCGCTGTTCCAGAGCAATGGCGTGGAGCTCAACAGTGCGTGTTTCTACACCTTGGCTCGCGGCCAGCGCCACGGGCTGGAGGGCATCGTCCAGGGCGTGGTGCTGCTCACGGCGTTGGTGGGCGAGTGGTCGCGCTTGTGGCCGCCGATGGTGATGGTGCGCCAGACCTTGCTGGAGTGGTTGTGCGAGCAACTGCAACGGTTGGTGCGCAGCCTCGCGGGGGTGTCGCCAAGCGTGAGCGTGCTGCTGCAGTTGGACGTTGAATTGGCGCGTTTGCAGGCACGTCTGCTGCCGCTGCTTGGCGGGCCGTTATTGACGTTGGAGTCGCTACGCCAGCAGGTCGGCCAGTTGAGCCAGCGCTTGGAGCCGCAACGGCTGCCAAGCGCAATGGCCCCGGCGTGGCCAGCCCCCGTGGTGATCCTGCCGCCGCCAGCCCTGCCAATGCGCAAGCCGCGCCGGGGATTGTGGGTGGGCGCCGGGGTGCTGGCGACGGCCATGGTCACCGGGCTGTGGCTCAGCGGGGCAGACAGTCACAAGCCGTCCCTGCCCGAGCCGATCCGGCTGGACAGCCTGGCGCTGTTCGACCCCGGCAGTTCAACCCTCAAGCCCGGTTCGACCAAAGTCCTGATCAACGCCTTGGTGGGCATCAAGGCCCAGCCGGGCTGGCTGATCGTCATCGCCGGGCACACCGATGCGAGTGGCACCGTCGAGCACAACCTGGCCCTGTCCCACGCCCGCGCCAGCGCCGTGCGCGATTGGATGCAACGCATGGGCGACCTCGCCGACAGCTGCTTTGCCGTGCAGGGGCTGGCCGCCAGCCAACCAATTGCCAGCAACCAAACCGAGGCCGGGCGCAGCGCCAATCGGCGCGTGGACATTCAACTGGTGCCACAGGTGGGCGCGTGTGAGGAGCCCGCACGGGCGCAGGAATAACCCGCGCCGCAGCCTGAATACGACTTGTCCGCGCTTCCCATGTCACCCCCCCATCGGTCAAATCCCTTAGTTTTGCAGCCCTACCGGACGCCCCTCCAGGCGTGCGGCTGCGTCCGCATTTTTTAACCGGCACCACCCGAGCCAAGCGGCAGCTGAAAACGGACTTTCTCCTCAACCGTGACGTATCAGGCAGGTTACCTCCCATGCAGTTCAGCGAATTATTGGCAGCGATTTCCACCCATGCGATCCGTCTGCAACTGGAAGAAGGCGACCTGATTATCCTCGGCGATGACGAGGCACTGGACGACGTGTTGTGGGATCAGTTGATCGCGCACGAACCGCGCTCCCTGGCGTTGCTGCTGTCGTTGATCGCGGTGATTTCGCTGCTGTCGTACGCCCTGGGCTCGATCGTCACAGCGTTTGCCTGTTCGACGTTGATCGGGATTGTGTTCGGGTTTGTGCCGGCGAGGAATGCGGCGCGGCTGGACCCGATTGAGGCGTTGGCGCGGGACTGATCTTTTTTGGATGATAAAGATCAACTGTGGGAGCGGGCTTGCTCGCGAATGCGGTGAATCAGTCTGCATATTCAGTGACTGACACACTGCTTTCGCGAGCAAGCCCGCTCCCACACAAGCCCGCTCTCATATTTAGAACTGTGTTGGCTCAGACATCCGTGGTTTGCTCTGTTGAGTACATCCACCGCAACAACGAATGTCGTCCACTGATCCCCAGCTTGATCGACGCGCGCTTGAGGTAGCTCTCAATCGTGTTGACCTTCAACGCCAACTGTTCGGCCAACTCCGGTGCGGTACGCCCGGCCAGCAGGCCAACGCACACTTCCAGTTCACGTTTGGACAGGGTCAGCCCCGATTGCACCAGGCGCTCTTCGATGCGTCGGCGCAGGGTTTCGAGGCCTTGGTTTTGCGGCGCCGTCCCATCGTTGTCCAGGCGGCACGGCTGGATCGCGGCGATGTGCTTTTCCACCATGGGCAGCAGCAGGGTGGAAAAGTCCTGCAGCATGCTGCGCTCCTGGGCGGAGAAGTTGGCCGACTGGTGCGAGCGGTACACCGAGAGCACGTAGCGCACGTCGTCCTTGTGACGGGTGAGGTGCATTTGCGCGGCCGGTTGTTCTTCGCCCATGGTCGCCACCGAATCGGTGTAGACCGGGCTGATGGTGCGACGGGTGTGGCCGTCGGAGCTCGCTCGCAATTGGCTGATATGGGTGGCGTCCACTGCCAGTTGGGTGAGGATCAGGTCATGCAGCATGCGTGGGAAATGGCGACTGCCGGTGCTGGCGATGACCTTGCCTATATGTGGGAACAGGTGTGAGTTCATCTGCTTCGTCCATGAGTTTCGAGTGCAGGTATTCAGCCATGACGCGGCGGGAATCAACGAATGCTAGTGCGAATACCCCACAGTGAGAGCGTTTCCCGCCGAGACGTATGCTAGTACAGCCTAGCGCCGGGAAGGGGATCCAATCCGGATTAATCCAGATTAAAACCGCATAACGGTAGTCGGACCCTTCCGACCACCGTTAAGGAAACGAGCTACGGTTTATTTCAGCGCATGCTCAACCGTTGCCGTATGACGCGGCGCAGCCCGCGTGCATTTGGCCAGGGCCTGCTGCACATCCGCCAGTAGGTCGGCGATGTCTTCCAGGCCCACCGATAAACGCACCAGACCTTCGCTGATGCCGTGGTGTGCACGCTGTTCCGGGGTGTAGGTGGAATGGGTCATGCTGGCCGGGTGTTGGGCCAGTGATTCGGCGTCGCCCAGGCTGACCGCACGGGTGAACAGCTTGAGTGCATTCATGAAGCGCCGACCGCTGTCGATGCCGCCCTTGAGTTCGAAGGCGATCATGCCGCCGGACAGTTTCATCTGGCGCTGCGCCAACTCGTACTGTGGGAAGGATCGCAACCCTGGGTAAGTCACCCACTGCACGGCCGGGTGGGCGTCCAGGGCTTCGGCGACGGCCTGGGCGTTGGCGCAATGACGGTCCATGCGCAGGGCCAGGGTCTTGAGGCCGCGCATCAGCAGCGCCGCATCCTGCGGTGACATCACTGCGCCGGTCAGGTCCTTGAGCCCTTGCAAGCGGATGCGTTGCGCCAGGGCGAGGCTGCTTACGGCGATACCGGCGGTGATGTCGCCGTGCCCGCTGAGGTACTTGGTGGCCGAATGCACCACCACATCCGCGCCCAGTTCCAGCGGCCTTTGCAGATAGGGCGTGCAGTAGGTGTTATCGACCACCACGGTGATATTCGGTTGCGTATGGGCGAGGGCGGCCACGGCGGCGATGTCCACCAGTTGCAGGGTGGGGTTGGCCGGGGTTTCGCAATAAATCATGCGCGTGGCGGGGGTGATTGCGGCGCGCACGGCGGCGAGATCGGTGAGGTCGACATGGCGCACCTTGATGCCGAATTCGCCGATGCCGTGGTGCAACAGCGCAAAGGTGCAACCGTACAGAGTCTGGCTGACGAGCACTTCATCGCCGGGGCGCAGTAGGGTCCAGAACGTGGCGGCAATCGCGCCCATGCCGGAACTGAACGCCACGGCGGCCTCGCCGTTTTCCAGGGTGGCCATGCGCGCTTCGAGCAACGCCAGTGTGGGGTTGGAAATGCGCGTATAGAAGTGGCCGTTGGCTTCACCGGCAAAACACGCAGCCCCGTATTCGGCGGTAGGAAAGGCGAAGGTGGCGGACAGATAGATCGGCGGCACGAGCGCGCCGTGGTGGTCCTTGGGGTCATAACCGTGATGGATGGCGCGGGTCGAAAAGCCGAATGCATTGTGTTTATTGTTCATGTCGGGCGCTCCTTATTTCCTACAATGCTATGCTCATAACCGCAGATGAACGTTGCAAAGTTTGCTGCCAAAACGCCGCCTCAAGGCATGAAAAACCGATAAAAACAAGGAATAGGGGCACATTATGCCTGTGAGTCTGGATCGCACCGACAAAGCCCTGTTAAACGCGCTGCAAGGTAACGCCCGCCTCACCGTGGCCGAGTTGGCCGAGCGTGTTTCCCTGACCACTTCGCCGTGCTGGCGGCGGGTGCGCAACCTGGAGGAGAGCGGGGTGATCAGCGGCTACCAGGCGATCCTCTCGCCCAAAGCGCTGGGCTATGGGGTGACGGCGTTCGTGAGCATCATGATGGAGAGCCATACCCAGGAAATCGCCCGTGCATTCGAGCAGCGGCTGCTGGCGATCCCGGAGATCGTCGCGTGTCATAACGTCTCGGGGCGCTATGACTTTTTGCTGGAAGTGGTGGCCAAGGACCTTGAGTCGTTTGGCGAATTTGCACGGGAAGTGTTGCAGACGCTGCCGTGTGTCAAAGAGATCTATTCGAGCTTTTCCTACAAGTCGGTGCGGCCGTTGCGGGTGATTCCCTTGCCCCAATAACGCACATACCAACCCCGTATCGAGGCGATAGGGCGGGGCAGCCTAAGCGAATTCTAAAAAGTTATTTATTGAGGTTTTTTAAGATCATTTAGATTGGTTGCTCCCACCATAGACGTTCATGGAGTGAGCCGCCGATGTCCCAGCTTCAGTCAATCACCACCTTGCCGTTGCTCGACTTGTCGCAGCTCGACGCAGGCCCGCAGCAGCGTCAGCAGTTCCTCGATGAGCTGCGGTTTGCCGCGCGGCATATCGGTTTTTTCTACCTCACCGGCCATGGCATCGACGCGGCGCTGCTGGCCGAGGTGCAGCAGCAGGCGCGGGCATTTTTTGCCTTGCCCGAGGCCGACAAACTCGCCGTCGGCATGCTCAACTCGCCACATTTTCGCGGCTACAACCGTGCCGCCTCGGAGATCACCCGTGGCCAGCCGGACCTGCGCGAACAGTTCGATGTCGGTGCCGAGCGCGAGCCCTTGAGCGTGGCGCAACACCCGGCCGCTTGGGCCCGGCTGCAAGGCCCCAATCAATGGCCGGCGGCGTTGCCTGAGCTCAAACCACTGGTGCTCGGCTGGCAGCAGGCGATGACCCAGATGGCCTTGCGCCTGTTGCGTGCCTTCGCCCAGGCCCTGTCCCTGCCGGAAAACGCCTTTGACGCGCTGTACGGCGACAAACCCAACGAACACATCAAGCTGATCCGCTACCCCGGCCGCCATGCACAGCAAAGTCGCCAAGGCGTCGGCGCGCACAAAGACTCGGGGTTCCTCAGCTTCCTGCTGCAAGACCAGCAAGCCGGCTTGCAGGTGGAAGTGGAAGAGGGCCGTTGGATCGACGCGTCGCCGCGCCCCGACACCCTGGTGGTGAACATCGGCGAATTGCTCGAACTGGCAAGCAACGGCTACCTGCGTGCCACCGTGCACCGGGTGGTCTCGCCGCCGCTGGGCAGCGAGCGTTTGTCCCTGGCGTTTTTCCTCGGCGCGCAACTGGACGCGGTGGTGCCGGTGTACCAGTTGGCGCCCGAACTGCTGCGCGACGCCCATGGCCCCGAAAGCGACCCGCGTAACCCGTTGCTGCGCGACGTCGGTTGGAACTACCTCAAAGGCCGCCTGCGCTCGCACCCCGACGTCGCCCAACGTTTTTATACCGATGCCACGCTGCCCCAAGCACTGTCCGCCTGATCAGGAGATCACCCCATGTTGAAAAAAACCGCGCTTTCCCTGGCAGTGTTGCTCGCTTCATTCAGCGTGTCGGCCGCCGATGCCTTGCGTGTTGCCGCCGACCCGATTCCCCATGCGCAGATCCTCGAATATGTGCAGAAACTCGACCCGGGCCTGAACCTCAAGATCATCGAGATTCCCAGCGGCGTGAACTCCAACGAGCTGCTCGCCCACGGTGATGTGGACGCCAATTACTTCCAGCACTTGCCGTACCTCAATTCCCAGGAGCAGGCGCTCGGCCAGAAATTCAGCGTCGCGGCCACTGTGCATATCGAGCCGTTGGGCATTTATTCGCGGCGTCACAACAGCTTCGCTCAAGTGCCGGACAAGGGCACCGTCGCCGTGCCGAACAACGTCACCAACCTCAGCCGCGCGCTGTACCTGCTGCAAGCCAATGGCCTGATCAAGCTCAAACCGGGTTTCAACGATGCGGCCAAGGACCAGGCCACGCCGAAAGACATCGCCGAGAACCCCAAGCACCTGAAGATCCTGGAGATCGAATCACCGCAAATCCCCCGTGCGCTGGACGATGTGGACCTGGCGGTGATCAACGGCAACTTCGCCCTTGAAGCCGGCCTGGAACCGGCCAAGGACGCGCTGGGCCTGGAAGCGGCCAAGGGCAACCCCTACGCCAACATCCTGGTGACTACGCCGAAACTGGCCAAAGACCCGCGCATCGAGCAGTTGGCCAAGGACTTGCGTTCGCCCCAGGTGGCCAAGTTCATTACCGAGAAATACGCCGGTTCGGTGATCCCGGTGGCGGCCGAATGATCGTTGTCGACGGCGTCAGCAAAACCTACGCCGACGGCCAGCCGGCGGCGCTGGATAACGTGTCGTTGCAGATTGCCGACGGTTCGATCTTCGGCATCGTCGGGCGCAGCGGCGCGGGCAAGAGCACCTTGCTGCGTTGCCTGAACCTGCTGGAACGGCCGAGCGCCGGGCGCATCCTGATGGATGGCCAGGACCTCACCCAACTCACGGGCAAGGCGCTGCGTGCGCAACGCCAGCGCATCGGCATGATCTTCCAGGGCTTCAACCTGCTGCATTCGCGCAACGTCGCGGATAACGTCGCGGTGCCGCTGGAGATCGGCAATGTGCCCAAGCCCGAGCGCGCGGCGCGGCTCGCCGAGTTGTTGGCGTTGGTGGGTTTGAGCGACAAGGCCCAGGCGTTTCCTTCGCAGCTCTCCGGCGGGCAGAAACAGCGCGTCGGCATTGCCCGCGCATTGGCGGCGCGCCCGGCGTATCTGTTGTCGGACGAGGCCACCAGCGCCCTGGACCCGGAAACCACCGCATCGATCCTTGAGTTGCTGCGTGACATCAATCGGCAACTTGGCGTGACCATCGTGCTCATTACCCATGAGCTGGAGGTGGTCAAGGCGATCTGCGACAGCGCGGTGTCCCTGGCCGATGGCCGCGTCGTGGAAAGCGGCACGCTGCTGCAACTGCAGGCCGACCCCGCGTCGCGCCTTGGTCGTTCGCTGGCGCCGAGCCTGCAAGTGGCGAGGGCGGTATGAAGACCGATTGGAATGACATCCTGCAATTGCTGCTCAATGCCACCGGCGAAACCCTGTACATGGTGCTATTGGCCGGGTTGTTTACCTTGTTGATCGGCCTGCCCCTGGGCGTATTGCTGTTTATCAGCCGTCGCGATGGCCTGCTGCCGTTGCCGCGCCTCAATCGTGCGCTGGGCGCGGTGATCAACCTCGGGCGCTCGTTGCCGTTCGTGGTGATGCTGATTGCGTTGATCCCGCTGACACGGCTGATCGTCGGCACGACCTTGGGCAGCACGGCGGCGGTGGTGCCTATCACTATTGGGGCCTTTCCGTTTTTTGCACGCATCGTCGAAACCGCGTTGGACGAAGTGGACAAGGGCCGCATCGAAGCCATCGTGGCCATGGGTGGTGACATCCGCCATGTGATTTTCAAGGTGTTATTGCCCGAAGCCTTGCCGGCGCTGGTGGCCGGCGTGACGTTGACCCTGGTGATGTTGATCGGTTTTTCGTCGATGGCCGGGGTGATCGGCGGCGGCGGGCTGGGGGACTTGGCGATTCGCTACGGTTATCAGCGCTTCAACAACCAGATCATGGTGGTCACGGTGGTTGTGCTGGTGCTGCTGGTGCAGGGCGTGCAAAGCCTGGGGGACCGCTGTGTGCGCTCACTGGCCCATCGTCGCTGAGCCGTCACTGATGCGCCGGTGAAGCCTTGAGCAGCAAGGCCTCGAATACCTGCTGCGCCTGGGGTTCATCGCTGTGGGCCACGTTGAAGCGCATCGAGTCGCGGCGCGTGGGGTCGTAACCGAACAAGGTGCCTGGCGCCAGCACCATGCCCTGTTTCAACGCGTCCTGGGCCAGCAGTTCGCCGTTGACGCCCGGTGGCAGGTGCGCCCAGATAAACATCCCGCCTTCATACGGCGTCGGCAGTTCGCAACCGCAGCGCTTGAGCCATTGCTCGACCCGCGCACCGGCCTCGATCAAGCGTTGTTGCATGCGCTTGCGATGCTTGGCGTAACTGCCTTCGCTGAGCATGCGGTACACCACCTGCTCGAACAGTTCGGACGTTACGCCGCCGCTCATCAACTTCATATTGGTCAGGTTGGCCGCCAGTTGCGGCGCCGCCACCACATAGCTGACGCGCGTGTTGGCGCTGAGGATCTTGGAAAACCCCGACAGGTAGGTGACCTGCTCCAGCCCGGCCAGTGCGGCCAGGCGCGGTGGCGGGTTGGGATGCAGGTCGCCGTAGAGATCATCCTCGACGATATGGCAGTGGTACTGCCGGGTCAGTTGCAACAGCCGGAACGCCTGGCTCGGGCTGAAG
Source organism: Pseudomonas sp. RP-B7 (assembly GCF_059803535.1). Taxonomy (NCBI): domain Bacteria; kingdom Pseudomonadati; phylum Pseudomonadota; class Gammaproteobacteria; order Pseudomonadales; family Pseudomonadaceae; genus Pseudomonas; species Pseudomonas sp. RP-B7. The sequence goes on from NZ_JAPFHC010000052.1 coordinate 24,452, forward strand.
GAGTGGCCGGTGGGGTTGTGCAGCACGCTGGTGGTCAGGTACAGGCTGGGGCGGTGTTCGGCCAGCAGCTGTTCGAGGGCGCTGAAGTCGAAGCCGTCGGGGCGCCGTTCGATTGTCAGCACCTTGACCCCATGCAGGGCCAGGTTGGCGTGGAAGTTGAAGTAGCACGGCGCGTCCAGCAGCACCGTGTCGCCAGGGCGTGCGAGCAGGCGCATGAGCATGTCCAGGCCTTGCACAGTGTTGGGCGTGGTGATGATTTGCTCCACCGGCACCGACACGCCTTCACCGTGGAGCTTTTGCTGCAAGGCCTGGCGCAACGGTAACAGCCCGGCCGGGGTGCCCATCCCGGCGATGCGCAACGCCGGTGCACGCACCACGCTGCGCAGGGTCTGGCGGATGGCCTCGGTGTCCAGCCAGGCTTCTGGCAAGTGGCCGCCGCCGGGGCGCAGTTCGCCATAGACCGTAGCCAGGGGACGGCGCAGCACGCTGAGCAGGTCCTGGGGCAGCAACTCGACCCAGGTCGACGAGGCGGGGCGGGTGCTGTCCACCGCGACGAAATAGCCACGGCCTTGACGGGAGGTCAGCAGGTTGCGTCCGCGCAGGCGATCGAGCGCTTCATTGAGGGTGAACTTGCTGACGCCCAGGGTCTGGCTCAGCTCGCGCACCGACGGCAACGGGCTGCCCGGTGCCCATTCACCGTTCGCGATAGCCTGGCTGAACGTCTCGACGATCTGTTGCACCTTGGGCGTGCCCGGCACAAAAGCGATGGCGGATACCAACATGCAGCTTCCTTATCTTTGCTGGTGATTTTACCGGTAAAGTCCGGGCGGATTAGGCCTGACTTTACCTGCCCTGCGCAACGCCGCTTGCCTAGACTGCAAGCCTTCTCCTCCAGGGCTGACCGCCATGACCAGCGCATTGACGCTTTCTTCGTTTGTCTATTTCCTGCTGTTTTGCGCGACCCTGACCTTCAGTCCCGGCCCCATGACCCTGCTGCTGTTGAGCCTGGGCCTGCGCGACGGCCTGCGCCGATCACTCCCGGCGCAGCTTGGCGCCAGCGTGTCGTACCTGATTTCGATCCTGATCTTTGCCGTGGGCTTTTCGGAACTGATCAAGGGCAACGTGGCGATTACCCAGGGCATCCAGTTGGTCGGCGTGGCCTATATCCTGTACCTGGCGTACAAACAGTGGACCAGCAGTGGCGTGTCGCTGGATAAGGCCGGCGCCGTGGAAGGTGCCCGCAGTCTGTTCGGCAAGGGCCTGCTGACCGGGTTTTCCAATCCCAAGGCGATCATCATGTTCAGCGCCGTATTCCCACAGTTTGCCGGGGCAGGGGAGCACAGTTCGGCGTCGGACATCGCCATCCTCGGGCTGACCTTCCTGTTGCTGCAATTTGCCAGTGGCTGCCTGTATTGCTACTTCGGGCAGCGCATCAAGCATGTCCTCGAAAACCCCAAGCGGCGTGTGTTGCTGCAACGGGTCACCGCCGTGGTGCTGCTGGGCGTCGCATTGATGCTGGCGCGGGGCTTTTCCCACTGACTGCGGCGAGCTTATAAGGGGTGGTGGCGATTTGCCGTTACCCTGTTAGACTCCGAGCAATACTTCAGGATTGCACCTCACCATGGCAGCCGTCGGAGGAAAGGGACTTCCGCTCGCTTCGCGCTTGTATAAATCCCGCACCCTGGGGCTGACGCTCGGCTTTGTGTGCGTGGCGTTTGCGATGTACCCCCTGGACCCGCACCCGTGGGTATGGGCGCTGATGCTGGTAAACGCCTTCGTCTGGCCGCACCTGGCGTTTCTGCTCTCGCGACGTGCCGAGCATGCCCTGGGCAGCGAACGCCGCAACTTGCTTATCGACTCCTTTTGCGGCGGGTTCTGGGTCGGTGCCATGCATTTCAACCCGCTGCCAGCGGTGACCAGCCTGTCAATGATGACCATGAACAATGTCGCCATCGGCGGCGCACGCTTCATGCTGGCTGGCTGGGCCGCCCAAGGCCTCGGCATCGGCACAGCGCTGCTGCTATTCACCCCGGCGTTCATCGGCGTGACGACCCAGGCCCAACTCTACGCCTGCTTGCCGCTGCTGATGCTCTACCCCATGGCACTGGGCTGGATCTGCTACCGCCAGGCCGCCACCCTGGCCCGGCACAAACGCGAACTGCTGGCCCTGAGCCGTACCGACAGCCTGTCCGGCCTGCTCAACCACGGCGCCTGGAAAGACCAGCTGGAAATCGAATTCCAACGCTGCCGCCGCAACCAGACCGGCGGCGCCATTGCGCTGATCGACATCGACCACTTCAAGACCATCAACGACACCTACGGCCACGTTACCGGCGACATCGTCCTGCGCCAACTGAGCAAAGTCCTGCGCCAGAACCTGCGCGCCACTGACCTGGCGGGGCGCTACGGCGGCGACGAATTCTGCGTGATCCTGCCAGGCATGCCCCTCAACCTTGCGACGGAAGTGATGGACGCCTTGCGTGATCGGTTCAACGCGCTGGCCTATGCGCAGGACCCGACATTGCGGGCCAGCTTGAGCATCGGCTTGGCGCCGTACCAATCGACGCACGCGGATTCAATCAGTTGGCTGAGTGATGCTGACCTGGCGTTGTACGAAGCCAAGAGCAGCGGGCGTAATCGCGTCAGCTCAGTACAAGTAAGTTGGTTGCGGTCCCTGTAGTGAGCGAGCTTGCTCGCGCCGAGCTGCGAAGCAGCCCCAACAAGCACGACCCGGACCTGATTGAAAAACGCGTTGCCTGGGGTGGGGCCGCTG
>NZ_JAPFHC010000053.1:0-26296 GCF_059803535.1 Pseudomonas sp. RP-B7
CGGGAGCCGGATTTGAACCGACGACCTTCGGGTTATGAGCCCGACGAGCTACCAGACTGCTCCATCCCGCGTCTGTGTGTCGGCATTCTACAGAGGATCGCTGGGGTGTCAACCGCTGAGTTGAAGAAAAGCGCTTGTGGTTCAATCGCTTAGCTCTCCATGAAGGTCTCTGGAAGCGCTCCAGGCCAGTGTGGCCGAGGGTTTCAGCTCTATTGGGATGCCGAATTCGATTGAGAAAATAAATTCATCTGGGATATTTCCTACCGCTTAAGCGGAAGATTCAAACTACTGGTGCTATATACAGGGGTGAGTGCGATACTGGCGATCCGTTGAATCAACCCTCTGTTTATATGACGCAACGCAAAATCATCCACGTCGACTGTGATTGCTTCTACGCCGCCATCGAGATGCGCGATGACCCGAGCCTGGCGCAAAAGCCGCTGGCGGTCGGTGGCTCGGCAGACAGGCGAGGGGTGATCGCCACCTGCAACTACGAAGCCCGGGCCTATGGCGTGCGTTCGGCCATGTCTTCACGCCACGCCCTGAAGCTCTGCCCGGACCTGACCATCGTCAAGCCGCGCATGGACGCCTATAAGGAAGCGTCGAAGGAAATCCAGACGATCTTTCGCGACTACACCGACCTGATCGAACCGCTGTCGCTGGATGAGGCCTACCTGGATGTCTCTGATAGCCCACACTTTGGCGGCAGTGCCACGCGTATCGCCCAGGACATTCGCCGCCGGGTTTCCAACCAGCTGCACATCACCGTATCCGCAGGCGTAGCGCCGAACAAATTCCTGGCCAAGATCGCCAGTGACTGGAAGAAGCCCAACGGCCTGTTTGTGATTACCCCCGACCAGGTCGAAGACTTTGTCTCGCAGCTACGGGTGAGCAAGTTGCACGGTGTGGGCAAGGTCACCGCCGACAAGCTGGCACGCCTGGGTATCGAGGATTGTCTGCAACTGCGGGAATGGAACAAGCTGGCACTGGTGCGCGAATTCGGCAGTTTTGGCGAGCGGCTCTGGAGCCTGGCCCGTGGGATTGATGACCGGGCAGTGCAGAACGACAGTCGCCGGCAATCGATCAGTGTGGAAAACACCTACGATGTGGACCTGCCGGATCTCTCAAGCTGCCTGGCAAAACTGCCTGAACTGATGGAAACCCTGGCTGGGCGCATGGCGCGTATCGACAGCAGTTATCGTGCGGGCAAGCCGTTCGTCAAGGTGAAGTTTCATGACTTTACCCAGACCACTTTGGAGCAGGCGGGGGCAGGGCGGGATCTGGAGAGTTATCAACAGCTGCTGACGCAGGCGTTTAATCGGGGTGGGAAGCCGGTGCGGTTGCTGGGGATTGGGGTGCGCTTGCTGGATCTGAGCAGCGGCAATGAACAACTCGAATTTTCCTGGTAAAAACCGGATAGAACGGTGGGAGCTGGCTTGCCTGCGATAGCGGTGGGTCAGCCAGTTATATGCAAGCTGGCTCACCGCAATCGCGGGCAAGCCCGCTCCCACATTTTGGATATTTAACTGTCTTAACGTTTTAGCGAGCCCCAGGGTCCGCCACCAACCGCCCCGCATCCTTGGTCAACGCCTGCAAAAACTCCTGCTGCAACTCGGGGTCATTGCGGGTCAGTTCGATCAGGCTTTGTTCCAGCTCGCTGGCTTCTTCCTCCAGGCCCAACTCCGACAGGCGTTTGACTCGGTGCACCCACTGGTTCACCTCGTCATCTTCCAGGTCGTCATAGATCAGGCCGTGGGCTTCGAGCAACTTGCCGCGCAGGTTGCTGCTGATCGCCAGGGTCGAGTCCGAATGCACGTCGTCCTGGCCATCTTCCACGCTGATTTTCAGGGTGGTGACGCGGTTCAGGTCTTGCTCGGCAAATGGGCTGTCCAGCAGGTTCAGGCGCAGGACGCCGTTACGGTCGGTGGTCAACTCATGGGTTTGCTTGCCGGCGGTAACCTGTACCGGACGTTCGCTCCAGGGCAGGCTCGAATACTCCACGCGCTTGTCGCGCTGGACTTCATCGATACCCGCCAGGTTCTGTTGCGCACGGCCGTGGGATTGCACGTTCATGAACGGGTTGAGGCCGTCCACGCCGTAGGTAAGCCAGTCGCGGGTCACGCTGGCCGGCAGGTTGCCAAGGGCGAAGATATTCACCACGTTGGCGCCCGCGCCGGCCACCAGGGCGACGGCACCCAAAGGCATCTCATAGAGTTTGCGCCAGGGCTGGTAGGGGGTGTAGCGGTCATAACGACGGGTGACTTCGAACTCGGTGACCTCAAAGGTCTTCTGCTCGTGAATCCGGACCCGGCGTTGCGGCAGCTCCAGCACTTTGGGTTCGCCTACATCAATCTGCAGGCTGTGGTCGAGCAACTTACGCTCGACCCGCTCCTCGTGCTCACTGCGTTGCGACATCTGGTTGGCGCAGCCGCTGACCAGCAGGGCGCCGCACAAGGCGGCGCCCCCCAGGGCTCTGGTGTTTCGCTTGAACATGACTTCTCTTGATCTGGTTTTCAGCGACGAATACGCGCCTGAAGGAAAGACAGCACGTCAGCCACCGGCAACGGTTGGGCTTCGGCTTCGGTCCGGCTCTTGTATTCCAGATTGCCATCGGCCAGGCCACGGTCACTGACCACGATCCGGTGCGGGATGCCAATCAGTTCCATGTCGGCGAACTTGATGCCCGGGCTGGTTTTCTTGTCCCGGTCATCCAGCAATACTTCAAAACCGGCGGCCGTCAGTTCGGCATACAGTTTGTCGGTGGCTTCACGTACCAGCTCGGTCTCATAACGCAGGGGGACCAGGGCGATCTGGAACGGCGCCAGGGTGTCGCTCCAGATGATGCCGTTTTCGTCGTTGTTCTGCTCGATGGCAGCGGCAACCACACGGGAAACGCCGATGCCATAGCAGCCCATTTCCAGGATCACCGGCTTGCCGTTCTCGCCCAGCACTTTGCAGTTCATCGCCTGGCTGTATTTGTTGCCCAGCTGGAAGATGTGCCCGACTTCGATGCCGCGCTTGATTTCCAGGGTGCCCTTGCCATCCGGGCTCGGGTCGCCTGCGACGACATTACGCAGGTCGGCCACAGTCGGAACCGGCAGGTCACGTTCCCAGTTCACGCCGAAGTAGTGCTTGTCGTCGATGTTCGCGCCGATACCGAAGTCGCTCATCAGCTCGACCGAACGGTCGATGATGATCGGCAGCGGCAGGTTCAGCGGGCCCAGGGAGCCGGCACCGGCGCCGATGGCGTCGCGCAGTTCGGCATCGGTGGCCATGACCAGCGGGCTGGCCACGCCAGGTTGCTGGGCAGCCTTGATTTCGTTGAGTTCGTGGTCGCCACGGATCACCAGGGCGATCAGCTTGCCTTCTTCTTCGGCGCGCACGATCAGGGTCTTGATGGTCTTTTCAATCGGCAGATTGAATTTCTCCACCAGGGCCGCGATGGTCTTGGTATCCGGGGTGTCCACCAGGCGCAGTTCTTCGGCCGGTGCCGGGCGGGACGTTTCCCGTGGCACGGCTTCGGCTTTCTCGATGTTCGCCGCGTAGTCGGAACCGTTGCTGAACACGATGTCGTCTTCGCCGGATTCGGCCAGCACGTGGAACTCGTGGGAACCAGCGCCGCCGATGGAACCGTTGTCCGCTTCAACCGGGCGGAATTTCAGGCCCAGGCGCGTGAACACGTTGCAGTAGGCCTGGTGCATGCGGTCGTAGGTGACCTGCAAGGACGCCTGGTCAGCGTGGAACGAATAGGCGTCCTTCATGATGAATTCGCGGCCGCGCATCAAACCGAAGCGTGGGCGGATCTCATCACGGAACTTGGTCTGGATCTGATACAGGTTCAGCGGCAGCTGCTTGTAGCTGCTCAGCTCATTGCGCATCAGGTCGGTGATCACTTCTTCGTGGGTCGGGCCGGCGCAGAAATCGCGGCCGTGACGATCCTTGAAGCGCAGCAACTCAGGGCCGTACTCTTCCCAGCGCCCGGATTCCTGCCACAACTCAGCCGGTTGGGTGCTCGGCATCAACACTTCCAGAGAGCCGGCGGCGTTCATTTCTTCGCGAACGATGGCTTCGACCTTGCGCATCACCTTCAAGCCCATGGGCAGCCAGGTGTACAGGCCGGAGGCCAGTTTGCGGATCATACCGGCACGCAGCATCAGTTGATGGCTGATCACGACCGCGTCGGAAGGCGTTTCTTTCTGTGTGGCGAGCAAATATTGACTGGTACGCATGGTAGGCCGTTGTCGGTTGCTTGGACTTGAAATGACTTGGGATTGTACGGGCGCAAGCTGTTGGAGTACAGGCATCCGAACGCAGAGGGGGATGTGGGGCTTGTGTGGGAGCGGGCTTGCCCGCGAATGCGCAGTGTCAGGCGCTAAATCCGTTACTGACCCACCACATTCGCGAGCAAGCCCGCTCCCACAGGCTCAGTCTTCTACCGGTGGGTTCAACCGAATCCGTCGATTCTCCTGGAACCAGTGCAACGCGATCAGAAACAGCGTTGGCACGCCCAGCATGCAGGTAATCAGGAAGAAGTTGTGATAGCCGAACTTCTCCACCATCACCCCCGAGTACCCGCCGATCAGGCGTGGCAGCAGCAGCATGATCGAGCTGAGCAGCGCATATTGTGTGGCGGAGAACTTGAGGTTGGTCAGGCTCGACAGATAGGCCACGAACGCCGAAGTGGCGAGGCCGGAACTGAAGTTATCCAGGGAGATGGTGAAGATCAGCATCTGCAGGTCCGGGCCCATGTCGGCAAGCATCACGAACAGCAGGTTGGTGCCTGCCGAGGCGATCCCGCCGATGAACAGGATCGGCAGGATACCGAACCGCACAATCAGCAAGCCGCCCATACCGGCGCCGAGCAGGGTCATGATCAGGCCGAAGATCTTGCTGACTCCGGCGATCTGGTCCTTGGTGAAGCCCTGGTCGATGTAGAACACGTTGGCCATCACGCCCATCACCGTGTCGGACATGCGATAGGTGGCAATCAGCCCGAGCAGCAGCAGCGCCTGCCAGCGGTAACGCAGGATAAAGTCGTTGACCGGCGTCAGCACCGGCGCCAGGCCGCGACGGCCCATGGCTGACAGGCACAAGGCGGTGAGAGTGATATAGAGGATGGCGCGCAGGAACGCGCGGTCGTCCATCAGCAGGTCCCACACGCTCATGCCGTGGAACAGCACGCTGTCGAAATCGGTGTTGTACAGCTGGGTGAACATTGCCGGCACCGACACCAACAGCACGATCAGCACGAATACCGAGACCAGCTGGTGCACAAAACTGTAGCGTCCGGCTTGCAACTGGGTGCGCAGTGGCACGTTCGGTTCACGCATGAACAGGGTGGTCAGCAACGCAGGCACCATCAGCACGCCAAACAGCACATAGGTGCCGAGCCACGCCGAGTGTTGATAGTTGAACCCGGTAGAGCCGAAACCTTCGGCAAAGAACAGTGCGCCAGCCGTGGCCAGCAGGGCGGCGATGCGGTAGCCGGACATGTAGCTGGCGGCCAGGGCGGCCTGGCGGGTGTCGTCGGCGATTTCCAGGCGGTAGGCGTCGACGGCAATGTCTTGGGTGGCGGACGCGAAGGCCACCACGACCGCGATGGCGATCAGCCAGGACAAGTGTTTCTGCGGGTCGCAGAAACCCATGCCGATCAATCCGAGGATCACCAGCGACTGGGCCAACACCAGCCAGGAACGACGACGTCCGAGTTTGCCCAACAGCGGCAGGCGCCATTGGTCGAGCAGCGGCGACCAGACCCATTTAAAGGCGTAGGCCAAACCGATCAGGCTCGCATAGCCGATGGTTTCGCGAGCCACTCCGGCCTCACGCAACCACACTGAAAGCGTCGAGAACACCAACATGTAAGGCAGGCCGGCGGCAAAGCCGAGCAACAACAGGACCAACGTCGAGGGGCTGGCATAGGCAGCGAGCGCGGCGCGCCAGGTTTTACGGGGCATGGGCTGGAGTCTGCCTCAGGTTTGCGGAAACAAAGCGCGCACTCTAACCGCTGTGCTCTACCGGGCGCCAGCCATGACGCTGAATATCCACGCGATTGTTCAGGATACTGACACCTTCGCTGCGTAAACGCGCACGTTGTTCGTCGCCCGAGGCGCTGCACACTGGCAGACTTATCCGACCGCCGGCACCCAACACCCGATGCCAGGGCAGGCGCGTGTCTTCGGGCAACTGGCTGAGGGTGCGTCCGACCCAGCGTGCAGCGCGGCCCAAACCCGCCAGATGGGCCAACTCACCGTAGCTCACCACGCAACCTTCAGGCACTTGGGCCAGCGTCAGGTACAGCGCGGTACGGCGCATTTCGGCAGGGCTTTGCGGCGTATCGGCGGGTTGATTCACTGTGCGCATCCGTTGAAAACATCGGTCTTATTGTAAGAAACGTCTGTAAACGTGCCGATGAGAATTGAACTCAATATAAATCCTTGAGTCAGTCCTAGCTATCTAACACGATAACGCGCCCTTTTCGCCAATCCTGAGCTCCGAATCCGCTTATGTTGTCCAGAACCCTGCTGTGCCTTGCTGTTTTCAGTGCTTCCACGCCCTTGCTGGCTGACACCGTCTGGTTGAAGAACGGTGACCGCCTGAGCGGCAAGATCAAAGTCTTCGACGGTGGCAAGCTGCTGATTCAGACCGACTACGCAGGCGCCATCCCGGTGGACTGGAAGCAGGTGAAGACCCTGGAGAGCGACCAGGAGTTGCTGGTCAAGCAGGATGCCTACACGGGCGAGAAGGCCAAGTCCCTGAGGGCGGCAGAGGACGGCAAGGTGGTGCTGGCCAACGGCGAGGCGCCGAAGACGGTCGATTTGGCCAGCATCCAGCAGATCATCAAGCCCAAGCCGGTCATCGAAGACCTGGTGTGGAAGGGCAATGTCGACCTGGCGCTGGACTACAAGCGCGCCGAGAAAGACACCAATGACTACGACATCGACTTCAAGACCAGCGCGCGGCATGGCCAATGGCGCCACACCGGGCAGGGCGAGTACAACCGCGAGTTCCAGGACGACGTGACCACCACCGACAACTGGGCGCTGGAATATGACCTGGACCGCTTCCTCACCGAACACTGGTTCTGGCAGGGTCGTTTAACCTACAAGCGCGACAAGGTTGAAGACCTGTCCCGCCAGCGTACCGTCGGTACAGGCCCGGGCTACCAGTTCTGGGATGATGAACTGGGCGCGTTCTCCCTCGGCTCGCTGATCAACCGCACCGATTATGAATATGCCGAGGGCGGCAAGGACCATTTCTACTCGGCAGCGATGAAGTGGAACTACAACCGCTACCTGGTGGGCAAGACCGTCGAGTTCTTCACCATGGGCGAATTGGGCAAGCCGATCGACGGGCCGATCGATTATTCCCTGGATGCGGAAATGGGCCTGCGCTACAAAGTCACCGAATGGGCGTCCCTCAACCTCAAGGCCGAGCGCGACATCATCAGCGGCGACTCCGACAGCAGCCTGAGCAAGACCCGCTATACCGCCGGCTTCGGCGTGGCCTGGTAATAAGGCTGCACAAAACCCGCTTGGCAACCTTCGCCGATATTGATTACCTTGTGTTGAGATCCATTCCCATATGCCATGGGCGGCTGAATACCCGAGGAGTCATACGTTGAGCGCACAGGTTGCCAAGAACGCCCGAGAGCTGTTGCTCAAGGAATACCGTGGGGCTCTCGCCACACAATCGAAGGCCATGCCCGGTTTTCCCTTCGGCTCCGTGGTGCCGTACTGCCTGGACGAACAGGGCCGCCCGCTGATCCTGATCAGCCGCATTGCCCAGCACACTCATAACCTGCAAAAAGACCCCAAGTGCTCGCTGCTGGTTGGCGAGCGCGAGGCGGACGACGTGCAAGCAGTGGGGCGCCTGACCTACCTGGCCGAGGCCGAAAAGATCGACGACCCGGCGGCGATCGAAGCGGCGGCAGAGCGTTATTACCGTTACTTTCCCGACTCGGCCAACTACCATAAGGCTCACGACTTCGACTTCTGGGTGCTCAAGCCCGTGCGTCATCGCTACATCGGCGGATTTGGCGCGATTCATTGGGTTGATCAACTCACCCTGGCCAACCCGTTCGCCGGCAAGGCCGAGCGCAGCATGATCGAGCACATGAACAGCGACCACACCAAGGCCATCGCCCACTACGTCGCCTTGGCCGGCTTGCCTACCTCCGAACCTGCGCAACTGGCTGGCATCGACAGCGAAGGCATGCACCTGCGTATCGGCCAGTCGTTGCATTGGCTGCCCTTCGCGGAGTCTTGCAATACGCCGACACAAGTGCGCGAAGCCTTGGTTTCATTGGCTCACGCCGAGGTCTGGCCGAAAAAAACAGTGGCCAGCGCTTGAATTCACGAAACGGCGACGTCATCTAAGGTGGACTAGCAAGGCATTCTTGCGTTGAGGAACCATTTGATGCGCCCTTTTTTATTGCTCTTTCTGCTATTTCCAGTGTTGGAGCTGTTCGTCTTCGTTCAGGTCAGCGGAGCCATCGGGTTTTTCCCGGCGCTGCTGCTGATCATTCTCGGCTCGATGCTTGGCGTGCTGGTGCTGCGCGTCGCCGGCCTGGCCACTGCGCTGCGTGCCCGTGAGAGCTTGAACCGTGGCGAGCTGCCAGCCCAGACCATGCTTGAAGGCCTGATGATGGCCCTGGCCGGCGGCTTGTTGATCCTGCCGGGTTTCATCAGCGACGTCGTTGGCCTGGTGTTGCTGTTGCCGTTCTCGCGCAAGTTGCTTGCCGGCAAGATGCGCCAGCGCGCCGAAGAGGCAGCGCTGCGCCAGCGGGCTTTCGCCGACGACCTGCAACCCCGTGGCGGCCCGGCCCCGCGCCAACCGCTGGGGCGTGAAGGGGATGTGATCGAAGGCGAGTTCGAACATCGCGACAGCAAATAACCGCATCTTTGGCACGGCACCTTCGGGTGCCGTGTTGCTTTCAGCCGTCGGCACACTTAAAAAATTTCCGCCGAGGCCCCTTGTAATCGGCTTATGCGCCCTTATGTAACGGTCACCGCAAGGTTTCTGGTGGCAACACCAGACAGACTTCCGCGTCTTGCTTGGCGAGACGCGACCGGCACCGCCGGAATACAACCCGCCGGTACTGATACCGGCCGATGAAAAACACAATTAGGAGAGATCGACAATGAGCAAGCTTCGTCCTCTGCACGACCGCGTCGTTATCAAGCGCAGCGAAGAAGAAAAGAAAACCGCCGGCGGTATCGTTCTGCCAGGTTCGGCTGCTGAAAAAGCCAACCACGGTGTGATCGTCGCTGCAGGCCCAGGCAAGACTCTGGAAAACGGTGATGTTCGTGCGCTGGCCGTTAAAGTCGGTGACAAGGTTGTATTCGGTCCTTACTCCGGCAGCAACACTGTGAAAGTCGACGGCGAAGACCTGCTGGTTATGGCTGAGAACGAGATTCTCGCCGTTCTGGAAGACTGATTTCCCCGCTCATTTTCCCGTTACTACAAAGTATTTAAGGAATATCGATCATGGCTGCTAAAGAAGTTAAATTCGGCGACTCCGCCCGTAAGAAAATGCTCACCGGTGTCAACATCCTGGCTGACGCAGTAAAAGCGACCCTGGGCCCTAAAGGCCGTAACGTGATCATCGAGAAGAGCTTCGGCGCTCCGACCATCACCAAGGACGGCGTTTCCGTCGCCAAAGAAATCGAACTGGAAGACCGTTTCGAAAACATGGGCGCGCAGCTGGTCAAAGACGTTGCCTCCCGTGCCAACGATGACGCAGGCGACGGCACCACCACCGCCACCGTACTGGCTCAGGCTATCGTCAACGAAGGCTACAAAGCCGTCGCTGCCGGCATGAACCCGATGGACCTCAAGCGCGGCATCGACAAGGCGACCATCGCCATCGTTGCCGAGCTGAAAAACCTATCCAAGCCATGCGCTGACACCAAGGCTATTGCTCAGGTAGGCACCATCTCCGCCAACTCCGACAGCTCCATCGGCGACATCATTGCCGAAGCCATGGAAAAAGTCGGTAAAGAAGGCGTGATCACCGTTGAAGAAGGCACTGGCCTGGAAAACGAACTGTCGGTTGTAGAAGGCATGCAGTTCGACCGTGGCTACCTGTCCCCGTACTTCGTCAACAAGCCAGACACCATGGTTGCCGAGCTGGAAAGCCCGCTGATCCTGCTGGTCGACAAAAAGATCTCGAACATCCGCGAAATGCTGCCAGTGCTGGAAGCCGTTGCCAAAGCCGGCCGCCCACTGCTGATCGTTTCCGAAGACGTTGAAGGCGAAGCCCTGGCGACTCTGGTTGTGAACAACATGCGTGGCATCGTCAAGGTTGCAGCCGTCAAGGCTCCAGGCTTCGGCGACCGTCGCAAGGCCATGCTGCAGGACATCGCCGTTCTGACCGGCGGTACCGTTATCTCCGAAGAGATCGGCCTGAGCCTGGAAAGCGCCACCCTGGAAAACCTGGGCAGCGCCAAGCGCGTGACCATCTCCAAGGAAGCCACCATCATCGTTGACGGTGCTGGCGTTGACGCTGACATCCAGTCGCGCATCACCCAGATCCGCGCCCAGGTTGCCGAGACTTCGTCCGACTACGACCGTGAAAAACTGCAAGAGCGTCTGGCCAAGCTGTCCGGCGGCGTTGCAGTGATCAAGGTTGGCGCTGGTTCCGAAGTTGAAATGAAAGAGAAGAAAGCCCGCGTTGAAGACGCCCTGCACGCTACCCGTGCAGCCGTTGAAGAAGGCGTGGTACCTGGCGGTGGCGTTGCGCTGATCCGTGCTCTGGAAGCGATCAGTGGCCTGAAAGGCGACAACGCTGACCAGGACGTAGGTATCGCTGTACTGCGTCGTGCTGTCGAAGCACCGCTGCGTCAGATCTCCGCTAACAGCGGCGACGAGCCAAGCGTTGTGGTCAACGCAGTCAAGAGCGGCAAAGGTAACTTCGGTTACAACGCTGCAACTGGCGAATACGGCGACATGATCGAAATGGGCATCCTGGACCCTACCAAGGTGACTCGTTCGGCGCTGCAAGCTGCTTCCTCCATCGGCGGTCTGATCCTGACCACCGAAGCGGCAGTCGCTGATGCACCGACCAAATCCGCTCCAGCTGGCGGCGGTATGCCAGACATGGGCGGCATGGGTGGCATGGGCGGCATGATGTAAGCCAGCCTTACCCCCGCACTGAAAAAGCCCCGCCTGCAGCGATGCAGGCGGGGCTTTTTTATCGGCATTTATTAACAGGCGCCTTTGTAGTGAGCGGGCTTGCCCCGCGCCGGGGGGGCGAAGCCGCCCCAAATCCAGGCGCCTCGGTCCACCTGAAACACCGCGGCGTACCGTTTGGGGCGGCTTCGCCCCCCGGCGCGGGCAAGCCCGCTCACTACAATCAACGTTCGGTCAGTTGCGGGCTCGCATCCTTGGGGCCCTTCCAGCTCAACAACTGCTGCTTGAACCCATAACTGGCTGCCTGGTAGTAGGTGATCGCTCGCTGGATCAACGGATCATCGCTGCCCACCCGCGACTCCTGGCTCTCACCCAGGGCCTGGTCGTGGCGGCGCAAGCCCTGGCGTGGGCTGAGGATCGCCAGGTCCTTGCCGTCAAACAAGCCCAGGTGCTGATAGTTGCCGACCACCACGCGCGGTGGCAGTGGGTTGTCCTGCAACAGGTTGCGGCCAAAGAAGGTCGATTCGTAGCTCAGGTTGATCAGCCCCAACAACGTCGGCGCAAGGTCGATCTGGCTGGCCAGTTGTGCGGACTCCCGAGGGTCGATCAGCTTGGGTGCATAGACGAACAGCGGAATCTGGTAGTTGGTGATGGGCAGGTCTTCCTTGCCCGCGCTGCCGGCGGTGTGGTCGGCGACGAACACGAAGATCGTGTTATCGAACCAGGGTTTCTGGCGCGCCGCCTGCAGGAATTCGCCGATGGCGTTGTCGGTGTATTTCACCGCGCCGTCACGACCGTTGCCGGACTTGATGTCGATGCGCCCGTCCGGGTAGGTGTAGGGGCGGTGGTTGGAGGTGGTCATCAGTTGCAGCAAGAACGGTTGCTGCTTGGCGTAGTCGGCATCGGCCAGTTTCAGGGTTTGTTTGTAGAGATCTTCGTCGGCCATGCCCCAGGCGTTTTTAAACGAGATTTCCGCTTCCGGCACGCTGCTCTGGTCCACTACCCGATAACCGTTGCCGCTGAAAAACGCGTTCATGTTGTCGAAGTAACCGCGCCCGCCATAGACGAACACGCTGTCGTAGCCAATGGCACTGAGTTGCTGGCCGAGGCTGGCGAAACCGCTTTCGCGGCCAATGCGCTTGACGATCGAGCGGCCGGGCGTCGGAGGGATCGCCAGGGTGATCGCTTCCAGGCCGCGGTCGGTGCGAGTGCCAGTGGCGTAGAAGTTGTTGAAGTACAGGCTTTGCTTGCGCAGGGCGTCGAGGTTGGGCGTCAGGTTGCGTTCATCGCCGTTGCTGCCCATGTACTTGGCGCTGAAGCTTTCGATGGTCACCAGCACGATGTTGGGTTTGCGCAGCGTGCCGGGGTTGTCGATGGCGCGGCGAATATCCAGTGGGTCTTTGCCGATGAAGCGTGCATTGGGCTCGCTGAGTTCGGCCCGCAATTGCTGGGCGACTACATCTGCCGGCAGTGTTTTGTAGAACTGCGGGTAGTCCAGCTCATTGTTGCGGAAGGCGGCGAAAAACTGATACGGGCCGTTGCTGGCCAGTTCGTTGTTGTAGGCATTGCCGCCTTGGGTGCGCGGGCTGTCCTGGCTGATCAGCTGCAGGCTCAGGCCCGTGATGACCAGCAGGCTCAACGCAGTCACCAGGCGCCCACGCAGTGGCGGCAGCGGCGCGTTCATCGCCGCGTTGAACGGCTTGCGCAGGACCAGGCTCAACACAATCGCGAGCATCGCCAGCAGGCTGAGCAGTTTGCCGATCGGGTAGGACTCCAGCAGGTTGTTCAAGACCTCGTCGGAATACACCAGGTAATCGACGGCAATAAAGTTGAAGCGCACGCCGAATTCATCCCAGAACAGCCACTCGGCCACCGAGGTAAACAGCATCGCGAACAGGCTGACGCTGAGCACCGCTTGCAGGAACCAGCGATGGCCACGGCGGCGCCACAGCGCAGGCGGGCAGAGCAGCAGATACAGGCCCAGCGGCAGGGCGGCGTAGGCGAGGAAACCCAGGTCGTACAGCAGGCCCACACCAAACACCGGCAGCAGGTTGCCGCTGACTTCATCGAGGTGAGTGATGAGCAACACGCTACGCGTGAGCAGGAAAACCAGGAGCCAGGCCCCGGTTACAAGCAGCAAATAGCGCATAGGCGCGGTTTTGAGAAACCCCATGTCCAAATTCCTTATATCGATGGGCGGCGATTTTCGTGCTGACACTGTAGTCAGTTTGTGAAGCTATAGTGAAAAACTCGTTGTAAGGCTAAATCGGTTGAAATCCTTTATCGACCGGCCCTTCAGGTCTATCCCTGAACCACACTTGGCCTTAAGCTGCGCGAGCCAACACGGCCGTTACCGCGTACGGAGACACTGCCCATGCGAATTCTATTGGTTGAAGACAACCGCGATATTCTGGCCAACCTGGCCGATTACCTGGGGCTCAAAGGCTATACCGTGGACTGTGCGCAGGACGGTTTGTCGGGCCTGCACCTGGCCGCCACCGAGCATTACGACCTGATCGTGCTCGACATCATGCTGCCCGGTATCGATGGCTACACCCTGTGCAAACGCCTGCGCGAAGACGCCCGTCGCGACACGCCAGTGATCATGCTCACCGCGCGCGACCAACTGGATGACCGGCTGCAGGGCTTCAAGTCCGGCGCCGATGACTACTTGCTCAAACCCTTTGCCCTGTCTGAGTTGGCCGCGCGCATCGAAGCCGTGCTGCGCCGCGCCCAGGGTGGCGGGCGGCGTGCCCTGCAAGTGGCCGACCTGCATTACGATCTCGACACCCTGGAAGTCACCCGCGAAGGGCGCCTGCTCAAGCTCAACCCGGTCGGCCTGAAGCTGTTGGCGGTGCTGATGCAAAAAAGCCCGCATGTACTGCGCCGCGAAATCCTTGAAGAAGCCCTGTGGGGTGATGACTGCCCTGATAGCGACAGCCTGCGTAGCCACGTCCACCAATTGCGCCAAGTAATCGATAAACCGTTCGCCAAGCCATTGCTGCAAACGGTGCACGGTGTCGGTTATCGCCTGGCCGAGGGGCGTGATGGAGTTTAAGCAAAGCCTTGCCCAACGGATCATCATCGCCTTTGCCTTGATGAGCGCGTTGGTCGCGGGGGCCTTCGCCATGGGCATCGTTGCGACCGTGCACCTGGTGGAAGAGAAATTGATCTCGGCGGGCCTCGGCGGTGACTTGCAACGTCTGCTGCTGATGGACAGCGTCGAGGACTGGAATCATCGCCCCGAGCCGGACCAGCTGTTTTATTTCAGCGGCGGCCCCGGTGATTTCGACCTGCCCAAGGATCTGCGTCACCTTGAGCCCGGCTTCCATGAAGTGTTCCGCGAGTCGCTGTCGTACCACGCCATGGTCGAAGTGGTGGACGGTCGGCGCTACGTATTGCTGCAGGATCAAAGCGATTTCGAAGAGCGTGAGCGCGTACTGTTTGCCGTCGTGTTGGTGGGCTTTGTGCTCAGCCTGGCCCTGGCGGTATTCCTCGGCTGGGTGCTGGCGCGCAAAGTGATGGCGCCGGTGGTGCGTCTGGCCCGCCAGGTGCGTCATCGCGACCAGTTGCTGGGCCTTGCACCGCCCCTGGCGCCGGACTACGCGGCCGATGAAGTGGGCGAACTGGCCGTGGCGTTCGATGCCACGCTGGGGCGTTTGCGGCAGGCGTTGTCTCGCGAGCAGTTGTTTACCAGCGATGTCAGTCACGAATTGCGCACGCCGCTGATGGTGCTGGCCAGCTCCTGTGAATTGCTGCTGGAAAACCCTGCCATCGACCAGCGTGGGCGCAACCAGGTGGAGCGGATCGCTCGCGCCTGCGCGGAAATGCGCGAACTGGTGCAGACCTTCCTGATGCTGGCCCGTGCCCAGCATGACGATGGCAGCATGTCGCCTCGGGTGACCCTCAAGCAGGTGGCCGACGACTTGCTCGGCCTCTGGCGCGAACCTATCGAGTGCAAGGGCCTGGAGTTGATCTACCAGCCGGGCAACCCGCTGGATACCCGCTACAACGCGACCTTCCTGCACGCGGTGATGGGCAACCTGCTGCGCAATGCCTTGCACTACACCGAGCACGGCTTTATCCGCCTGACGCTGGAGCCCGAAGGCTTCGTGGTGGAAGACTCGGGCGTCGGCATCCCGGAAGACAAACGCGAAGCCATGTTCGAGCCCTTCGTGCGTGGCAGCGAGAAGCGCGGCGAAGGCCTCGGCCTGGGCTTGTCGCTGGTGCAACGGATCTGTGAGAACCAGGGCTGGAGCGTCAGCTTGAGCACCATGGAACCCAACGGCTGCCGCTTTCATGTTGAGCTGAGCCAGGTCAAGTCCTGAGGGCCAGGCTTGCCGTTATGCTGCGGCAAGCCTGTGTCGAATTTCGGCGAACATGGCGCAATGATACTGAATGTGTCTGTAAAGTCTTGAAATGTATGGGATTCGACAGGACAACTTTTTCACAAACAGTTGACCTGATGATCACAGTAGGGTGCTTAAGGTTGTAGGCATCAGCTACTGGAGATCCGTTGATGTCTTCCCCGATCAAGCTCGAATTTTCCGATAAGTACGACGATCAGCACGCCCAAGAATATTTGCTCAAGCATAAGGACAATCTGGCTCGCCGGTTGTCCCACAAACGCGACGAGCAATTGGCCCGTGGTGCGTTGGCCATGGCCGGTGAGCCTGGCCTGGTGCTGGACCTGCCTTGTGGCGCCGGGCGTTTCTGGCCGCTGTTGGCCGAAAAACCCAACCGCGTGATCATTGGTGCGGACAATTCCGAATCGATGTTGAAGGTCGCAATGGCCGCCCAACCCGCCGATGTGGTGAAACGGGTACGACCCTTGCAGACATCTGCCTTTGATATCGATTTGCCGGATAACTCGGTCGACAGCATTTTCTGTATGCGTCTGCTACACCATATTGGTGATCCGGCGCATCGGGTCGCGATACTGCGCGAGTTTCAGCGGGTTACACGCGACAGCGTGATCCTTTCATTGTGGGTCGATGGCAATTTCAAGGCCTGGAAGCGTAAGCGTCTCGAAGAAAAACGGCGTGGCGAAGGTGAGCAAGAAGGTTACCAAAACCGCTTTGTGTTACCAGCTGCTACTGTTGAAGACGAATTCGAACAGGCCGGTTTCCGCGTTCAGGAATCTCTGGACTTCATGCCGCTCTACGCCATGTGGCGAGTGTATGTACTGAGAAAGAGGTAACAGGATGGCAGTTGAGTGCGTAGCGGGCAGTCACGTAGCTCCGGAGGAGAGATTTGATTTTTTCTGGCGCCAGCAGGGCGAATGGGTCGAGGAACCCAATCGTCGGCGCGGCGGTGAAAGTGGCGTGCAACGGGTGACCGGTCCTAACGGCCACTTGCTCTACAGCAAGCGCCAGACCGGCCACATCTACCGCAGTTGGCTGCATCCCTTCGGACGGCCCACCGTGCTGCGTGAGCGTGACGCGCTCAAGGGCCTGCGCTCCCTCGATGTGCGCGTGCCGGACCTGGTGTTTTGCGGGGCGCGTCGCGACCCCGAGCACCAGTGGAAAGCACTGTTGGTGACGGCCGCCCTGGATGGCTTCGATGAAATCGAAAACTGGTATGCCGCCGGTGGCCGCGAACAGTACGGCGAATTGGTTCACGAACGTGTTCTCAAGGAGTTGGCCGGCACGCTGGTGCGTATGCACAAGGGGCGCTGGCAGCATGGCTGCCTGTACATCAAGCACATCTTTATCCGTGTCACCGGCGAAGGCGATTCGGCCAATGTGGAGATTGCCTTGCTGGACTTCGAAAAATGCCGGCAGCGGCTGACCGCTTATCGCGCGGCTTCTCACGACATGCAGCAGTTGCGGCGCCATTCGTCGTGGAGCAGCGCTGACTGGAACAAACTCAGCTACTTTTACGAGACGGCGTTTGGCAGCGCTATCAAGGGTTTAACCAGATGAAGCTAGAAATAGCACGAGGTCTGTTCCTGGTTGGGGCGCTGGGCGTTGCGGCGCTCGCCCTGGCGGCGTGGGAACAACCTCGCACACAAGTGCTCAGTGCCACGCAGGGTGGCGCGCAATGCCTGTTGCCGCGCGTTGCCAAGGCGAGCACGGCGGTCAAGCCTGATCATGAATTGTTGCTGTTCATGTTTGGGATGTCTCAAGGCATGAGGCCGCAAAGTTGAAACGATTCAACCCCCCTGAATAAGGCCTCGCACAGCGAGGCCTTTTTTTTGCCTGTAGTGAGCGGGCTTGCCCGCGCCGGGTGGCGAAGCCGCCCCAAATCCCGGCACCTCGGTCTTTCTGATGCACTGCGGCGTACCGTTTAGGGCGGCTTCGCCCCCCAGCGCGGGCAAGCCCGCTCACTACAAGGTTCGGTTCAGAGAGTTTGGCCCGCAGCACAAGGTTCGGTTCAGCTGGATTGGCCCGCGGGACAAGGTTCGGTTCAGCTGGATTGGCCCGCGGGACAAGGTTCAGGGTTTATCGGGTCTGGCCAGCAGGGTGTAGACGCACGGCAGCACAAATAGCGTAAACAACGTGCCAATCGACATTCCCGTCGCAATCACCATGCCGATGTCAAACCGGCTCACTGCCCCCGCGCCAGTGGCGAGGATCAGCGGCACCATGCCGAACACCATGGCGGCGGTGGTCATCAACACTGGGCGCAAGCGAATCGCCGCGGCTTCTTCCACGGCCTGGCGAGGTGTCAGGCCCTTGTCCTTGCGCAGTTGGTTGGCAAACTCGACGATCAGAATCCCGTGCTTGCTGATCAGCCCGATCAAGGTGACCAACCCCACCTGGGTATAGATGTTCATGCTCGACCAGCCGAGGAACAGGGGAATCAACGCCCCGCAGATCGACAACGGCACCGTTACCAGGATCACCAGCGGGTCGCGAAAGCTTTCGAACTGCGCCGCCAGCACCAGGAAGATAATCGCCAAGGCCAGGCCAAAGGTCACCCACAGCGCCGTGCCTTCCTGGATAAATTGCCGGGATGCGCCGCTGTAGTCGAACGCGTAGCCGGGCGGTGTTTCTTCGATGGCAATCTGGCGCACCGTGTCAATCGCTTCACCCATGCTGACAATCGGGAAACCCGAGATCAGCGCCGAGTTGAGTTGCTGGAACTGGTTCAACTGCCGAGGTCGGGCGCGGTCGGAGAGTGTAATCAGCGTCGACAATGGCAGCAGTTCACCCTTGTTGTTTTTCACGTAGTAATTGTTCAACCAATCGGGGTTGTCACGGTAGGCGCGCTCGACCTGGGCGATCACCTTGTAACTGCGCCCGTCCAGGGTGAACCGGTTGATCTCCGCCTCCGCCAGCAACGTCGCCAGGGTACCGCCAAGGTCCTGCATCGACACGCCCATCTGCGCCGCCTTGGCGCGGTCGATGTCGACCACGATTTCAGGTTTGTCGAACGCCAGGTCGATGTCGACAAACGCGAACTTGCCCGACTCCATCGCGCGCTTTTTCACCCGGTTGGCCACCTCCAGCAACGACTCGTAATCGTTGGCGGTGTTGATCACAAAGCCGAACGGCAAGCCTTCGCCCGTGCCCGGCAGGGACGGCAGGTTGAAGCCGAACACTTGCAGGCCGGGAATCTGCTCCAGGCGGTGCTGCACCTCGGGGAGGATTTGCATCTGGGTGCGGTTGCGCTCGTTCCATGGCTTGAGCAGAAAACCGCCGATGCCCGATTGCACGCCGTTGAAGCCGTTGATCTGGAATGACGAGTAGTACTCCGGGAACTCCTTGAAGATTTTTACGAACTCGTCGGTGTAGGTGTTGAGGTAGTCCAGGTTGGCCGGTTGCGGCGCGCTGGCCATCATGAAAATGATGCCCTGGTCTTCATCCGGGGCCAGTTGCGACTGGGTGAACTTGAGAAACACCGGGATCAGGGCCAGCACGATCAGCGCAAACACGATCACCACCGGGCGCGTGTTCAGGGTGCCGTGCAGCAGGCTTTGGTAGCGACGCTTGAGGCCGTCGAAAATGCGGTCGAGGCGGTGGGCGAGGCCGGACGGGTTTTCGTCATGGCGCAACAGCAGCGCGCACATCATCGGCGACAAGGTCAGGGCAATGATGCCGGAGATGATCACCGCGCCGGCCAATGTCAGCGCGAACTCCTTGAACAGCGCCCCGGTGAGCCCTTCAAGAAAACCGATGGGCGCATACACCGCCGCCAGGGTGATGGTCATCGACACCACCGGCAGGGCGATTTCCCGCGCACCTTCGAGCGCCGCATCCAGGGGCGTCTTGCCTTCCTCGATATGCCGGTGGATGTTTTCCACCACCACGATCGCATCGTCCACCACCAGGCCGATGGCCAAGACCATCGCCAGCAGCGTCAGCAGGTTGATCGAGTAGCCCATCAATTGCATGAAAAACAGCACGCCGATCATCGACAACGGGATGGTGATCACCGGAATCACCACCGAGCGCAGGGCGCCGAGGAACAGGAACACCACCACGATCACGATCAGCACCGCTTCGAACAGGGTCTTGACCACCTCGTTGATGGACGCCTGGATAAACAGCGTGGCGTCGTAGGCAATTTCTGCCTTGAGGTTGGGCGGCAGCTGGGATTCCAACTGCGGCATGATCTTGCGCACTTCCTTGATCACCTCCAGCGGGTTGGCGCTGGGTGTGGCCTTGATACCGATGTACACCGACGGCGTGCCGCCGAACGAGCTGATGGCGTTGTAGTTTTCCGCGCCCATTTCCACCCGTGCCACATCCCGCAGCAGTACGCGGCTGTCGCCGTCGGCCTTGACGGTAATGGCGCCAAACGCTTCGGCGGACTTGAGGTCGGTGTTGGCGTTGATGCTGGTGACCACGAACTCGCCCTTTACCTCGCCGGCGGCGGAGAGAAAGTTGTAGTGGCGCACCGCGTCGGTGATGTCGCTGGCGCTGAGGCCGAAACCGGCGAGTTTCACCGGGTCGAGCCAGATGCGCATGGCGAACACCTGGTTGCCGAGGATCTCCGCTTCGGCCATGCCCGGCAGGGTCGCGAGCTTGGGCTGGATCACCCGCGACAGGTAGTCGGTGATCTGCGGGTTGCTCAATTGCCCGCTGGAGAAACTGATGTACATCAGCGCCGAGGCGTCAGCGGCCTCTTTGCTCAGCACCGGGTCTTCGGCGTCCTGGGGCAGCTTGTTCTTTACCTCGTTGGCCTTGGCCAGCAGCTCGGTGAACAAGCGGTCGCTGTTGGAGCCGATGCGCGCGTAGATCGAGATCACCGAGAAATTCTGCCGACTGACCGAGGTCATGTAGTCGATGCCCTCGGCGCTCGCCAGGCTTTGCTGCAACGGTTGGGTGATGTAGCCCTGGATCGTTTCGGCGTTGGCACCGGGGTAGGCGGTGGTCACGGTGATCAGGGCGTTTTCCATGCTCGGGTATTGGCGCAGCGGCAACTTGCTGTAGGCCTGCATGCCCAGTAACACGATCAGCAGGCTGACCACCATGGCCAGCACCGGACGGCGGATAAAGGCGTCTGTGAACTTCATGGCTCAGTGCCCTGCCGGCAGGTTTTTGTCCGGGCTGATGGCGATGGGCGTGCCATTGTCCAGCTTGAGCTGGCCGGCGCTGACCACCTGCTCACCGGCTTTGAGGCCCTTGCTCACCAACACCAGGCCAGCGCGGCGCTCACCGGTCTCGACAAAGCGCCGCTCGGCGATCAGCACGGGCTGGCCGTTGGCGTCTTTTTCCGGCGTGCCGTCTTCGGCCTTTTTCTCGGCCACGGCATACACCGAATTGCCGTAGAGGGTGTAGGTGATCGCGCCTTCCGGCACCACGACTTGCGCGGTCGGATCTGGCAGCAACACGTCCAGGCTGGTGAACATACCGGGCAGCAACTTGCCGTCCGGGTTGGCCAGGGTGGCGCGCACCAGCACGTTGCGCGTGGTGTTTTCCACCTTGGGGTTGACCGCGCTGATATTGCCGGGGAACTGCTGGCCTGGCCAGGCCGAGACTTGCACCTGCACGGCCTGGCCGAGGGCGATTTTGGGCACCGATTGTTCGGGGACGTAGAAGTCGACGTAGAGGCTGCTGAGGTCCTGCAAGGTGGCGATCACCGTGCCGCTGGCCAGGTAGTCGCCGACGTCCACCTGGCGAATGCCGATGGTGCCGCTGAACGGCGCGACGATGTGTTTCTTCGCCAGTGACGCCTTGAGCTGATTGACCGTGGCCTTGTTCTTTTGCAGTTGTGCAGAGAGGCGATCGAACTCGCCCTTGGAGATTGCCTGGCTGCCCACCAGTTGGCTGCCGCGTCCGTAATCGAGCTGTGCCAGGCCCAGGTCGGCCTGGGCGGTTTCCAGCAGCGCGCTTTCCACCGCGCTGTCGAGTTGCACCAGGGGCTGCCCGGCCTTGACCTTCTGCCCGGATTCGAACTGCACGTCCTTGACCGTACCGGCCACCTCCAGGCTGAGGTTGACCCCTTGCAAGGCCTTGAGTGTGCCCACCGACGGCAGGCGTTGCTGCCATGGCTGCTCGGTCGCGGTGGCAACGGCCACGCTTACGGGGGGCTTGGGTTTGGCAAAGACCTGGATCTGCTGGTAGATGGAAAAGGCTTTATAGCCCCCCAGCAGCAGGACAATGAACAGCACGACAGCAAACATGATCAGCATGCGACGGCGCAGCATATTCCGATTCCTTGGAAAAACTGGGACAGACGAAGACAGACAAGTCCGGAACATTACTCCAGGTATTGAGGGGTTTCCAGCCGGTAAACCTGACAGGTAATGGGGCCAGTGCTGGCCCCCTCCAGGCTGCGCGGGTCAGACCAGATGCAGATGGTTATCCCAGAGCCCTGCCGGCAATTCCAAGGGTTTTGCGACCAATTGCGTCTGGCGGCAATCGTAGAAGCGGCAACGTCCCTGGCCGGAGGTGACGACAAAGCCGTCGGCCACCGCACCCACGCCGGCACAGTCCGGCAACGGCCCGTCCAGGCGCAGTGCACCGCTGTCCATGTCCCAGATAAAGAAGCGATTGCCACGCGGTGCGGTCAACGCCACCAGGCGCAATTCACTGTGCACGGCAACGCTGGCGGTGTAGTGCCCCATGGCCTGCAACTGCTCGTCGGCCACCGGGAACGCCACGAACGGCTGCCCCGGCCGCTTGATCGCGAGCAGCTCGGAACGCTCCTGGGATGGCCCCATGAACTGCTGGCCGGTGAGGATGGTGCCGTCGCTGGCGATCCCCATGTGGCGCACGCTGTTCATTTGCTGGCCGAGGGTTTCCTTGCTGATCAGCGTGCCGTCGCGCTGCATCAGCACCAGGCTGGGCTCCATGGCGTTGAGGTTCATTTCCACACGGCTTTCGGCTTCGGTGCGGATGCCACCGTTGGCCACCACCAGGGTTTCACCGTCTGGCATCCATGACACCTGGTGCGGGCCGATGCCGTGGGTGGATATCTCGCCGCTGTGCACCAGGCGCTCGCCTTCGAATTTGTACACTCCGAGCAAGCCACGGCCGGGGTCGGACGTGTCGTTCTCGGTGGCATACAGCCAGTCGCCGCTCTTGTGGATCACCGCGTGGCCATAGAAGTGACGATTGGCATGGGAGGTGATGGTCTGCAGCAGCGTGCCATCGCGCAAATCGATCAGGTAACTCTCGGTGCCCGGGCGACGGGCGACGAACAGTGCAATCGGCAGTGTCGGGTGGTTGATGATGTCGTGGCAGCGCTGGCCGACCTGGGTGGCAAACACCTGCTTGCCGTCCAGGCGAAATCCTACGGCGTAGTGCTTGCCGTCGCCATCATCCCGCGCTGACAAGAGCAGCGGGCCCTTATCCTTGCTTTTGAACAGCGTCCAGCCCCCTAGCGTGAGAGCACTGAGCAGCACGCTGCCAACGGCCAAAGCCTGTCGCCTGAGCATCATCAGTCACCGTCGTTGGCGTTGAAGCCCAGTTGGATACCCAGCGCCTTGGCCAGGTCCCCCTCTTGCAGGCGGTGCACGACGTTGAGGCTGTCATAGAGGTCGTTGAGCTGCTGGCGCCCGGCGTCATCGCCCAACAGCTCGTTGAGGCTGCGCTGGTTGCTGGCGAACAGTTTCAGAGACGCGGCGTAGGCGGCGTCGATCTTGTCGGCCAATGGCTTCTGGTCGGACGGCAGCAGGCCACGCAGGCCTTTGTTGTCGACCCCGACCCAGACGGTCTGGGCCGCCGCGAGGCTGGCTTCGAGGCTTTGCAGGGACGACTGGCTGCGCCACGCATCGGCCTGGAACGGCTGCGGGATGCCCTTGGTCTGGCGGCCCATCGGCGTGCCGAGTTTCTTCTTCAGGGTGTCGAGTGCGGTCACTTGGACGCGCAGCAGATCGGCGATGGCTTCGTGGGAATCAGCGTAACGCTGGTTCGGAAACTTGCTCATCTGCGCGAGCATGCCGTCGGTGCTGTTCCAGCTCGCCAGGATCTCCTCGGCGAGGGCTTTCTGGCGCTCGCCGATGGCCACCAGCAGCGGGCAGTAACGGGCTTTTTGCGCTTCGTCGGCGAGGTCGGTCTTGGCGTCATAGAGGATGTATTCGTAGGCCGACAGGCCTTGCACCACCACGCTGGACTTGGCCAGGGCGGCGCCGTCGATCTGCGGCTGGGCGGTCACGAGTTGTTCAACCTGACGGCCGACCAGGTTCTTTTTGTCTGGCCAGAACTGCACCTGCCACGAACGGTTGCCCTCGGCCAGCGGGCCGATCAGCAGCGGTTGCAACTCGGCCCAGGCTTTTTGCGCGTGGAGGAAATCGGCGCGGGCGGTGTCCAGGCTCTGTTTGCCCTGGCAGTAGGCGAGGGCGCTGACGGCCAACTGGCGGTCGGCTTCGACCCAACGGCTGTAGGTCGGCAGGATCACTTGCTTGGCGATGGCCGCCGAGGTCACGGCTTGCGGGTCTTGCGGCGAGCAGGCGCCCAGGGCGAGGGCGGCCAGGCTGGTGAACAACAACTTGGGACGGAACATGTCGAGCTCCCTTCTGTAATTGGGGCGAAGCTTATAAAGAATTCAGGAACGCCAGCAACGCAGCGCGCTGCTCGGCATTAAAGGACAACACATGCTGCTGCGCCGCTTGTGCTTCACCGCCGTGCCACAGCACGGCTTCCAGCAGGTTGCGGGCGCGGCCGTCATGCAAGAACTGGGTGTGGCCACTCACGGTCTGCGTGAGGCCGATGCCCCACAACGGCGCGGTGCGCCAGTCGCGGCCACCGGCTTTGAATTCGCTGCGGTTGTCGGCAAGGCCTTCGCCCATGTCGTGCAGTAGCAGGTCGCTGTAGGGGCGGATCACCTGGTTGGCCAGTTCAGGTTCGGCGGCATTGGCGGCCGTGGTGAACGCGGGTTTGTGGCAACCCTGGCAACCGGCGCTGTAGAACAGGTTCTTGCCGGCGAGTACCTGCGGCGTGTCGACGTCGCGACGCACTGGCACGGCGAGGTTGCGGGTGTAGAACAGCACCAGGCGCAGGATATTGTCGCTGACTTCCGGTTCGCCATCCGGGCCATCGCCGTTGGGCGCCTGTTTGCAGGCCACTTGGGCATCGGTGCAGTCATCAAAGGGTCTCAGGGACGTGGTGAGGCCCATATCACCAGAAAACGCGTGAACATTTTGTTGATTGAGGTTCGGTTGCCCGGCTTTCCAGCCAAAACGCCCGAGCACGGTTTTTTGTTGCGCGTCATCCCAGACCTGATTGGCACGGCCGACGATGGCGTCTGCGTCAGCGGTGTCCGCGCTGGTGTTGCGCAGGATGTCGGCGTCGCTGATGGCTTCGAGCAGGCCCAGGCCGATCATCGGCGGGGCGATACGCGCGGAAAAACGTGTGTCCGGGTGCATCGGGCCGTAGCCGAGCTGGGTGATCTGCAGGTTTGGCTTGCGCAACTCGACCACCGTGCCGTCGTTGAACGTCACGTTGACCGGCGTGTAGTCGACCCGCACCTTGCCTTCCGGCACGACGCCGGGCACTGCCATGTCCTGCAATTGGCCGCCGTAGACGGGCTCGGGCACCACGCCGGCTTGCTCGATCAGCTTGGCGTAGGCTGGCGCATCGGGGATCGACAGGCGCACCAGCATCGACACCGCGTTGGCCGCGTCGGGCAACGGCGGATGGCCGCGACCGTCCTTGATATGGCAGTTCTGGCAGGCATTGGTGTTGAACAGCGGGCCCAGGCCATCACGCGCGGTGGTGGTGGACGGCGCGATTACCCAGGGGCTGCGAAAGAAGCTGTTGCCGACGCTGAAATCCAGGCGACGTGTAGGCGACAGGTTGGCCGAGGGTAGGGAAAACGCGTTCTGGTCGCGCTTGTTCACGGTCGCAGCGCCGCCCGCCCGTGATTCACCCGGCTCGGCCTTGGTAAACCTGGGCGCGTCGTCGCAGGCGGTCAGGCTCAAGGCCAACCAAGCAGCGGACACGGGAAAAAGCCAACGGGACATCGAATTTCCTGAACGGCGGGCAAAAATAAGGTCGCAAAGTCTAACAGGGCAGGGCCGAATGAATAAGAGCAATTATCGTTTGGTGGGTGGTGCCGCATTCCCGCTAGAATGACCGCACATTTTTTTCTGGAGGTGGCCAATGCAGGCTCTCGACGCTTTGCTCAACCGTGTTTCCGTGCCGCGATTGTTGGAACCTGCGCCGACCCAGGAGCAGCGCGACGTGTTGTTCGCCGCCGCCATGCGCGCGCCGGACCACGGCCAGTTGCGCCCTTGGCGGTTCCTTACCGTCGAAGGCGCCGCTCGCGAGCAGATGGGCACGTTGCTGGCCGAAGCGGCACGCCTGCAAGACGCCGACGCCCCGCAAGCGCTGATCGACAAGGCCCAGAACGGCCCGCTGCGTGCGCCGTTGGTGGTGGTGGTGATTGCGCGTTTGCAGGAACACTTCAAGGTGCCCAAGTCCGAACAATTGCTGGCGGCGGCCTGCGCGGCCCATGGCATTTTGCTGGCGGCGTACGCCCAGGGGATTGGCGCGGTGTGGCGCACCGGCGAATTGTCCTACTCGGCGCATGTGGCCAAAGGCTTGGGGCTGACGGCGGATGAGCAAGTGATTGGCTTCCTCTACCTGGGTACGCCGCAGAACCCGCCGCGTACGGCGGCGAAGGAAGATGTGGCGGCGTTTGTCCAAGCCTGGCCGGGTCATTAAGACCAACGTGATCTAAATGTGGGAGCGGGCTTGTGTGGGAGCGGGCTTGCTCGCGAAGGCGGTGGATCAGTCAGAGATGAATTGACTGACACGCCGCCTTCGCG
>NZ_JAPFHC010000054.1:0-25041 GCF_059803535.1 Pseudomonas sp. RP-B7
CGCACCTGATCTTCCTCGAGCGCATGCCGCTCAACCCGAACGGCAAGCTGGACCGCCAGGCCCTGCCCAAGCCGGACACCAGCCAGGCGCAACAGGATTGGGTAGCGCCGGTTACTGAGCTTGAGCAGCACATCGCGGCGATCTGGGCCGAGATTCTCGGCGCCGAGCGCGTCGGCCTGAACGACCACTTCTTCGAGATGGGCGGTCATTCGTTGCTGGCGATGCAAGTGATCTCACGCCTGCGTAACCTGCTCGGGCGTGAGGTGCCGCTGCGCAGCCTGTTCGAGCAGCCACGTCTGCAAGGGTTTGTCGCCAGCGTGCTGGCCGATGCCGTGAACACACAGCCACTGGCGCCGCCGATGGTGGCGGTAGGGCGTGAGCAACCGTTGCCGTTGTCGTATGCCCAGGAGCGCCAGTGGTTCCTCTGGCAACTGGACCCACACAGCGCCGCTTACCATATCCCCGGCACCCTGCGCCTGAAGGGGCGCCTCGACACGGCTGCGTTGCAGCGCAGTTTCGACACCCTGGTCGCCCGCCATGAAAGCCTGCGCACCCATGTGCAACAGGACGGCGAGCGGGCGGTACAGGTGATTGCGGCGCATGCCGAGGTCGAGATCTCGTGTCGTGATGTCGATGAGGGTGACGTGCTGGCCCTGGTCGAAGCACTGATCGCCGAGCCGTTTGACCTGCAACGCGGCCCGCTGATGCGCGTCAGCCTGCTGCGCCTGGCCGAGGACGAGCATGTGTTGGTGCTGGTGCAGCACCACATTGTCTCTGATGGCGGGTCGATGCAGGTGATGGTCGATGAGCTGGTGCAACTGTATGCGGCCTACAGCCGCGGCCAGGACCTGCAACTGCCTGACCTGGCGCTGCAATACGCCGATTACGCGAGCTGGCAGCGCGACTGGATGGATGCCGGCGAAAAACATCGCCAGCTCGACTACTGGCGCGAGCGCCTGGGTGGCGAGCAACCAGTGCTGGAGCTGCCGCTGGACCACGGCCGCCCAACCCTGCAAAGCCATCGCGGTGCGAGCCTGGACATCAGTGTGCCGCCGCGCTTGCTGGCGGCGTTGCGGCAAGTGGCGCAGCGTGAAGAAGTTACGCTGTTCATGTTGCTGCTCGCTTCGTTCCAGGCCTTGCTGCACCGCTACAGCGGCCAGTCGGACATCCGCGTCGGCGTGCCGATTGCCAACCGCAACCGTGAGGAAACCGAGCGGCTGATCGGCTTCTTCGTCAACACCCAGGTGCTCAAGGCCGACATCGACGGCCAACTGACCGTCAGCCAGCTGCTGCAACAGGTCAAGCAACGGGCGCTGGAAGCCCAGGCGCACCAGGATTTGCCGTTCGAACAGTTAGTCGAAGCGTTGCACCCTGAGCGTAACCTGAGTTTCAACCCGTTGTTCCAGGTGATGTTCAACCACCAGACCGAGACCTCAGAGCCGGCGCAACAACTGCCGGGCCTGCACGTCAGTGGCCTGGAATGGCAAACCCGCACCGCACAGTTCGACCTGAGCCTGAGCACCCAGGAGTCGAGCGATGCGCTATTGGCTTCGCTGATCTACGCCAGCGACTTGTTCGACGCCGCCACGCCGGCCCGCATGGCGCGGCACTGGCTGAATCTGCTGGAAGGCATGGTCGGTGATGGGCAACAGCGCATCGGCCAGTTGCCGTTGCTGGATGCGCTTGAGCAGCAGTCAGTGGTCCACGACTGGAACGCCACCGCCCAGGTTTACCCGCTGCAACGCGGTGTGCACCAGCTGATCGAAGAACAGGCCGCACGCACGCCGGATGCGCCAGCCTTGGCATTTGCTGAAATACGCCTGAGCTACGCCGAGCTGAACCGTCGCGCCAACCGCCTGGCCCATCGTTTGATCAGCGCCGGTGTGGGCCCTGACGTGCTGGTCGGCGTGGCAGTGGAGCGCTCCATCGAAATGGTCGTCGGCTTGCTGGCGATCCTCAAGGCGGGCGGTGCCTATGTGCCGCTTGACCCGGAATATCCACGCGAACGCCTGGCCTACATGCTTGAAGACAGCGGCGTGACACTGCTGTTGACCCAGGCGCACGTGTTGGAACAACTGCCGATTCCGGCAGGGTTGCACAGCGTGGTGCTGGGTCAATCGTGGTTCGAAGGGTATGGCGAGCACAACCCAGGCATCGCTATCGATCCGGAAAACCTCGCCTATGTGATCTACACCTCCGGCTCCACCGGCCAGCCCAAAGGCGCAGGCAACCGACATTCGGCACTGACCAACCGCCTGTGCTGGATGCAGCAGGCCTATGGTCTGGATGCGCGAGACACGGTGCTGCAAAAGACCCCGTTCAGTTTTGACGTGTCGGTGTGGGAGTTCTTCTGGCCGTTGATGACTGGCGCACGCCTGGTGGTGGCAGCGCCGGGTGATCATCGCGATCCGGCCAGACTGGTCAGCCTGATCAACGCCGAGCAGGTCACTACGCTGCACTTTGTGCCGTCAATGTTGCAGGCGTTCCTGCAAGACCCGGCGGTATCGACCTGTCATAGCCTGCAACGCATTGTGTGCAGTGGCGAAGCGCTGCCGGTGGATGCCCAGCAGCAGGTCTTTGCCAAGTTGCCCCAGGCCGGGCTGTATAACCTGTATGGCCCGACGGAAGCGGCGATTGACGTGACGCATTGGACTTGCACCGATGAAGGCAGCGATACCGTGCCGATCGGTGAGCCCATCGCCAACCTGCGTACCCACGTGCTGGACGCGCAGTTGCTGCCGGTGCCGGTCGGGGTTGCCGGTGAGTTGTACCTGGGCGGTGAAGGCCTGGCGCGCAGTTATCACCGGCGTCCGGCCTTGACGGCCGAGCGCTTCGTGCCGTGCCCATTCCAGCGCGGCGCACGCTTGTACCGCACCGGCGACCGCGTTCGCCAACGTGCCGATGGGGTGATTGAGTACCTCGGGCGCCTCGATCATCAGGTCAAGTTGCGCGGCCTGCGAATTGAGTTGGGTGAAATCGAAGCGCGCCTGCTGGAGCATCCGTTGGTGCGCGAAGCCACGGTGCTGGTGATCGATAGCAAACAGCTGGTGGGCTATGTGGTGCTGCACGCGGCCGACGCGGAGTGGCGTGCGCACGTCAGCGCGCACCTGGCCCGGCACTTGCCGGATTACATGGTGCCGGCGCAGTGGGTGGTGCTCGAGCAGATGCCGCTGAGCCCCAACGGCAAGCTGGACCGCAAGGCGCTGCCCAAGCCGGATGCCCATGGCCGGGGGGGTGAATTCGCTGCGCCGCAAACGGCGTTGCAGCAGCAGATTGCGTCGATTTGGGCCGAGGTGCTCGAGGTTGAGCGCGTTGGTTTGCACGACAATTTCTTTGAATTGGGCGGCCATTCGTTGTTGGTGCTGATGCTCAAGGAGCGGATCAATCGGCTCTGCGGCGCGGTGCTGGCCGTCAATCAGTTGATGCTCAACCCCACGGTGGCCGGGCAAGCCCGTTGTATCGAGGGTGATGCACC
Source organism: Pseudomonas sp. RP-B7 (assembly GCF_059803535.1). Classification (NCBI taxonomy): domain Bacteria; kingdom Pseudomonadati; phylum Pseudomonadota; class Gammaproteobacteria; order Pseudomonadales; family Pseudomonadaceae; genus Pseudomonas; species Pseudomonas sp. RP-B7. The sequence continues at coordinate 3,476 of NZ_JAPFHC010000054.1, forward strand.
AAGTTCATTGATTGTGCCGCTCAACAGCCAGACCCAAGGCACGCCGCTGTACCTGTTCCACCCAAGTTTCGGCTCGGTGCATTGCTACAAGCCAATTGCTTTGGCATTGCGTGAACAGCGGCCGGTGTTCGGGATTATTTGCCGGGCGCTGGTGGCAGAGGACGGTGCAGTGCCGGGTTGGACGCAGATGGTCGAGGACTACGCCCAGCAACTGTTGAGCGCGCAGCCTCAGGGCGCCTTCAGACTGGCGGGCTGGTCGCTGGGTGGGAACCTAGCGATGGAAGTGACGTACCTGCTGGAGCAGGCCGGGCGCACGGTGGAGTTTGTCGGCTGGATCGACGCGCCACCGCCGGCACGGTTTACCGCGTTCTGGGAGCAGGGCGCTGCACCGTCGCAGCCGCAACTGAGTGCGGTTGAACGCCGGGCGCAGATGTTGGAGGTGATGTTCCCCGCGCATGCCGAGCAGGTCCAGGCGCAATGGCGCCAGGCGCAGCAGGCTCATTGCAATGAGGAGCAACAGTGGCAGCACCTGTGCGACTGGGCGGATGCGACGCTGGGCGCCAGCTTCCAGGCGCTCAAGGCCGAACTGCAAAGTGGCGGTGAAACCGAGCGTTCGTGGGCGATCAAGCAGATCCTCGATGAGCGTTTGCAGGCCACCGACTTCCGCGCGATCAAGGCGCCGGTCAGTTGCTGGTGGGCGGCACGTAGCGAGGCGGGGATGCACCAGGCGCTGATCGAAAGTGGTTTGCGCGAGGTGATTGGGCAGGCGGGGATCGAGCGCTCGGTGGTGATCGACACGACTCACCATCGGATTGTTGATAACGCTGAGTTCATCAAAAGCCTGGCGGCGGCCCTGGCATAAACCATCCCTGTAGTGAGCGGGCTTGCCCCGCGCTGGGTGGCGAAGCCACCCCAAAACGGTCCTGCGCGGTGTTTCAGACAGACCCAGGTGCCTGGGTTTGGGGCGGCTTCGCCCCCCCAGCGCGGGGCAAGCCCGCTCACTACAGATTGCAATTTCAGGGTGACAAAAAAGCCCCGTATCTCGCGATGCGGGGCTTTGGCGGCGGCCCTGGCATAAACCGTCATTGTAGTGAGCGGGCAAGCCCGCTCACTACAGATTGCAATTTCAGGGTGACAAAAAAAAGCCCCGTATCTCGCGATGCGGGGCTTTTGTTTTGGCGCCGGGTTTAGAAGTTGTAGCGGGTGGTGACCATCATGTTGCGCGGGTCGCCAGGGTAGGCGGAGTCATAGAAACCGATGTTGGTGTAGTAGTTCTTGTCGAACACGTTGTTGACGTTGAGGGTAGCCGACAGGTTCTTGGTGATCTGGTAGCGCGCCATCAGGTCCACCAGCCAGTACGGGTCTTGGGTGAGGACTTCGGAGCGGCGCAGGCCGGAGTTGCGGATCGACTTCCAACCTTCGCTCTGCCAGCGTGCGCCACCGCCGATGGTGAGCTTGTCCAGCGGGCCGGTGAGTTTGTAGGTGGTGTAGAAGTTGACCTGGTCTTCCGGTTCCCAGGTGGAAACCTTCACGCCGCTGTCGTCGCGGGCAACCTTGTGGGTGTAGCCCGCCTGCAACTGCCAGCCGGTGGCGATTTCGCCAGAGATTTCTGCTTCGTAGCCCTTGGTCTTGGATTTGATGCCGTAGTAGGCCGTATCGTTGCCGGGAACTGAGTTGTGCTCGCTGTCGAGTTCCGGACGGTTTTCTTCGTGGACTTCGAAATACGCGAGGCTGGAATTCAAACGTCCATTGAAGAATTCACCCTTGAGGCCGATCTCGTAGTTCTTACCTTCGTCCGGCTCAAGCATTTTGTCTTCGCGGTCGAAGTAGTCGGTCTGCGGCTGGAAGATCTCAGTGAAGCTGGTGTAGGCGGTAAAGTTATCGTTGAGGTCGTATGTCAGGCCGGCATAAGGCACGACTTTACCGCTCTCCTTGGACTTGCTGGTGCCGGTGACTTCGTAGTTGGCCAGGCGCGCGCCGAGCAGCAGGTGCATTTCGTCGGTCAGGCTGAAGCGGCTGGTGAGGTAAGTGCCGGTCTGGCGAGTGCTCTGGTCGAGTTTGCGATATTGAACCCACTCTGGCTCCGGAATGTCGCCGTCCCAGTTATAGAAGTCAGCAGAGTTGGTGCCGGGAGCAAAGACGGCGTTGTAGCTCTTGCCCGTCCATTTGCTGGTCGAAATGGATTGGCCCACCACCAACTCGTGCTCACGACCAAACAGTTCAAAAGGCCCCGTGGCGTAGGCGTCAAGGCTGTCTCCGGTGGTTTCGCCAGTGTGTTTTTTTGCAAACAGCGAGCTCTGGTTGCCGGAGTCCTGAGAGAGGGCGCCTAGCGGTGCATGGTAGCCGTTGATCTGGTGGTTGTATTGGCCTTTGGCGACCCAGCCATTGGCGAAGCTATGTTCCAGAGTGGCGAAGGCTGTACGGCTGTACTGCGCCCACGAACCCCATTTCGGGCCGTTGTTGAACGAGCGTGGCAAGTCCAGCTCTTTGCCTTCTGCGTCGAAGATCATGCGGCTGCCGGTCCAACTGGAACCTTTCGGGTCGCTGTCCTGGTAGTCGGCGCCTACGGTCAGCAGGGTGTCCTCGTCCAGGTCGGCTTCAAGAATCCCGTAGAAAACACTGGTCTTGCGCGAGTAGTGGTCGAGGAACGAGTGCTTGTCTTGATATGACGCAACCGCTCGACCACGAATATTTCCAGTTTCAGTCAGCGGGCCGCTTACGTCGATCTGGGAGCGGTAGTTGTCCCAAGACCCGGCGCCCAATTCGACGCTACCTTGGAACTCGGACGTCGGCTTCTTGCGGATCAAATTGAGCGTGCCGCCTACACCGCCAGCCCCGGTCAACAAACCGGTAGCGCCCTTGAGCACTTCTATGCGGTCATAGATGGCCATGTCGGTCAGCGTCTGGCCTGCCGAGTATTGGGCGTCGCGCAGGGTTGGAATACCGTCGTATTGGAAGGTATTGATGGAAAAGCCGCGCGAGAAATAGTTGGTACGCTCACTGTCATAGGTCGACACGGTAATGCCGGGGGTGTGGCGCATCACGTCGTCAATCGAGTTGAGGCCGAAGTCATCCATGGCCTGGCGCGTGACCACCGAGATCGATTGCGGCGTTTCCCGTGGCGTCAGCACCAGGCGCGTGGCGGTGGCGATGGTGCCCGGGGTGTAGGAGCCGGTGCCTTCGGTCACGGTGCCGAGTTGGTTGGCCGTCACTTGGGTCGCGCCCAGTTCCAGGCCGGAACCTGCGTGGCTGCTGATACTGATGGTGTTGCCTTGCAGGCCATACCCGACGCCGGTGCCTTTGAGCAGGGTGCTGAGGGCGCGGTCCGGGTCGAATTTGCCTTTGACGGCGTTGCTGCGCTTGCCTTCCACATCCGTCGGGCTGTACAGCACTTGCAGGTTGGACTGGCGGCCGAACGCTTGCAGTGCGCTACCCAGGGACTGGGCCGGCACGTCGATCTCAAGTTCCTGTGCCTGTACATAGCCGGCAATCGGCAGCGACACGGCCAGCGCCAGCGCGCCGGGCAACAGGTTGAAGTTCAGTGCCCGTCGCATCGATAGCGCTTTGCTCAGGGGGCTCAGACCGAGTCGTACTGACATGAATACTTTCTCTTCTATGTTTTAGTGGGCAGATTATAGATGTTTATTGAGTCTGGTTCTCATTACCACTAGTGAGACGTTCCTACTTTAAAAAACCGGAAAGTTTTTTTCATGCCGGTTCCAATTCGTGTACGACCTTGCCCGCACGCAGGCGCACCAACTGGTCGGCGATGTCGAAATAGCGGTCGTCGTGGCTGATCACGATGATGGTCTTGCCCAGGCGCTTGAGGTCCGGCAGCAGCTCGGTATAGAAAATCTTGCGAAAGACCGGGTCCTGGTCGGCGGCCCATTCGTCGAACACCAGCACCGGGCGCTCTTCGAGCCAGGCGTTGACCAGGGCCAGGCGCTTGCGCTGGCCGGTGGACAGGTCGGTGGTGCTGAACACGCCGTCCTTGACGCTGACCTTGTGCGCAATCTCCAGGCGCTCGAGGTACTTGGTCGCGCTGTCCAGCGACTGCGTGGCGCTGCCCTGTACCAGGTCATCGAACAGGTAATAGTCGGCAAATACGGTGGTGAACAACTGGCGATAGTCATCGCGCACCGGGTCGGTGACGGTTTCGCCGTTGAGGCGGATTTCTCCGGACTGGGGTGGGTACAGGCCCAGCAACAGCTTGATCAGGGTGGTCTTGCCGCAGCCGTTTTCGCCGACGATAAACACGATGTCGCCCTGCTTGATGCTCAGGTTGATCGGCCCCAGGTGGAACGGCTGGCTGCCTTCCACCGGCGGCGGGCTGTAGCTCACGCCGCGCAATTCCAGGCTGGTGACCACCGGGTGGGGCGCCTCGCTGGCGTCCATCAACAAGTGCGGCTCGGGGGATGAGAACCGCTCGGCCAGTTCGCTGATGCGCGCAAACGCGATACGCGCCTTGCCGATGATCGGCAGGTAACCCACCACGTGCTCCAGCGGGCCTTTCATGTACAGCAGCACCAGTACGAAACCGGTGATCACCGCCGGGTCCGGATTGGGGCTGTAGGCCTGCATCGCCAGGGCCAGGCCGATGACCACGAAGAACAGCATCGAGCCGAAGGTCTTGGCGACGATATAGATGTTCACCGAGCGCACCTGGATGTCGCTGATCTGGTCGGCGGTTTCCTGGATGCGATGGGTGTTCATGCGATAGCGCCGTGGCCGGTGGATGCGCAGCTCCTTGGCGCCCGAGGCGATTGCCGAATAGTAGCGTTGCAGTTCGTCTTCGAGGTCACGGGCCTCGTCAAAGCCACGAATGCCCTTGGCGCCGGCGATGAACTGCACGCTGCAACCGATGGCGATGGCGACGATCATCAGCAGGAACATCGGCACCGACAGGTACGCCAGGTAGCCCAGGCAACCCAGGGTCACGGTGGTGGCGATGGCCAGCGGTGTGAAGGCGAAGGAGAAATCGCTGATGGTGTCGACGTCGTGGGTCAGTACCGGGATCAGGCGGTGGGAGCGGTAACGCTCGATCTGTTCGATCGGCGCCGACAGCACTTTCTCGCCCAGTTCCTTGCGCAACGCGGCGATGATGCGTTGGCCGACATAGTTGGTGCCGATGTCGGACACGATCGAACTGGTCAGGGCCAGCACGCACAGCGCGGCAAAGGTCAGTACCACACCTTGGGTCATGCCGGTGGAGGAGTGCAGGGCGTTGTTGATGGTGGCCAGCAAAAAGGTGATGGCCAGGCCGCCTGCCATGCCCAGGGCGACGGACACCGTCACCAGGGTACGAAAAGGTCTGAGCAATGCGAGCAGACCATTGAAGGCACCGCGCTTGGGGTCGGTCATAAATACTTCCCGGAGAGTGAATAGAGGGGCTGGGCACACAGACCCTTACCCATGACAAACGAAGCGTGGTGGCGAGTATTTAGCGCGATGTGCCCGGTGGTGCCGGCGGCAGATAAATTGGCGGCGGGCTGGTTCGTTCTTGTGATGTAGGCGCACGCGTAAACACGCAGCGCGCAGTCCATCCAGCGAGAGCGAAACAATGTCGAAGAAGAATCTGGTGTACGTGTGGTCCCTGAGAAATGCTGCCGCCGACAAGGCCGGGCAGCCGGTGGCCTACAAGGACCACGAGCGCTACATGAAATCGGTGCTGGAGTTCCTGGTGGGTTCGTTGAACGACACCCCGCTGGGCGAGGCCTACAACCTGGTGGGCGTGGTGTACGACGATGACGAGCAGAACCCGCGGGACCAGCAACTGGTCAAGGACTACGGCTTTGCCTACCAGCCTGGCCGCCAGTGGCTGTACCCGGCGGACCTGCGGGTGCAGGGCCGGCTGGTCAATGACTTGTTGTTGAGTGTGCCGTCCACCTATCGCCGCTTGCCACGGGGCAGCGCCGAACACATCGCCGGCAAGCAGGATTTCGAACGGCGCTTGCATGACACGCTGGTGGAATTGAAGGCTGACATCGTGGTGCTCGATGGCTTGCTGGTGATCCTGGATGAGCTGGTGCGACCGGGTGCGCCATTTGCGCGGCGCATCATGAACATTCACCCCGGTATTACCCGCATCGAATCGCCGTACGAGCGCCGCGGCGCGTATGCCACGTGGAATGCGTTGTACGGCGCGCGCGGGCTGACGGTGACGGATTGGGCGACAAAGGCCACCACGCCGTCGGAGCCGCTGTACCTGACCGGCGCATCGTTTCATTACGTGGATAACGGCATTGATTCGGGGGAGGTGTTTCACGACGTCTTGAAGACCGAGATTTCGCCTGAGGACACCATCCTTGAGCTGCGTTGGAACAACTTCAACAACAGCCTGTTCCCGGCGTTGCGTGAAGGGTTGGAGCTGTTGGCAAAAATCTGAAGCGGGCACAGTTCAAAATGTGGGAGCGGGCTTGCTCGCGAAAGCGGTGTGTCAGTCACCGGAAATATTGACTGACACACCGCTTTCGCGAGCAAGCCCGCTCCCACACAAGCCTGCACACATTTGAATCTTTAGTGCTTCAGAGTTCGCGCACTACCCGAAAACCAATCCAGTCCCCCCGCGTCTGCGGGTAGATATTGTTGCGGTTGCCCGAGCGCGAAAACACGGGCGCCTCGCCCCAATCATTGCCGCGAATGACGTAGGCCTCGCAGGTCTGTTCTGTCCAGGCGCTGCCATCGGACGGCGCACCTGCGTAGTTCTCGTGGTAGCAGTCGGCAACCCGCTCGTAGACATTGCCGTGCATGTCATACATGCCAAACCCATTCGGCGCGTAGCTGCCCACCGGCGAGGAATAGCTGTAGCCATCCGCCGGGCCGTAGGTGTTGGCGTGCCCGGCGATGCTGTAACCCTTGCCCTCGTCAAACGGGAACGGGAAGGGCCCCTTGGTGCCGGCCCGCGCGGCGTATTCGCGTTGGGCTTCGCTGACCATGTGGTACTGCTGGCCGGTCTTTTTCGACAGCCAGCTCACGTACCTCTGGATGTCGTCCATGTCCATGCATACCGCCGGTTGGCGTGGGCCCTGCGGGTAGCGCGGTTTGCTGGCGATGCATTCGCGGCCGGGGCGGGTGTCGCCGTCAGCGATTTTTACCCCGGTCTGGCGCACGTAGCTGTCCCACTCGCTGGCGGTGATGTGGAAGCGGCTCATGGCGAAGGGCTTGGCGAAGGTCACAGTGTGCATCGGGCCTTCGTCAGGCTCGCGGCCGACTTCATCCTCGGGCGTGCCCATGGTGAACGTGCCCGCGGGCAGCACCACCATTTCCGGGCAGTCCTTGCAGTCCTTGAACACTTTGCCCGGCTGCGGCGTGGCAGCCTGGGCCAGGCCTGGCAGCAGGGCGCCGCAGGCGGCCGCCAGGGTCAGGGCGGCCAGGGGGTTGAATCGGGATCGCATCATGAGGGCCTCTGGTCAAAAGGAAAAATGCACGTCACAGCCGTGGGCTCAGCAGGGCCATGAAACGCTGGATCTCGTCGGAGGAATTGAGCAGCCCGGGCGCGGTGCGGATCACCGGACCGGCATCGCGGTCCACCGCATCGATGACAACACGCTGTTTCACCATGTAGTCGGCGATGTCGCTGCTGTCCTGGCCCTTGACCCGGAAGAAGGTGAAGCCAGCCGACAGTTCGGCGCTGCGCGGCGTGACCAGTTCGATCTGCGGGTGGCTCAGCAGTTGGTCTTTAAGCTCGGTATTGAGCGCATGGATACGCGCCTGCACCTGCGCCTTGCCCAGTTGCAGGTGCAGCTTGAAGGCTTCATCCGCCGCCCAGCGGTGTTCGAATGCGTGGAAGCCACCAGGGGTCATGGTGGTGGCGAAGTTGGTGTCTTCGGAAAAGGTCGGCACCATCGGCGTGATGTACTTGTTTTCGCTCTCGCGGGCGCAGACCAGTCCGGTACCGCGCGGGCCGAACATCCATTTGTGGGTGCCGGCGATAAAGAAGTCGCAGTGCATGTCCGGGAAGTCGAGGTTTTCCACGCCAAAGCCATGCACGCCATCGACCACGTAGAGAATGCGGTCGTGGTCGTCGCGGTGGCGGTTGTGTTCAGTCACCAGTTGGCCGATCTCGCCGATGGGCAGCTTCACGCCGCTGCCGGACTGCACCCAGGTCATGCCCAGCACGCGGGTATTGGGGCGGATATTGCGCTGGATATTGCCGAGCACTTCGTCCGCCGAGAGGCGGTTGGCGTGCTCGAACAGCTTGAACCGGCGCACCTGGGTGCCTTGCTTGCGCACGCGAAAATCCAGCACGTTCTGGGTCGCGTAATGCTCGTGCACGGTGGTGAGGATCTCTTGGTCGGCGCGCAGCTGGATGCCGCCATAGATCATCGCCAGGCCCTCGGACGTGCTGGCGGTAAGGGCGATCTGCGCGGGTGCGGCCTGCAAATAACGACCGGCCCATTCGCGCACCTGGCCTTCGCGCTTCCAGGTTTCTTCCAGGCCCCAGTCCATCGCCAGGCCGGGGTTGCGGTCGATCTGCAGGCGGTAGCGCTCGATGGCGTCGCGCACCGGTTTGGGGTGTGACGCCACGAGGAAGTTGGAGAAGTGCAGGTAGTTCGGGTCCTGGTTGAACAGTTGCTTGAGATCCGTCCATGGATGTTTTGCCGCAGGCGCGGCAGTGACGGCCAGCGCCTCGGGCAGCAGCGGCAGGCTGGCGGCGAATAGCCCGGCCTGCTTGAGAAATGTACGGCGGTCGGTCATGGACGTGCTTCTAGGTGATTAGCGATTGGCCAAGGGCTTGGCGGCTTTTTGTACCTGGTCCCACACGCGCAGGAAGTTGCCACCCCACAGCTTGGCAATGTCAGCTTCGGAGTAGCCGCGCTGGATCAGCTCGGCGGTGACGTTGCGCACCTCGCCGACGTTCTCCCAGCCGTCGATGCCGCCGCCGTCGTTGAAGTCCGACGAGATGCCGACGTGATCAATGCCGATCTTGCGTACCGTGTAGTCGATGGCGTCGCCCCAATCCTTGAGGCTGGCCTTGGGTTCTTCCTCAAGAATGCCGTACAGGCCCTGGGCGTACTGGCCGAATTTCTGCTCGGGCCAGGCGGCGATGATTGCGTCGCCGGGCATCAGCGCCATGGCGAGGTTTGGCAGCGGTGGCAGATCAAAACGTGCGCGCAGGCTGTTGAGCTTGTCCTGGGTCGGCTGGCTCAGCGGTCGCAGGTACGCCGAGAACCCGACGACTTGCACCACGCCGCCGCTGTTCTTGATCAGTTGCAGTTCCTTGTCGCTGAGGTTGCGCGCGATATCCACCGACGCTCGCGGCGCCGAGTGGGACGCGACCATTGGCGTGCGGCTCAGCTGTGCCACCTGCTCCAGCGCCTTGGTCGACATCTGCGACACGTCGATGATCACCCCCAGGTCGTTGAGGCGGTGCACGGCTTGCTGGCCAATCGGCGACAGGCCTTCGAGGGCGTCGGTGGAGTCATTGAAAAACGGCAGTGGGCGCGATGAGTCGGACCACGCGTTGTTGCCGATATAGCTGAAGCCGAACATGCGCATGCCACGTGCGGCCCACAGGTCCAGCTGATTCAGGTCATTGCCCAGGGGGTAGGCGTTGAGCATGCTGATAAAGATCGCGAATTTACCTTCGCCATGCAGGCGCCGGAAATCGTCCGGGGTGTAGGCAATGCCCACTTGGTTGGGAAAGTCGCGGACCATGCCGGAGATGATTTTGTAGCGCACCTCCTGCTCGTGGCGCGCTTCTTCGACAAAACCGTCGGTGGGTTTGTGCGGGGCGTTGGCGCCGTTCCAGATCTCCGGCCAGCCGAAAATCGTCAGCGCCGCTCCCGACAAGCGTCCGCGGGCAGCCTTGGCCAGGTCGAACTGGCCGCTACCGTCCTTGTCGGCCTCGCTGCCGACACCGCCAAAATCCAGGGGCACGGTGATATGGCTGTCGAACGACAACAGGCGATCCTGCATTTCATTGGCCTGCTTGATCACTGCCAGCGGGTAACCCGCATTGCCCCTGAACCAGTGATCCCAGGCCAGGAAACCGGCTGCGGCGCCGATGGCCAGTGCCAGTGGCAGGCCGATATACAGCGCCTTTTTCGAACGTGGTTTTGTCATTGCCATCTCAGTCAGTTGAGGCCTTTGCTATCAGGGAAGAACGAGCGCTGGACGCAGAAATTTAGGCGGTGCGCCAAGTGCGGTAAATTTCCCCGGCCTGCAAACGTTCTAGCTCTGATTAAGCCGTTTCCTAAGGTAGACAATGACGATCTCTCGACGTGGGTTCATCGCAGGCCTGGCGCTGACCGGCGCGGCTGTGCCAGCGGCCTTCTATGCCCATCGCGAGCTGACGCGTGAAGAAGAATTCCCGATCACTCCCGGCGAAGCCACGGTGGACTTGGCCGACACTGCCGGCCAGCACCTGGCGAACAGCCTGCGCGGTGTTTGGAGCCTGCGCCTGGAAGGTCGCGACGCGGGTCTCAAAGGCCTGCCGCTGCAGGGCCTGGAACTGTTGCTCGACATCGCCCCACGGGGTCGTGGCCTGCGTGGCTACCTCGACACCGCAGCCAACCTGCGCGCCACCGGCGAACCGCGTTACCGTGTCCTCGGCGACCTGCTGCCGGGGGAGGGCGCCACGCTCTACTGGCGCCTGATCGACCGCGACGCGCCCGGTGGCGTGCCCGCCTACGAATTCAAAATGACCCTCGACGAAGTCTGGGGCGTGTTTGGCAACGCCGGCAGCGGCACCCTCAGTGGGCAGATTCTCAACCTCGATCGTCCCCTGGCCTTGACCGAACGCGACAACCGGTTTATCGCGCACAAGCAACTGTTTCCCGAAGCCCGCGAGCGCATCGGCCTCAATCCGACCCTGCTGGCCTGGCTGATCAGCGCCGAACACCGGTTATTCCACCAGCTCTGGCACGCGACCCGTGACCAATGGCACAAACTCTCCGAAGAAAAACGCGATGCCCTGCGCGGCATCGGTTGGCAACCCGGCCCCCGCGGCCAGGAGCGCGATGCGCGCGGCAAACACAAGGACCGCAACGGTTCGGGGATCGATTTCTTCTTCATGCATCGCCATATGCTCGGCACCGCGCGTTCGATGCAAGACTTGCCTTCGTGGCCCGAATTCCCCGCACCGCAGCCTGCACTGGAGCGTGATCGGCTGGGTTTCGTGCGTTACTTCGACAACCACGATGGCTTTGCCTTGCCGCCCACCTGGTCGGCGCCGGATGACCCTGACTACACCCAGTGGGTCAGCGACATCAAGGCGGCCGAGACTTACCACAGCAACTTTCAAGTGTGGGAGTCCCAATACCGCGACCCGCGCTACCTGGCCAAGTTGACCCTGGGCCAGCTCGGTTCCGAGATGGAATTGGGGCTGCACGACTGGCTGCACATGCGCTGGGCCTCCGTGCCTCGCGACCCCTCCAACGGTGGCCCGGTGCCCTTCGCCCGCGATCCCTCGGACTTCGCTGCGCGGTGGTATGCCGCGGAAAACGACTTTCTGGGCGACCCGTTCTCATCCCATGTAAACCCGGTGTTCTGGCATTTTCATGGCTGGATCGACGACCGTATCGAGGACTGGTTCCGTGCCCATGAGCGCTTCAATCCGGGTGAGGTCAGCCGGCTTGAGGTCAACGGCGTAGCGTGGTTTGCCCAGGGGCGTTGGGTAGAAGTCGGCGACCCTTGGCTGGGCCCGGACACCCACGGCTGCAGCACCACACCGGGGTTGCAGATGGGGCGGTCGATGGAGATGGACCCGGAGACCATGAAGCTGGCATTGCGCATTACTTTCGGTGCAGAAGATGACGCGCTGAAGGGATTGTTCAAGCGGGTGCCAAAGCGGCCCTGGTACGCGCGGCATCTGAAGGTGAAAAGTCGGGAGGCCTGATCCCGACTTGCCCTATTACAACTATTACGATTTCAACCGACCGCAGCCGGACGCTAATGTGCCGGTTGCGGTGTGAGTCGTGCCTCGCTTTTTAAGCGTTCTTCTCATCGAATGCCTCGCCTTGGGTTTTCTCGCGTTTGTAGGCGTTGTGATTTCTAACGCTAGGAACACTCTGTCTGTATAGGTCTTGCCTCATCGGTTTGTTTTGGGTTTTCCCTGGATTTACTCTTCTTCTGACAGCCGTTTCATATTTTTTTGTTTATGAATAAATAAAAAGTTGAAATAGAGTTTATCTGTGCGGTTTGTAGGATGCATCCTCAAAGCTTTGTGGAAAGTTCCCGCGCATAGTTCGGGGGCTGGTAAAAAATGTCTGGGATACTTCATTCTTGCGGCGACAGAGCGCGCCAGTGATGGCCGGTTATTGTTTTGCCATACAGCAAGGGATGAAGTTATGACGCTAGATAGTTTTCAGAATGAAGTGCCCAAGGCGCGGGTCAATATCAAACTGGACTTGCATACCGGCGGCGCCCAGAAAAAAGTCGAGTTGCCCCTGAAGTTAATGGTGATGGGGGACTACAGTAACGGCAAGGAACAACGCCCACTCTCGGAGCGGGGCAAGATCAATATCAATAAAAACAACTTTGACAGTGTTCTCGGCGAGTTCTCGCCGGGGCTGAAACTGGTGGTGGAAAACACCTTGCCGGATGACGCATGCGACACCACTGTCGAGTTGAGCTTCCAACGCCTGAAGGATTTCGAACCGGAGCAGGTTGCGCGGCAAGTCCCGCAGTTACGTGCACTTCTGGCCATGCGCAATCTGTTGCGCGATCTCAAATCCAACTTGCTGGATAACGCGACCTTCCGACATGAGTTGGAGCGCATTCTCAAGGACGACGCGTTAAGCGCTGAACTTCGTACCGAATTGGCCGCGTTGGCGCCTAAAACTAATTGATGTCCATGGATTTGAAAAAGGAGTTTTGAGCATGTCCGTAGAACAATCCGGTTCGCAATCCCATGGCAGCACCGTACTGTCGGAAAACAACAGTGGAGTCTACGCCACACTGTTCAGCAAAATTAACTTGAGTCCCGTGGCGGAGTTAGGCGGGCTCGAGGTGTTTCAAAATACCGAGGCACTTTCCGATGTGTCTGCCGATGAGCGGGTTACCGCCGCGGTCAATGTGTTCCTGCAGTTATTGAAACAGTCAGCCCATAAGGTCGAACGCCTGGACAAGGTGCTGTTGGATGAGCATATCGCCTCGTTGGATCGGCAGATAAGCCGTCAACTGGATGCGATCATGCACCACCCGGACTTCCAGCGCGTCGAGTCGACCTGGCGTGGGGTGAAATCGCTGATCGACCAGACGGATTTCCGCCAAAACGTGCGTATCGAGCTGCTGGACATCAGCAAAGACCATCTGGTGCAGGATTTTGAAGACGCGCCGGAAATTGCCCAGAGCGGTCTCTACCTGCATACCTACACCCAGGAATACGACACCCCCGGCGGTGAGCCAATCGCTGCCGCTATCTCCAGTTACGAGTTCGACCGCAGCCCACAGGACATTGCCCTGTTGCGTAACATTTCCAAAGTGGCCGCGGCTGCCCACATGCCGTTTGTGGGTTCCGTCGGGCCTGCATTCTTTGGCAAGGCATCCATGGAGGAAGTGGCCGCGATCAAGGACATCGGCAACTACTTCGACCGCGCCGAATACATCAAGTGGAAGTCGTTCCGGGACAGTGACGATGCGCGCTACATCGGCCTGACGATGCCGCGTGTGCTGGGGCGTCTGCCCTATGGTCCCGACACCCTTCCCGTGCGCAGTTTCAATTACATCGAAAGCGTCAAAGGCCCGGACCACCACAAGTATTTGTGGACCAACGCCTCCTTCGCGTTTGCCGCCAATATGGTCAAGAGCTTTATCGCCAATGGCTGGTGTGTGCAGATCCGTGGACCGCAGTCCGGTGGTGCGGTGACCGAGTTACCCATCCACTTGTACGACCTGGGCACTGGCAACCAGGTGAAGATTCCCTCGGAAGTCATGATCCCGGAAACCCGCGAATTCGAATTTGCCAACCTCGGTTTCATCCCACTTTCCTACTACAAGAATCGCGACTATGCGTGTTTCTTCTCCGCCAACTCCGCGCAGAAACCTGCCCTCTACGACACCCCGGATGCCACGGCGAACAGTCGTATCAACGCGCGCCTGCCCTACATCTTTCTACTGTCACGCATCGCCCATTACCTGAAGTTGATCCAGCGCGAAAACATCGGCACTACCAAAGACCGGCGCTTGCTGGAACTGGAGCTCAACAAGTGGATTGGCGGGCTCGTGACTGAAATGACCGACCCTGGCGATGACTTGCAGGCTTCACACCCGCTGCGCGATGCGAAGGTGACGGTGGAAGACATCGAAGACAACCCGGGCTTCTTCCGCGTCAAGTTGTACGCCGTGCCGCATTTCCAGGTGGAGGGCATGGATGTGAACTTGTCGCTGGTTTCGCAAATGCCCAAGGCCAAGGCTTGAGTCAATCGTAGGGAAACGATGCCATGAAGATCGATCGCCCTCTGTGGGCTTGCGGCGTATTGCTGTCGGCGCAGCAATTCCAGCAACAAACGCGTTGGGAGGCCTGGGCCAACGTACAGCTCGCTCATCTGAGCCTGGCGCACCCTTGGGGCGTCCAGGCCGTCGGGTTTGATTTGGAAGCCTTGCGCCTGGGCAAACTCAAGGCCACCCAGTTGTGTGTATGCCTACCCGACGGGACGTGGATCGACACCGGTTGCGTCGACCGCCTGCCACCTGCCTTGGGCTTGGCCGATGAGGTCCAAGCTACGCTGGTGCATGTGGCATTGCCGCTGGAGCAGGCCAATGGCAACAACTGTCTGTTTGACGGCGGCAACAGCGACCGGCCGATCCGTTATCGCCAGGACTGGCGCGAGGTCCAGGATGTCTACAGCGATGAACGGCAATCCATCGCGGTGCTGGAGCACGCGCTGAGCCTGCGTTTGCACAGTGACGACAACGCGGACTACGTGACCTGTCCCGTTGCGCGGCTGGTCCGTGACGGGCAGGGTGCCTGGAGCCTTGACCCGGTCTACGTGCCGCCGCTGCTCAGCTTTGCAGCGCATCCGGGTTTGTTGAGCCAGTTGGATAACCTGTTGACCCAATTGGCGGCCAAGCGGCAACGGCTCATGGGCATGCGGCGCGAGAGCAATCAGCGCATGGCCGATTTTGCCGTGGCCGATGTCTCGCTGTTCTGGTTGCTCAATGCGTTGAACACCTACCAACCGGTCCTGGCCGATCTGCGGAGTTTTCCGGCGCGACATCCCGAACAGGTCTACCAGGAACTGATCAAACTCGCCGGCAGCCTGTTGACGTTCTCATTGGAACACGACATCGACAAAGTGCCCGCGTATCAACACGGCAACCTGGAAGCGGTGTTCGCACCGCTGATGAACACTATTTCGCTGTTGCTGGAAGCCAGCCTGCCGTCGCGGGTCGTTGCCCTGGAGTTGGAGGCACAGGGCGCCAATCGTTGGCAGGTGCAACTGCATGATCCCCGCCTGCGTGAGCGTGACGGTGCGGATTTCTATCTGTCGGTGCGCAGCCGTCTGTCCGCGGCGCAGTTGCAGGATCAGTTTGCGCAGCTCTGCAAGGTGGGCACGCCGGACGCGGTCGACTACCTGATCAACGCGGCGCTCGACGGCGTGCCATTGCGGGCCCTCAGCCATGTGCCGGCAGCGATTCCGCTGCGCCTGGAAAACCAGTATTTCGTGCTTGATTTCAGCCATCCCAAGGGCCAGGCGGTACTGGACGCAGGAGTCTGTGCGTTCTACGTCCCAAGCACATTGGTCGACGTCAGGCTCGAACTGTTTGCGGTGCTGCGCGCATGAACCAGATCAATTCAAACGGTCACGATACCCCACCTGCGGACGTTGATGAGCTGCTGCAGGACACCTACCTGCTGGTGGTTGAGTTGCGTCAGGGCGTTGCATCCGAGGGCCGGCCGGAGTTGTGGGGAGTATGTGTCGCGCAGGTCGAGCAGGTTCGACAGCGGCTTGCGTCGGCGGGCATGACGAAGCGCGCAGTCGATTACATCTCCCATGCGCAATGCGCGTTGCTGGATGAGACGGTGCTGACGTATGGGAGTAAGAACGATCAGGCCGCATGGGCAAAACCCCTTCAGGCCAAGTTTTTCAACCACCATCAGGCTGGCGAGTTCCTGTACGAGGACATGCAGGCAGTGTTACGCGAACCGGCACCGGACCGGCAGGTCCTGACGGTGTTCCATCGCGTGCTGATGTTGGGTTTTCAAGGTCGTTACCGCGACCTGAACGACCCTGAGCGTCAACGCTTGCTGCACGCGCTCAACGCCCATGTGCCGCCCTTGAGGCTCAACCAGAGCCTTGTCACCCAGGCGCGTAGCGGCGCCATCTCGGGCTTGGGCTGGTTGCAGTCGCCGCTGATGCATGTGCTGGCCGCCACCGTGGTACTGGCCGCAACGTGGTGGGGGTTGGATCAACTGTTGAGCGATGCGGTTGCGTTGCTCCTGCCTGATCAAGCGTGAGGGCCCGATGACGATCTCCTCTCATCGACTGCTGGTGCTGTGGGCAGGAGGGCTGCTCCTTGCGTTGCTGGCGATCATTCCACTCACCGTCTGGGTGCGGGCGGCCGGGCTTGTCCTAGGGCTGTGCGGTATCGGGTTGGCATGGGTGGCCGTGAACCGCCGGGCATGCGTGTTGCGCGAATCGGTGAAGCTGGGTGGCAACGTCGCCTTGCCGGCGGCGTCCTTCCGGCATCCGGTGGTACTGGTCTGTGGTGATGGCCTCGATGCGCTTTTTGGCCCGGTGTGCGTTGAGCAGTTGAGCCTGCGGGAGACTCCCTCGGGTTGTTACGTGCGGGTACCCAGCCTTGGGCAACTGCCGCTGATCTGCGACGGCATCCTGGCTCTGCGACCCGGCTGGGGCGCCCAGCTGTGCGTGATGTTTGTCGTGAATCCCGGTGCACACAGCGACAGCTCGGCGCTGCTCGGTCGAGTGCGAGCCCTCGGTTACCAGGCCACCTTGGCACGCAAGCGAGGTATCGCGCTGCCATTGCTGCTGGTGAGTTATCTGCAAACCGTGCAGGGCGCCGAGCCGTGGTTCAGTTGGGAAGGCGGCAAGGCCGAGGCATATGTCCGCGATATAGACCAGTGCGCCACTCTGAGTGAGTGGCAGCATCAAGCCGCCGACCTGCCTGAGCAGTCCGCACGGTTGCACGCTTGCGTTCAGTTGGGGAGTGTCGCCGGTTGGCTGCAGGACAAGGTGTTGCCTTGTCTCGTTCATCACAACACGGATGTCGCCAGCGTGTGCGCGTTCAAAATGGTCTCGGTGCTGCCCCGGGCGGTGGAGGGCAACCTGTGGGGTCAATGGCTTGCTCACAAGGTGGCGTTGGTCGATGGCCGCGTGATCGATGCGACGGCGACATTACCTTTTCCAGATGCATTGCTTGGTATGCTCAAGCGCCATCCGTCGCGTACCCCGCGGCAACGGGCAAGCGTCGTGGCCTTGTGGTTGTGGGTAGCTGCCAGCGCGGTCGCGCTGGCCAGCTCAGCCTGGCAGAACACCTTGTTGTTGCGCCAGGTCAGTGATGACCTGCGTCGCTATACCTCGATTCCGCCGCCGCCGCACCGAGAACAGCGTGCGTTCCTGTTGCGCGAAGACGCCGTCACTGCGCTGCGCCAGGCCGCCCAACTGCTGGATACCTACTACCGACAGGGTGCACCGCTGGCCTTGGGACTGGGCCTGTATCGCGGCGAGCATCTGCGTGCCCCGTTACTCGCCGTGTTGGCCGCCCATGTCGAGCCGCCACCGACGGTTTTGCCCACGGGACCGGCGGGTGTGGTGCGGTTGGACAGTCTTTCGCTGTTTGCCAGCGGCAGCGCCCGACTCAAGCCGGGCTCGACCAAGGTGCTGATCCGTGCGCTGGTCGGCATCCAGGCACAGCCTGGCCAGTTGATTGTGATCGCGGGGCATACCGATGCCACCGGCGACGCCGAGAAAAACCGCCGGCTGTCCTACGCCCGGGCCGCTGCCGTGCATGGCTGGATACAGCAGATGAGCGCAATCCCCGACAACTGCTTCGCGGTGCAGGGGTTCGGTGCCAGCCAACCGATTGCAAGCAACGACACGGTAGAAGGGCGCGCAGCCAATCGTCGTGTCGACATCCGTCTGGTGCCTGAGGCAGGGACGTGTTCACGCGCTGTTCCAGGACCTGACGGGCAACCTCCCGTCGCACATCGCGACGTTTAATGTCCAAGAAAAGGAGCTTCACATGGCAATTCCCGTTTACCTCTGGCTTCAAGACGACGGTGGCGCAGAGATCAAAGGCTCGGTGGACGTGCAAAAGCGCGAAGGCAGCATTGAGGTGGTCGCCCAGGACCACAGCCTGTACATCCCGACCGACAACAATACCGGCAAGTTGACCGGTACGCGGGTGCACACCCCATTCCTGTTTTCCAAGGAAATCGATGCCTCCAGCCCGTATCTCTATAAGGCTGTCACCACCGGGCAAACCCTCAAGAGCGCCGAGTTCAAGTGGTATCGCATCGACGATGCGGGGCAGGAAGTCGAGTACTTCATCACCAAGCTGGAGAACGTCAAGGTGGTGAAGGTCGCGCCAAAAATGCACGACGTCAAAGACCCCAGCAAAGAGAAACACAACCATTTGGAGCAGATTGAGCTGCGCTACGAGAAGGTCACCTGGACCTACAAGGACGGCAACATCATCCACTCCGATGCCTGGAGCGAACGCCAGAGCGCGTGATGTACCTGCACCACCAGGCGATTTGCCGGTGTGCTGGGTTGAGCGTCCGCTCGCGGGCGCTCAGCCAAACACATCGCGTTTCAACCTGACGACCCAGCCCCTTTGGCGAGGATGTATTGCGTATGGCCCAGAACTCCACCCGTTTGCTTCGTCGACTCAACCCTTTCTGCGCGCAGGCGTTGAGTGCGGCCGCGTCCCTGTGCCAGGGCAGCGGCCACGCGCAAATCACCATTGAACACTGGCTGCTCAAGCTGCTGGGCCAGGGGGAGGGCGACCTCACGGTCATCGCGCGGCGTTACGAGTGGAATCTGGAGGCACTGTGGTACGGCCTGCTTGAACACCTCGACGGCCTGCCACGCAGCGTGCAGGGCAAGCCGCAGTTGTCCGCGCCCTTGCAGCAATTGATCAGGCAGGCCTGGTTACGCGCCTCGCTCGACGACAACAACGACAGCCTGCGCTCGGTGCATCTGTTGGGCGCGCTGATGGAGACGCCCGGCCTGTTGGCCTGCGAAGCCGCCTGGCCATTGGTCAGTCTCGGTGAGGCACAGTTGCAGCGGTTGATGGGGCTGTTGGACCAGGTCTCCGAAGAGCGTCCGGCGCTGCAAGAGACTGTCGAACCGCAGTCCATTGAACCGAAGGGTGATGATGCCCGGTCGGCAACGTTGGACAGGTTCACCAGAGACCTCACCGCCAAGGCCGCACAAGGAGAGATCGACCCGGTGTTTGGCCGTGACGATGAAATCCGCCAGGTCATCGACATCCTCAGCCGTCGGCGTAAAAACAATCCGCTGCTGGTGGGCGAGCCTGGCGTCGGCAAAACGGCCTTGGTGGAAGGCCTGGCATTGAGCATTGCCCAGGGGCGGGTGCCTGACAGCCTCAAGTCAGTCTGCGTACGCACTCTTGACCTGGGTTTGTTGCAGGCGGGTGCGGGCGTCAAGGGCGAGTTCGAGCAACGCCTGAAAAGCCTGATCGATGCCGTGCAACAAGCCGACAGCCCGGTGCTGCTGTTCATCGACGAGGCCCACACCCTGATCGGCGCCGGCAACCAGGCCGGCGCTGCCGACGCCGCCAACCTGCTTAAACCCGCGTTGGCCCGTGGCGAGTTGCGCACCATCGCCGCGACCACCTGGAGTGAGTACAAACAGTACTTCGAGCGCGATGCGGCCCTCGAAAGACGTTTTCAAATGGTCAAGGTCGACGAGCCGGACGACGCCAATGCCGGTCTGATGCTGCGCGGCCTGAAATCGCGCTACGCCACTCACCATGGCGTGCATATCCAGGACGCGGCGGTGCAAGCCGCAGTCAGCCTGTCACGGCGTTACCTGACCGGGCGCCAACTGCCGGACAAAGCGGTCGACCTGCTCGACACCGCCAGTGCCCGCGTGCGCATGAGCCTGGATTGTGAGCCGCAAGCGCTGGTCCGACTGAAGGCGCGGCAAGCGGCGCTGGAACTGGAGCGTCAGGCATTGGAGCAAGACCAGGCCCTCAGCGGCGGCGACGTTGGCGAGCGCCTGGGGCTGATCGACGTGCAATCCGCGGATTTGCAGCGCGAGCAAAGCGCACTGGAGCAGCAATACCGGCAAGAGCGTCAGTTGGCCGAACAACTGATGAGTGCGCGCCGGATGCAGCCACCACAACCGGGCACCTGCGCACGGCTACAACGGGAACTTCATGCCATTCAAGGCGAGCAGCCGCTGCTGTCACTGGATGTCGACGTACGCAGCGTGGCCCACGTGATTGCCGATTGGACCGGCGTTCCGCTGGGCAGCTTGCTCAAGGACGAACACCACAGCCTGTTGGCGCTGGAGCAGCAGTTGGGGCAGCGGGTGATCGGCCAGGCTCCGGCGCTGAGCGCATTGGCACAACGGCTGCGCGCGGCCAAGACCGGCCTGACCAACGAGCATGCACCGCTGGGAGTGTTCCTGCTGGTGGGCACCAGCGGCGTGGGTAAGACCGAGACCGCCCTGGCCCTCGCAGACAGCCTGTTCGGCGGCGAAAAATCACTGATCACCCTGAACTTTTCCGAGTACCAGGAAGCCCACACCGTCAGCCAGCTCAAAGGCTCGCCGCCCGGTTACGTCGGCTATGGCAAGGGCGGTGTGCTGACCGAAGCCGTGCGGCAGCGGCCCTACAGTGTTGTGCTGTTGGACGAGGTCGAAAAGGCGCACAGCGACGTGCTCAATCTGTTTTACCAAGTGTTTGATCGTGGATTCATGCGAGACGGTGAAGGGCGCGAGATCGACTTTCGCAACACCGTCATCCTCATGACCTCCAATCTCGGCAGCGACCTGCTGTACGACTGCTTGCAGGCCCAGCCCGACGCCCCCGACAGCCTGCTGCACGAACAACTGCGGCCCATCCTGCGCGAACACTTCCAGCCGGCCTTGCTTGCACGGTTCCAGACGTTGATCTATCGACCGCTGCAAGCCGACGCACTCAAGCGCATCGTCGCGCTCAAACTGGCCCAAGTGGCCAAGCGGTTGCGTTTCCACTATGGCCTCGACTGCCGGTTGGGCGACTCACTCCACGACGCCCTGGTTGCCGCCTGCCTGTTACCGGACATGGGCGCGCGCAACATCGACAGCCTGCTCAACGAACAAATCCTGCCTGTTCTCAGCCAGCAACTGCTGGAGCGGCGCGCGGCGCAGCAGCGGTGCCAGTGCGTGAGTCTTGAGTTCAGTGAAGAGCAGGGCATCTGCCTGAGCTTTACGGACGACGATGCTGCGCCGCAAACCGCAATCATGGAGGCGTGAGATGAGTGTCTTCTTCGATCACAGTCGACACACATTACGGGTCAACAATGTTGCCGCGCCGCTTGAGGTTCTGGCCTTTGCAGGAGAGGAGGGCCTGAGCCAGCCGTTCAAGTACCGCATCGAATTCACCAGCCCCGACCTCGACCTCGCCGCCGACTCCATCCTCGGCCATCA
>NZ_JAPFHC010000055.1:0-23979 GCF_059803535.1 Pseudomonas sp. RP-B7
CGAAAGCGGTGTGTCAGTCAGTACATCTGGCACTGAACCACCGCATTCGCGAGCAAGCCCGCTCCCACATTTATCAGGTCACATTCCAGACCCAGGTTGTTAATGCAATTTGAGGCGTGGTTCAGTCCCGCGGCCAATCCTGCTGCCCAGCATCAACATCGCCGTGCGAAAGAAGCCATACAGCGCCATCTGGTGCATGCGGTACAGCGACACATAGAACATCCGCGCCAACCAGCCCTCCAGCATCACGCTGCCAGTGAGGTTGCCCATCAAGTTACCCACAGCGGAAAAACGCGACAGCGAAATCAGCGAGCCGTAGTCAGTGTACTTGTAGCTCGGCAGGGCCTTGCCTTCGATGCGCAATTTCAGCGACTTGGCCAGCAATGAAGCCTGCTGGTGAGCCGCCTGGGCTCGTGGCGGTACGTTGCGGTCGGTGCCCGGCTGCGGGCAGGCGGCGCAATCGCCAAAGGCGAAGATGTTCTCGTCACGGGTGGTTTGCAGCGTCGGCAGCACTTGCAGCTGGTTGATGCGGTTGGTTTCCAGGCCATCGATGTCCTTGAGGAAACCCGGTGCGCGAATCCCGGCGGCCCAGACTTTCAGGCTGGCAGGAATCACCTGGCCGCTGCTGGTAATCAGCGCGTCGGCGGTCACTTCGCTGACCGCCGAGTTTGTCAGCACGGTCACGCCGAGCTTCTCCAGGGTTTTATGCACAGGTCCACCGATGCGTTCCGGCAGGGCAGGCAACACCCGTGGGCCGGCTTCGATCAGGGTGATGTGCATATTTTCCGGTTTGATCCGGTCCAGGCCATAGGCCGCCAGTTCATGGGCTGCGTTATGCAGTTCGGCCGCCAGCTCGACGCCTGTGGCGCCGGCACCGACGATAGCCACGCTGATCTGCTCGACAGCATCAGTCTGCCCGGCATGCGCGCGCAGATAGTGGTTGAGCAATTGCTGGTGGAAACGCTCGGCCTGCTTGCGTGTGTCGAGGAACAGGCAGTGCTGCGCTGCGCCTTCGGTGCCGAAGTCGTTGGTGGTGCTGCCGACGGCGATCACCAGGCTGTCATAGTCCAGTACGCGCGCGGGCACCAGTTCGCGGCCTTCTTCATCGAGGGTGGCGGCCAGCTGGATTTTCTTCTGTTCACGATCAAGCCCGCTCATGCGGCCCAGCTGGAACTCGAAGTGGTTCCATTTGGCTTGGGCGACATAATTGAGTTCGTCTTCCGAAGAGTTCAGCGAGCCGGCGGCCACTTCGTGCAGCAGGGGCTTCCAGATGTGGGTCAGGTTGGTGTCCACCAGCGTGATGCTGGCGGTGCCGCGCTTGCCCAGAGTCTTACCCAGGCGGGTAGCCAACTCCAGGCCGCCGGCGCCGCCGCCGACGATAATAATACGATGGGTCATGGGGGTATCTCGCAAGGCTAAAAGAAATCGGAGCAGTTACCCCCGCGAGCGCCAGGCAGCTCATAGCGTCAGGTAACTCAAAAGGCGGCTCAACAGACCGAGGCCGATCACTGCAACCAGCACCACGCCGAGGAGCAGCCACGGCCGGAAAGGCTTGCGCTCGACTCGGTTCTGGGAGAGTTGCAGGTACTCTTCGACATGCTGTTGGTCATCGGGGTTCAGGCGGCTGGTCATAAAGGCCTCGTCAGGTAGACGTTGCAAAAGGGCGCCACGTTACAGTCCGGGGGCTCAGAGGCTGATGCCCACGTCGAACACTATGCTGCGGCCCAGGTTGTTGCGCAAGAAATCCGGCGCGTCGGGGTGAGCGAACAGCACCCGTGCAAACGTTGGCCCCACCAGCGACAGCGAGCGCCAGCCCTGGCGCAGGTATTCCGTCGGCGGTGGGAAGTGGCTGTTGAGGTCGAGCACTTCGCGCTTGAGGCTGGTGAAGGCGATGAGATCCAGCTCGCCCAGGTCCATGCCGCGTTCTTTATAGTTGTGCGCCTTTTTGCGCAGCGTCGGCGCCAGGCGCAACAGGAATTCATGGGCCGGGATCCGCCGCGGCTTGGCTTCACGGCGCACCAGTTGGCTGAGGGAGAACGCGCTGCGTCGGCGCAGCAACTCGTCGCGCCATTCGTCGTTCAGGCGCCGGCCTTCATCCAGTACAAAAAATACTTCGAAGCTGGCGTCGCGAAACAGCACGTCCGGCGGCTCTTGCCCGGCGGCGTGGAACTCTTCAACGCGGTAGGGCACATTCAAGCCTTGCAGCAGGCGTTGGCAGACCCAACGCTCACGCTCCCATTTGCGGGCATTGGACAAAAACGCGTTGGCTTGTTCGGCCGCTACCGTGAGCAGGCGCAAGTAATCTGAGTCATCCATGCTTGCAGCTTAGCGTTCAAATGATGACCGCAGGAAGTCCCGTTGCATAAGCTCGGTGTAGACTGCCTACTCGACCGTTATTCAAGCATGGGGGCCGCCGTGATCAGTGCTGCAGTGCTCGCACCACAAACCCTTGGCCTTGGCTGGCTGTTATTTGTGCCTGTGGTGGTGTGGGCGATTTTGCGTTCGCCGTGGGTCGAGCTGTTCGCCGACCGACGGCGCCAGCATTTGCTGTTCGGCACGGTGTTCGCACTGTTCATGCTCTGGTTGGTACGCAGGGATTTCGATACCGGGGTGTCCTACCATTTCATCGGCATGACCGCCGTGACCCTGCTGCTGGATTGGCCCCTGGCCATTGTCGGTGGCTTTGCCGCCCAGCTCGGCTTGATGCTGCTGGGGCGCCAGGATCTGGCCGCGCTTGGCGTCAACGGCCTGCTGCTGATCGTGTTGCCGGTGCTGGTCACTGAAGGCTGCGCGCTGCTGGTGGAGCGCGCACAGCCTCGCAACCCCTTTGTGTATATCTTCTGCTCCGGTTTTTTCGCCGCCGCCCTGTCAGCCTTGCTCTGTCTGCTACTCGGGCTGGGCTTGCTGTGGTTCGACGGACGTTTCGCCATGCCGGAATGGCTGGAAGACTTTGTCGGTTACCTATGGCTGATCATCTTTCCCGAAGCCTTTATCAACGGCATGGTCATCAGCGCCCTGGTAGTGTTTTGCCCTGAATGGCTGGAGACCTTCAACCGTACCCGCTACCTCTCGGCGCCCTGGAATGACGACGATTCGCGGCGTTGACCCAGATCAAATCCTATCGGCACGCGCAGGCCCATGCTCTGCGAAATTTTCCAGGAGCACGAATCATGAGTGTGTATGAGTGGGCACGGCAGGAGTTGCGCAGAAGCCAGGACGCAGCGCAGGAAATCGGTTTTGACCCCGGCTTGACCCTGCGCGCCATGCTCAGCGCGGTGGTGCAGCAGAGCAAGGGCGTGCGCAGTTTCGAAGACCTGGCCGACGAGCTGCAATACCTTGCAGAAAACCTCGACGACCAGCAGGAATACGCCTTTATGCGGCCTTAGCGGCGCGGCGTCAGGTCTTCGGAAAACAGCTCGTCCTCGGCATCCGGCGCCACGGGAATCTTGTGTTCCTCAGCCGCCCAGGCGCCCAGGTCGATGAGTTTGCAACGGTCCGAGCAGAACGGCCGGTTGAGGTTGGTCGCTGTCCATTCCACGGGTGCGCCGCAGGTTGGGCAGTCGACGGTCAAGGGTTGGCTCATGATCGGCCTCCACGCAAAGTAAGGTAAAAGTGGTGCAGTCGCTCGACCTCGCTGTGCAGCCAGGCGAGGTCCTTGTCGTTGACCAGCACGTCATCGGCATGGCTCAGGCGCTCTTCGCGGCTCGATTGGGCCTTGAGGATCGCCTGCACCTGCTGCTCGCTGATGCCATCGCGCTGCAGGGTACGCTGAATCTGCAGCGATTGCGGCACGTCGATCACCAGGATGCGCTGGGTCATGCTGTGCTGGCCGGACTCGATCAGCAGCGGCGACACCAGGATCGCGTAAGGCGACTGCGCGCGCGCCAGGTGGCTGCGAATCTCTTCGCCAATCAACGGGTGCAGCAAGCCTTCCAGCCAGCGGCGCTCTTCGGGGATTTCAAAGATCAGCTTGCGCAACGCCGCGCGGTCCAGTTGGCCGTCAGGCTGCAGCACGCTTGCGCCAAAATGCTCGGCAATGCGTGCCAGTGCCGGCCGGCCAGGCTCGACGACCCAGCGGGCGGCGTGGTCGGCGTCCACCAGGTCGACACCCAGGTCGATAAAGTGTTGCGCCGCCGCGCTTTTGCCGCTGCCGATGCCGCCAGTGAGGCCAAGAATCCAGGGTGTTGCAACAGAAGTGGTCATCTGAAACCGACAGACTGCAAATAGAAGTCGGTTATTTGACCACCCCAGAGCAATGCAATCCAGCCGGCAATTGCCAGATAAGGACCGAACGGCATCGGGGTCGACGCTTCGGTCTTGCGCAGGCGCATCAGGATCAGCCCGACAAACACCCCCAGCAATGAAGACATCAGCAGGGTCATCGGCAGGATCTGCCAGCCGCCCCAGGCACCCAGCAGGGCCAGTAACTTGAAGTCTCCATGGCCCATACCGTCCTTGCCGGTGGCGAGTTTGAACAGCCAGAACACTGTCCATAGGCTCATATAGCCGATCACTGCACCCCACAGCGCATCGGGCAGTGTCACCAGCAACTCGAAACTGTTGAGGACCAGCCCCAGCCACATCAGCGGCAGTACCAGCACATCCGGCAGTAGTTGGTGGTCCGCATCGATCAGGCTCATGGCCAGCAGGCCCCAGGTCAGCAGCATCACCGCTGCCGTTGGCCAGCCAAAACCGAAGTGCCAGGCAACCACGGCCGAAAGCAGCGCGCAGGCCAGTTCGGTGCAGGGGTAGCGTGCACTGATCGGCTCACGGCAATGAGCGCAGCGCCCCCTGAGGAGCAGGAAGCTCAACAGCGGGATGTTTTCCCAGGGACGAATCGGCTGACTGCAATGCGGGCAGCAGGAGTTGGGGTGCATCAGGTTGTAGGTCGGGCCGGGTGGCTCGGTCGGCAGGCCGAGGACTTCCTGGGCCTGGGCGCGCCATTCGCGTTCGAGCATTTTCGGCAGGCGCCACACCAGCACGTTGAGAAAGCTGCCGACGATCAGGCCCAGCACCAGCGCCATGCCGATAAAGGCCCAAGGGTGTTCGCTCAGCAGCAAGCTCAAAATGCCGACCCCAACTGGAAGACTGGCAGGTACATTGCGATCACCAGCGCACCGACAATCCCTCCCAATATGACCATGATCAGCGGTTCCATCAGGCTGGTGAGGTGGTCGACCAGTGTGTCCACGTCAGCCTCATAGTGGTTTGCCACCTTTTCCAGCATGCGGTCCAACGTGCCGGACTCTTCGCCGATAACGGTCATCTGGATCGCCATGGCTGGAAACAGGCCGCTGGTGGTCATGGATTGATTCAACTGAATACCTGTGGATACATCGTCGCGCAGGCGCTCGATGGCTTGTCTGAATGGCCCGTTGCCGACGGCGCAGGCGACCGAGTCCAATGCCTGCACCAGGGGGACGCCTGCACTGAACGTAGTCGAGAGTGTGCGAGCGTAGCGGGCGACGGCGGACTTTTTCAACAGTGTGCCTGCCAGGGGCGCTTTCAACAAACCGGCTTGCAGCCGGTGGCGAAACCCTGGGGACACACGATAGGCCCGGCGCAGCCCGGCCACTGCCGTGCCCAGGCCGAGTGCGAGCAGCCACCAGGCGTTGCGCAGGAATTCCGACAGGGCAATGACCACCTGGGTAAAGCCGGGCAATTTGCCGCCGCTGCCGGCGAACAGGGTCTGGAACTGTGGCACGACGTGCACCAGCAGCAACGTGCTGACTACGCCGGCGACCACCAGCACAGCCGCTGGGTAGGTCATGGCTTTTTTGATCCGCGCCTTGAGCTGCTGGGTTTTCTCCAGGTGCAGCGCCACGCGTTCCAACAGGGTTTCCAGGGCGCCTGCCTGCTCGCCCGCGGCAATCAGGTTGCAGTACAACGCATCGAAATGGCGCGGCTGTTTACGCAGTGCCGTGGCCAGGTTGCTGCCGCCGGCGATCTCCTGTTTCAAGCTTTTGATCAGCACCTGCATGCGCCGGTTTTCGCAGCCCTCTGCGAGGATGTCGAGGGCTTGCAGCAGCGCAATTCCGGCTTTCAGCAGCGTCGCCAACTGTCGGGTGAAGAGGGCGATGTCGGCGGATTTGATCGGTGGGGCGAGGTCTGGAAAAACACGGGAGCGCTGGCGCACACGCTCGGGGCAGATGCCTTGTTGGCGCAGTTGCGCCTTGATCAGCGCAGGGTTGTGGCCGACGGTTTGCCCGGACACCCTGTGCCCTTTGCGGTTGATGCCTTCCCAAGCGTAGATCGTTGACGCGTTGTCCATGTCACTGTTCCGCATGCCGGTGGTGGAGAATTTATAGCGTAGTCAGGTGACGGATTCGGGCACGCGGGTGGTGCACGATAAAATGTCAGAATGTGCGTCTTGGATACGATTGGCCGCTCGAGGGTGAGTACACTGGCGCGGCTGCACACTACGGGGCGCAGGATGCGCCTTGTCATAGGTTCTATTCTGGAGAGTGAATGTGATGCGTCAGAAAGGCTTTACCCTGATCGAGTTGTTGATCGTCGTGGCAATCATTGGCATTTTGGCCACCATCGGCCTGCCGATGTACACCACGCACCAGGCCAAGGCCAAGTTCACGGCGGGGCTGGCGGAAATCACCGCGTTGAAGGCCGGTTACGAGGACGTCTTCAATCAAGGCACCGTGCCGACCCTCCCCCTGATCGGTGGCACCAGCCCGACCGCCAACTGCAAGATCGATGTGGCGGGGGATGTGGCCACGGGCACCGGTTCCATCAGTTGCGAAATCCTCGACGCCCCGGCGCCGGTGCTGGGCAAGACCATCACGTTGACCCGTGATGCGACCAAGGGCTGGAAGTGTGTTACCAGCGCTGAAGCAAAATACGTTGCCAAGGGCTGTGGCGCCGACGGCGCGTAACGACCCAACCATCCACACGGACGTAGAGGTGGACGATGGTCTTTTCCATACGGCAGCGCGGTAACGTTTTCCTGGTGCTGGCGGTGTGCCTGCTGGTGCTGGGGATCTGTGTGCCGTTCGGCGGTCATGATCTTCAGCGCACGATCCAGATTGCCCTGGCGCTGCTCGCGCTGCTGTATGGTCTGTCGGTCAACCACGGGCCGTGGCTGGATCGGCCCGCCGCCATAGGCCTGGCGCTGGTGATCGCGCTGGGGATGATTTCCTCGGGGCTGGCGCACCAACCGCTCTGGGCGTTCACCGAGGTGGCACTGTTTATCAGTTGCGGCCTGATTGCCGTGGCGTTTGCCGCGGTGCGCCGCGAGGGGGGGGAGCGCCTGGATCGTGTGCTGATCCTGATCGTGGTGCTGCTGTGCCTGGTCAAGTCGGCCCAGTACCTGTATGCCGGCATGCTGGCGTTTACCAGTGGCCAGCGCCTGCTGGACCCGGATCTGCTGCTGTCAGGCTTCTCCAACAAACGTTTCTACGGTCAATTTCAGACCTTCACGCTGCCGTTGCTGGCGCTTCCCTTGCTGTTGCCCACGCTCTCTCGCCCAGTGCGCGCTGCGGTGTTGGCGTTGCTGTGCGTATGGTGGTTGATCGCAATCAGCGGCGGTACGCGCGGTACTTGGCTGGGCTTGGGCACGGCCGGGGTGCTGCTGGCGGCGCTGGGGCCAGGAGGGCGGCGCTGGGTGGCCTGGCAACTAGCGGCGGCGGGCGGCGGGTTGCTGCTGTACTGGCTGCTGTTCACGGGGCTGGCGGGCTACTTGGGGATCGAGTTGTCCAGCGGTGCCGGCGATCGTCTCACCACGTCGCTGTCTGGGCGTGGGCCGATCTGGTGGCAGGCCTGGCATATGATCGTCGAGCGGCCTTGGCTGGGGTTCGGGCCGATGCAGTTTGCTGATATTCCCAACGTGATTGCGGCCCATCCCCATCAGGCGATTCTGCAATGGGCCAGCGAGTGGGGTGTGCCATCAACCCTGGTTGTCATTGCGCTGGCCTGGCGTGGCGGTTGGGCCACGCTCGGTGTACTGCGTGAACGTGGGTTGTCGACCCAGCGTGTGGATTTGTTGCGTCTGTGCCTGTTCGCGGCCTTGGTCGCTGCGCTGGTGCAGTCGATGGTCGATGGAGTGATCGTGATGCCCATCTCGCAACTGTGGCTGGCACTGGTGGTGGGTTGGCTGCTGGCGCTGCATCCGCGAGTGCCGGGCGGTGCCGCGCTGCCGATGGTCGCGGGTGTATGGACGGTGCTGAGTGTCGTGGCCGTTGGTCTGCTGATATTTGTTGCTGCACGTGATGTACCGCACATCACGCAGGCGCAGCAGCGCTACATCAATGCGACCCATAACCACCTGCAGCCACGCTTCTGGGCCCAGGGGGTAATCGCGCTGCCACGTCCGTGAGTTGCCGGACACCCGATGCGGTGCTAGCTTTAGCCCACCGCCCGTGTAGCTCAGTTGGTAGAGCAGCGCACTCGTAACGCGAAGGTCGCAGGTTCGATTCCTGTCTCGGGCAAAAAGGCAGCACTGTTTTCAGATGATCCCAAGAATGGTTCTGAAGGCCAGACGAGTCGGTATTCACGCCCGCTCTTTTGTATCTGCGAGACCTTGATGACCCAGATGCATCCCCATTCCTCGATCTAAGAGAACGACATGACCACGACTGAAATGACCCAGGAAGTTCGGCACGCCAAAGCCCTCGAAAAATACATCGAGGAGTCGCCGCAGCTTAAAGAAGAGATCAAGGATTTGAGCGCTGATGACCGGCGTGATCAGATCCAGTGGGCATTCGAGGATGAGGCCGAGAGCCAGGGCCTGCAGCCTTGGGAATTGACCCTCAAGTACACCTCGACACCGGAAGAGTTCGAAGATGCACGCTTGGCCTTGCACAAGGAGGCGGCCGAAGTGTTGGGCGTCGAATGGGAAGAATACTGCGAGATGAATAATCTGGTGGTCTGAGCCGAGCGTGTTGTGGCGAGGCAGCAAGCCCCCTCGCCACAACAGCAAGCTGGTGCCTGGCCTCAGATACTGAGGCGCATCGATAGATCCACCGCCTTCACGTCCTTGGTCATCGCGCCGATGGAGATGTAGTCCACACCGGTTTGCGCGATAGGCAGCAACGTACTTTCATTGATCCCGCCACTGGCCTCCAGCTTGGCCTTGCCGGCATTCAGACGAACGGCTTCACGCATATCGTCCAGGCTCAGTTCGTCGAGCATGATGATGTCGGCGCCTGCCCCCAGCGCTTCACGCAACTCTTCCAGGCTTTCCACTTCGATTTCCACCGGTTTGCCCGGGGCGATCTTGTGCGCGGCAGTAATGGCCTGGGCGATGCCACCACAGGCGGCGATATGGTTTTCCTTGATCAGGAACGCGTCATACAAACCGATGCGGTGGTTGTGGCAGCCGCCACAGGTGACTGCGTATTTCTGCGCCAGGCGCAGGCCAGGCAGAGTCTTGCGGGTGTCCAGCAGCTTGACCTGGGTGCTCGCGACAAAATCCGCCAGGAACCGGGCACGCGTCGCCACGCCTGACAGCAGTTGCAAGAAATTCAGTGCGCTGCGTTCGCCGCTGAGCAGCGAGCGTGCGGGGCCTTCGAGATGGAACAGCGCCTGGTTGGGGCTGACACGCTCACCGTCGGCCACCTGCCAGTGCACCGCAACCCGTGGGTCCAGCTGGCGGAACACGGCATCTACCCAGGCTGTGCCGGCAATCACCGCCGCATCACGGGTAATGATGGTGGCCTTGGCCAGCCGCTCGGCCGGGATCAACTGCGCGGTGATGTCGCCGCTGCCGATGTCTTCGAGCAGCGCGCGGCGCACGTTGGCTTCGATTTCGGCGGTGAGGTCGGCAAGACGGAGATTCGGCATAACAGGCTCCACAAACAAAGTGCCCCGATTATAGGGGCAGTGTGCGCCCGAACCCAGAACCCACCGCTCAATTGCTGCCAAATGACAGAGTTCGCTGGCGCAACTGCCCCTCTTTGCAAGATAATCTCGCGCCTTGCAATTGGCGTCATAGCTTTGACGTCTTGGTGATGACTGGAATCGCGCAGCGCCCGCCCCATCATTCCCCAACAGACACCGCCGTATCAGGAGGCCAGGATGCACTATGACGGAAAGGTGGTGCCCATTAGCAAGGCACACACCACGCCATCGCCGCTCGCGCGCTTGCCGGTGGTGTTGCTGCAGGTTCGCGACAAGGCGGCGCAGCAGTTGCAGCAGGGCTTGCAGGAGTTGTTCGATAACGCCGACGACACCCTGTTCGAGATGGCCGACAAGGCGCGCAACAACCTCGATCACCACATTTTTTTTGAAGCCATGCGCGACTTGCGCCTCAAGCGCAAGAATTTCGAGCGTGTGTTCATGGAGCAGCTGTTCGCGGCCTTCGCCAACCTGGGCCTGGCCGGGCAGGGGGAGCGGCAGTTGGTGCCGGTGGTGTCCTACGACGCAGTGCCGGGGACGTCCAGCGATGAGTTGGAAAAAGCCGTGGCACTGGAGGCCATGTTGGGGCGGGTGCGACACCGCGACGGCCTGGCCCTGGGCCAACTGACGGCGCGCTTGAGCGCCTTGCTGGACAAGTGCCTGGATGAGCGCGAAAACCCGCTGGGGCCTGCGCTGTTATGTGAGTTCTTCCTGCGGGCGGGGCGCAGCCTTGGCGTGGAGATCCGCGTCAAGCTGATCATGCTCAAGCTGTTTGAAAAATACGTGCTCAGCGACGCCGACCAACTGTACGGCGAAGCCAACCGATTGCTGGTTGCCACCGGCGTATTGCCTGAACTCAAGGCCGCACCGTCGCGGCGTCCCGGCGGGCGAACGGCCCGTGAGGGCTTGCGTGAAGACAGCGTGCCGAACGCTGATCCGCCGCTCGATGAGAACGGCCAGCAAGCGTTTGCCGCCCTGCAGGCATTGCTCAAGGCCGTGCGTGGCGGCGTGGCGCCCACCCTGGAAGCCAGCGCCGAACCACAACCGATCGCCACCCGCGACCTGTTGCGGCTGCTGTCCCATTTGCAGCAGTACGTGCCTGCGTCAGAAACCGAAGATGATGTCGACCTGCGCAACCAGCTTGGGCAACTGCTGACCCGGGTCAGCGTCAAGAGTGGCAAGTCCCGGGTGGTGGAAGTTGCGGACGAAGACGTGATCAACCTGATCGCCATGTTGTTCGAGTTCATTCGCAAGGACTGCAATCTGCCGGACCCCTTCAAGGCGTTGATCGCGCGATTGCAGATCCCGCTGCTGAAAGTCGCGGTGCTGGATAAAAGCTTTTTCAGCCGCGCCAGCCATCCGGCGCGGCGGCTGCTCAATGAAATCGCCGCTGTTGCCCTGGGCTGGAGCCCTCGCGAAGATTATTCGCGTGACTACCTCTACCTGCGTATCGAGCAGGTAGTGCAGCGTCTGCTGAATGATTTTGTGGAAGACCCGGCGATTTTTTCCCAACTGCTCGTAGAGTTCACGGCTTTTACCGCCGATGAGCAACGTCGCAGCGAGCTGGTCGAGCAACACACCCGCGATGCCGAAGACACGCGCGTACGCACCGACGCCGCCCGCCAGCGGGTGGCCGATGTGCTTAATCGTCGGCTGCTGGGCAAGACCTTGCCGCAAGCCGTGGTGCAATTCCTGCAACAGGCCTGGAGCCAGGTGCTGTTGCTGGCCAGCCTCAAGCATGGCGAGCAGTCGGTGCAGTGGCTGGCAGCGTTGCGCACCATGGACGATTTGATCTGGAGCGTGGGCCTGCAGGACGACACCGAGGCCGGGCGGCATCTGCTGGCGCGGCTGCCGGGATTGCTCAAGGCTCTGCGCGACGGTCTGACCAGCGCGGCGTTCGACCCGTTCAGCACCCGTGAATTCTTCATCCGCCTCCAAGCGTTGCACGTGCAGCCACTGGACGGCGTCGAAACCTTGAGCGTTGTGCGCGAGCCCTTTGTATTTAGTGCCGAGTTGCCCGACGCCGCCGAGGATTTGCCGAGTGACGATCCCGACCTGATCAACGCCTACCAGACGCGCATCGGTGACTGGATCGAGTTCCAGGACGGCGCGGACACCGTGCAGCGTTGCAAGCTGACGACGATCGTCGCGCCGGCCAATCGCTACGTGTTCATCAACCGCACCGGGCTCAAGGTGCTGGAGCAGCGTGTGGGGCAATTGGCGCTTGGATTCAAGCGTGGCAACTTGCGCAGGCTTGACGACGGGTTGCTGTTCGACCGGGCGCTGGCCTCGGTGCTGGGCCACCTGCGTCAACTCAATCGCGCCAAGGCATCGCAACCATAGGCTTGAACGCGGCATACTGGTCACACTTTGTCACGCTCAAGGACCCTGTATGCAGTTGGACCCCCTCAGCGGTTGGTGCAAGGGCATCCGTCATTGCCCTTCGCCCAACTTCAACGAGCGCCCTGCCGGCGAAATCTCGCTGTTGGTGGTGCATAACATCAGCCTGCCACCTGCGCAGTTTGCCACCGGCAAGGTGCAGGAGTTTTTCCAGAATCGCCTGGATGTCACGGAACATCCCTACTTTGAAGGGATTGCCGACCTACGGGTATCTGCGCATTTTCTGATTGAGCGCGACGGAGCGGTGACGCAGTTTGTCGCGTGCGTCGACCGGGCCTGGCATGCCGGTGTCTCGTCGTTCGAAGGGCGTGAGACGTGCAATGACTTTTCCCTTGGCATCGAGTTGGAGGGCACGGATGACTTGCCGTACACCGACGCCCAATATGCGTCGCTGATCGACCTGACCCGTCAATTGCTGGCAGCGTATCCAGGCATCACCCGCCAACGTATTTGTGGTCATAGCGATATAGCGCCGGGGCGCAAGACCGATCCCGGCCCGGCTTTTGATTGGACGCGCTTTCGCAGCGCCTTGCAGGATGGAGGACACGCACAATGAGTTTCCTGGTATTGGTGCTGGCGGTGTGGATCGAGAAGTTCTCGGCCCTGCGCCAACGATTGCAGCGTGATGGCGGCTGGCTGCGCGAGCTGGCCAGGCTGGAATCGAGCCCGCGCATGGGCAAGCGGCCGTGGCTGATCCTGGCCGCGTTGGTGCTGTTGCCGGTGGCCTTGCTGGCATTGTTGCTGCTGGTGCTGGAACCAGTGGCCTACGGCCTGTTGGCGCTGCCGGTGCACTTGCTGGTGGTGATTTACAGCCTGGGGCGAGGCGATCTGTTGGCCGGGCTCGGGCCGTTTCGTGATGCCTGGCGGCGCGGTGATCTGCAAGCCGCCGAACACGTGGCCGAACGTGACCTGCAACTGGGCGCAGACAGTGGCGAGCAACTGCTTGAACGCGTGCAGGGCCACCTGCTGTGGCAGGCCTATCAGAGCTTTTTTGCGGTAATTTTCTGGTATTTCCTGCTGGGCCCGGTCGCCGCGTTGGCCTACCGCCTGTTGGCATTGGCCAACGAACACAGCAAGAACCCGCTGGTGGCCGAGCGCGCCGGGCAACTGCGACATGCTTTTGACTGGTTGCCGGTGCGCTTGCTCGCGGCCAGCTTTGCCCTGGTGGGCAACTTCGTTGCCGTGAGCCGCGTGATGCTCCACGAACTACTGAGCTGGGACATCAGCGCCGCGCAACTGGTGGAAAAAGTCGGCCTGGTGGCCGCGGAAATCCCACCGCCGGTGGTGGGGGCCGACGGCATCAACAGCCTGGACCGCTTGTGGGAACTGCTGCTGCGCGCGGCGGTGCTGTGGTATGCCGGCTTCGCGATCTGGACCGTATTGCCATAAACCCTTGTGGGAGCCGGCTTGCTCCCACATTTGTTTTTGCCGCGCGAAACTCTCGTTAACCTTACGTTACAAAACTCCCTTTCAAATTGAGCTATACAGATGCTGGCGTTCTGCCGTCGCCCTGACCTCAATAAAAATAAAAGAAAGGGAGTTCACCCGTGAAGAGCTTGCTCTATCCCGCCGTTGCGCTGATGAATCGCTTGAGCTTCGGCATGAAGTTCAGCCTGATCAGCGTGCTGTTCCTGCTGCCTATGTTGGCCACCAACTATTATCTGGTGCGCGATTCCTGGCGCGAATTCCAGGGCACCCGCGTCGAACTGCAAAGCCTGGATCTGCTCGGCAGCAGCCTGGCCCTGCGCCGCGACCTGGAAACCCTGAACAATCAGGTGCAAATCAACGCGACCCTTGGCCAATCCGGCAAGGCCGGTGACCTGGAGGGCAAGATCAGCGCGTTGGAGCAGAGTGTGCTGAGCCGCCTGCAAAGCCTCAACGCAATGACCACCGATCCCGAACAAATCGCCGTGTTTGACGGCAAGCGCGACGAGCTGATCGCGGCCTTCAAGGCCCAGCAACAGGAAACCTCGCTGCTGAGCAAAAGCGCGCTGATCGGCAAGCTGCTCAACAAAGCGCAGATGCTCAGCCAGATCATCGCCAGCCAATCCGGCTTGAGCCGCGACCCCCAGGGCGATCTGCGCCAACTCAGCGAGCTGATCACCAGTGTCACCCCACAGGTCACCCAGACCCTGGGTGAAGGTCGGGCGATGGGGGCCTACTCCCTCGGCCAGGGCTTTCTCAATTCATCCTCGAGCACGCGCTTCGACGAACTGCTACAGCAGTTGGAAAAACTCCACGGCGAATACGCCTTGAAGCTGCAAGATGCCCTGGGCTCCAGCAAGGCCGCCCACGCCGCGCTCGACAGCCTGGCCACGGCCAGCAACGCCAGCCTCAAGCACGCCAGCGAGTTGTTTGAAGAACAGGTGGTGATGGCCGAAACCCTCGACGCGCCGTGGCAGGGCTTCTATGACAGCGTCAGCCAGTTGATGGCCCTGACCTACCAGCTGGATGAGGCGACCCTGACGTTCCTCGGGCACCAATTGGAGCAACGCCTGGCGCAAAACCGCACGCATATGGTGGTGCTGGTCGCGGCGCTGACGGCGGTGTTTTTGCTGATCTTCTATTTATATGCGGGCTTCTACGCCTCCACCCGCACCACCCTGCGACGCCTCGGCGCGATGATGGACAAGGTGGCCGCTGGTGACATGACCGTCACCTTCGTTGCCCACAGCCGCGACGAACTCGGTGACCTCGGCCAGGTGTTCAACGGCACCGTGGCAAAAATCCATGACCTGATCGAGCGCGTCGGGCACACCGTCAGCCAGGTGGAGCACCAGGCCGGGCAAGTGGAAACGGTATCGGCCCAGAGCAACCAGGCGGTATCCGGCCAGCGCAGCCAGATCGAACAGGTGGCGACGGCGATGAACCAGATGTCGTCCACCGCCCAGGAAGTGGCGCGCAGTGCGGCGGCGGCGGTCAGCAGTGCCCATAGTGTCAATGATGAAACCGTCAGCGGCCGTGGCCTGGTGCAGTCCCAGCAGGGCAGCATCGCGCGCCTGGCCTCGGAGATCGACCAGTCGGTGCGGGTGATCAACCAACTGGCCACCGACAGCCAATCCATCAGCAGCGTGCTGGAAGTGATCAAAAGCATCGCCGAACAAACCAACCTGCTGGCGCTCAATGCCGCCATCGAGGCGGCGCGGGCCGGTGAACAGGGGCGCGGTTTTGCGGTGGTGGCCGATGAGGTACGTACCCTGGCGCGGCGCACCCAGCATTCCACCGAAGAAATCGAGCAGATGATCAGCCGCTTGCACAGCGGTGTCGCCGCTGCGGTGAAAGCCATGGGCAGCAGCCATGAAATGGCGAATGGCACCGTGGAGCAGTCGGAAAAAGTCCAGCAGGCGCTGGAAAATATCCTAGGCGCCGTAGGAATGATCGTTGATCAGAACCAGCAGATTGCCGCCGCCGTGGAGCAACAGACCGCCGTCGCCCATGACATCGACCAGAACATCGTCGAAATCAATCGCGCCGGTGAACACGCGGCCCAGGGCGCCTATCAGACCGAAACCGCGAGCCGGCAACTGTCGATGCAGGTGATCGAGCTGAAGCAGCTGATCGGGGCGTTTCGTGTGTAAGGTCTTGGTGTAGGGTTTTTCTTTTGGATGTGTGGTGTATGTCCTAATTTGCCTGAGGCTCTTTCCGTGGTGTGTGAGTGGGCGAAACTTCACCTCTCTCACATTCAGGTTTTGGGGACGCACGGCGATGACCACTGCAGTCGGCATCAAAGGGCACTGCGCCCATTGTGACATCACGTTTGAACTCAAGCCTTGGCAGTTGAATGCCATCGCCATCAAGGAACCCTTCGACTGTCCGTATTGCCAGCGGGTCTTGCACCTGAGCTGCCCACGGCAGTTGCGCAAGCTCAGGACGCTGGACCATTGGGCGCTGGTCCACCCGAGCATGATGGTGCTGACCTGCATGGTGCTGATCGTGGCACTGGTGGCGGAGTGGGTCGGGTTGGTCAGCGTGATCGGGCAGCTCAATGTTTCGCTGGTGGTGGTGTTGGTGCATTGCCTGGCATTGCGTTATGCGCGCTACCGGCAGCGGTTGACCCTTAGTCTGGAAGCGGTCAGCCCGGTGCTACCAATGGAACAACTCGCACGCATTGCGTGTGCTCGCCTCAGCCAGCAATAA
Source organism: Pseudomonas sp. RP-B7 (assembly GCF_059803535.1). Taxonomy (NCBI): domain Bacteria; kingdom Pseudomonadati; phylum Pseudomonadota; class Gammaproteobacteria; order Pseudomonadales; family Pseudomonadaceae; genus Pseudomonas; species Pseudomonas sp. RP-B7. The sequence goes on from NZ_JAPFHC010000055.1 coordinate 16,384, forward strand.
GGGGCTGATGCCCATCCGCTCGGCCAGGGCGTGGCAAATCTGGGGTAGATGCTCCGGGCTGTTGCGCTGGCCCGGATACATCACGGGCGCCATGTCCGGGGCATCGGTCTCCAGCACCACGCTGTCCAGCGGCAACTGTGCCAGCACCTTATGCATGCGCAGCGCCTGGGGCCAGGTGGCCGCGCCGCCCAGGCCCAGTTTGAAGCCCAGCTTGATGTACTCGCGGGCTTCCTCCCGGCTGCCGGCGAAGGCATGGATGATGCCGCCCCGTGGCAGGCGGATGCGCTTGAGGGTGGCGATCACCGCGGCATGGCTGCGGCGTACGTGCAAAAGCGCCGGCAGCTGGAAGTCCACCGCCAGCTTGAGCTGGGCTTCAAACAGGCTTTGCTGGCGCTCGCGATCCAGTTGTTCGAGGAAGTAATCCAGGCCGATCTCGCCCACCGCACACAGTTGCCGATGGCCGTGCAGGCGCGTGAGCCAATCGCCCAGTTCGGTCAGGTCGGCGGGGCGGTGGTCATCGAGATACACCGGGTGCAGGCCAAAGGCTGCGAACAGGCCTTCATCCTCCAGCACCAGATCCCACAACCGCTGCCAATTCTGCTGATACACCCCCAGCAGCACCATGCGCCGCACGCCAAGTGCACGGCTGTGGGCGAGGACGGCGCGGCGATCCTTGTCGAACTCCGCGAAGTCCAGGTGGGTGTGGGTGTCGATCAGCTCCACGCTCAAGCCTCGCGGATACGCTGCTTGAACGTGCGGCCGATGGCGTGCACGCCCGGCTGGTACTGCTGCTCTTCAATCGCCGCCAGGGCCAGTTTCAGCGCGGTCTCGGCGATCAATGGGTGTTGCTGGGCCATGGCGTTGACCGGCAGCGGCAGGAAGTCCAGCAGTTGCGTATCGCCAAAGGTGCCCAGGCGCAGCGGGCGCGACTTCAACGGGAAGTCATGCAACGCGTCAAACACACCTTGCAGCAGCACGTAGGAGGTTGTTACCAGCGCGTCAGGCAAATGCCCCAGGCGTTGCAGTAATTGCTCCATCAGCTGTCGGCCACAGTCACGACTGAACGACTCGCCGTGTTCGATGATCACCTCGCCGCTGAAACCCTGCAGCGCTTCACGGAAGCCGGCGGCCCGCTCCTGGCTGATGCTCAGTTCGGGCCGCGCACCGATCAGTGCGATCTGCTTGGGCAGCGGTTGCAGCAGGCTGCCGGTCAGGTGCTGGCAGGCCCGGCGGTCGTCGCTGACCACCGAGCAGAAATCCGCAGTGTCCATCACCCGGTCGATGGCGATCACGGGTAGGCCCTTGGCTTGCAGTTCGCGGTAGCTGTCGTCGCCGGCTGGCAGGCAACTGGCGACAAACAGCGCATCGCAACGGCGGGCGCGAAACAGTTGCAGCAACTGGCGTTCGCTGTCGGCATCATCGTCGGAGCTGGCGATCAACAGTTGATAGCCACGCGCCCGTGCGCCTTGCTCCAGCAGCTTGGCGATGCGTGCGTAACTGGGGTTTTCCAGGTCGGGCAGGATAAAACCCAAGGTGCGCGTATGCCGACTGCGCAACCCGGCAGCCTGGGGGTTGGGCGTAAAGCCATGGGCGTCAACCACGGCCCGCACACGCTCGACGGTGGCGTTGCTGATCCGTTGTTGTTCGGCCTTGCCATTGATGACGTAGCTGGCGGTGGTCACGGACACACCGGCCAGACGTGCAATATCACTGAGTTTCAAACCGGGATTTCCTTGTTTTTTGGAGCGTGCCCCGACATTTTGTCCAATCGTAACCGATTACTGCACACGACCAATGTCCAAGCTCAAGTGCCGAGTGGTTCTTCAAGGATGCTCAATTAACGCGTAATCTGCCATAAATTCTAGATTAAACGTTTCAGCAAGCGTATTTTTACGATCTTCGCTACTGAGTGGCTACTGCCAATTGACTACTCAGTCAGCTATTTTGAAGCGCTATTACCCTGTTTATTCAAAACAATACCTAGTGCGCCCATCGCACTAACTAGGAGAACGGCATGCTTGAGCTCACCCACGAGCAGATTTCCATGGGCCAGGTGGCTGTGGATAAATCTGCAGCCTTGCACCTGCTCGCTGAAAAACTGGTGGCCGACGGCCTGGTCGCCGAGGGTTATCTCAGTGGCTTGCAGGCCCGTGAAGCCCAGGGCTCGACCTTTCTCGGCCAAGGTATTGCGATCCCCCACGGCACCCCCGAAACCCGCGACCAGGTGTTCGCCACTGGCGTGCGCCTGCTGCAGTTCCCCGAAGGGGTGGACTGGGGCGACGGCCAGATCGTCTACCTGGCGATTGGCATCGCGGCCAAATCCGATGAACACCTGCGCCTGTTGCAACTGCTGACCCGGGCCCTCGGTGAGACCGACCTCGGCCAGGCACTGCGCCGTGCCGGTACGGCGCAAGCCTTGCTCAAACTGCTGCAAGGCGCGCCCCAGGAACTGGCGCTGGACGCCCAGATGATCAGCCTGGGCGTGTCCGCCGACGATTTTGAAGAGCTGGTGTGGCGCGGCGCACGCCTATTGCGCCAGGCCGATTGTGTGAACAACGGTTTCGCCGCGGTGCTGCAGCAGGTTGATGCGCTGCCCCTGGGCGACGGCCTGTGGTGGCTGCACAGCGAGCAGACGGTCAAGCGTCCGGGCCTGGCGTTTGTCACCCCGGACAAACCGATGCGCTACCTCGGCCAGCCGCTCAACGGCCTGTTCTGCCTGGCCAGCCTCGGCGAAGCCCACCAAGCCTTGCTCGAGCGCCTGTGCGCCTTGCTGATCGAAGGTCGCGGCCAGGAGCTGGGCCGCGCCACCAGCAGCCGCGCCGTCCTCGAAGTCCTCGGCGGTGAACTGCCGCCAGACTGGCCCAACGCCCGCATCACCCTGGCCAACGCCCATGGCCTGCATGCCCGCCCGGCAAAGATCCTCGCGCAACTGGCGAAAAGTTTTGAAGGCGACATCCGCGTGCGCATCGTTGATGGCCCCGTCGGCGCGGTGTCGGTCAAAAGCCTGAGCAAACTGCTGAGCCTCGGTGCTCGTCGCGGCCAGGTGCTGGAATTTGTTGCCGAGCCGACGATTGCCGGCGATGCGCTGCCGGCGTTGCTGGCGGCGGTCGAAGCGGGCCTCGGCGAAGAGGTTGAGCCGCTGCCGACCGTGCGCGCGCCACTGGCTGCTGTCGAGGTCGAACCGGTGCTCAGTGCGCCGTCCAGCGGCAGTCAGATCCAGGCCATCGCCGCCGCGCCGGGCATTGCCATCGGCCCGGCGCATATCCAGGTTCAGCAGGTGTTCGACTACCCGCTGCGCGGCGAATCTTCGGCCATCGAGCGCCAGCGCCTGCAAGATGCCCTGGCCGATGTGCGTCGCGACATTCAAGGCTTGATCGAGCGCAGCCAATCCAAGGCCATCCGCGAGATTTTCATCACCCACCAGGAAATGCTCGACGACCCGGAACTCACCGATGAAGTCGACACCCGCCTCAAGCAGGGCGAAAGCGCCGAAGCGGCGTGGATGAGCGTGATCGAAGCCGCCGCCAAACAGCAGGAGTCGCTGCAGGACGCCTTGCTCGCCGAGCGCGCCGCCGACCTGCGTGACATCGGCCGCCGTGTGCTGGCGCAACTGTGCGGCGTCGAAACCGCCAGGGAGCCGAACGAGCCCTACATTCTGGTGATGGACGAAGTCGGCCCCTCCGATGTGGCGCGGCTTGATCCGGCGCGCGTCGCCGGCATCCTCACTGCCCGTGGCGGCGCGACCGCCCACAGCGCCATCGTCGCCCGCGCCCTGGGGATTCCGGCGCTGGTCGGCGCCGGTGCCGGCGTGTTGCTGCTGGCCGCCGGCACGCCGCTGCTGTTGGATGGCCAGCGTGGTCGCCTGCATGTGGACGCCGACGCCGCCACCCTGCAACGTGCCACCGTCGAGCGCGACACCCGCGAACAACGCCTGCAAGCCGCCGCCGCCCAGCGCCATGAACCGGCACTGACCCGCGACGGCCACGCCGTGGAAGTGTTCGCCAACATCGGCGAAAGCGCCGGTGTGGCCAGCGCGGTGGAGCAGGGCGCCGAAGGCATTGGCCTGCTGCGCACCGAATTGATCTTCATGGCTCACCCGCAAGCACCGGACGAAGCCACCCAGGAAGCCGAATACCGCCGTGTACTCGACGGCCTCGGCGGGCGTCCGCTGGTGGTACGCACCCTTGATGTGGGCGGCGACAAACCGTTGCCGTACTGGCCGATTGCCGAAGAAGAAAACCCCTTCCTCGGCGTGCGCGGCATTCGCCTGACCTTGCAACGTCCGCAGATCATGGAAGCGCAACTCAGGGCACTGTTGCGTTCGGCCGACAACCGTCCGCTGCGCATCATGTTCCCCATGGTCGGCAGCGTCGACGAATGGCGCGCCGCCCGCGACATGACCGAGCGCCTGCGCCTGGAAATCCCGGTGGCCGACCTGCAACTGGGGATCATGATCGAAGTACCGTCCGCCGCCTTGCTCGCGCCGGTGCTGGCCAAGGAAGTCGACTTCTTCAGCGTCGGCACCAATGACCTGACCCAATACACCCTGGCCATCGATCGCGGCCACCCGACCCTGTCGGCCCAGGCCGATGGCCTGCACCCGGCGGTGCTGCAACTGATCGACATCACCGTGCGTGCGGCCCATGCCCATGGCAAATGGGTCGGCGTGTGCGGCGAGCTGGCGGCGGACCCGTTGGCGGTGCCGGTGCTGATCGGCCTGGGGGTGGATGAGTTGAGCGTATCGGCGCGCAGCATTGCCGAAGTGAAGGCGCGGGTGCGTGAATTCAGTCTGAGCGAGGCCCAGGGCCTGGCGCAAAAAGCGCTTGCGGTGGGTTCGCCCGCCGAAGTGCGTGCCCTTGTGGAGGCCGTGTAAATGGCAAGGATTCTGACCCTGACGCTGAACCCGGCGTTGGACCTGACGGTGCGCCTGGCGCGCCTGGAACCGGGCGAAGTCAATCGCAGTGATAACGTGCTGACCCACGCCGCTGGCAAGGGCGTGAATGTGGCGCAGGTGTTGGCCGACCTGGGGCATTCGGTAAGCGTGGGCGGTTTCCTCGGCGAGGCAAATCCCCAGGCATTCAACGCCCTGATCGCCCGCCGTGGTTTTGGTGATGCGTTTATCCGCGTGGCGGGTGAAACCCGCAGCAATATCAAGATCGCCGAACAGGACGGCCGGATCACTGACATCAACGCACCGGGGCCGTTTGTGGATGAGCGGGCGCAAAAGGAACTGCTCAAGATGGTCGAGATCATCGGCCCTGAATTCGATGCGGTGGTGGTCGCTGGCAGTTTGCCGCGCGGTGTCAGCCCACAGTGGTTTCACGGTTTGCTGGTAACCCTGAAAAACCTCGGTTTGAAAGTTGCCCTCGACACCAGCGGCGAAGCGTTGCGCGCCGGTTTGCAGGCGGGCCCGTGGTTGGTCAAACCCAACACCGAGGAACTGGCCGAGGCGCTGGGCAACGCCAGCGATGCCATCAGCCAATTGCATCGATTGGGCGTGGAACACGTGGTGGTGTCCGATGGTGCGGCCGGTGTGAACTGGTACCGCCCTGGCACCGCGCTGCATGCCACGCCGCCCAAGGTCACTGTCGCCAGTACCGTGGGCGCGGGCGACTCGCTACTCGCCGGGATGCTCCACGGTTTGCTCAGTGGCGACACACCCGAGCAGACCCTGCGCCGCGCCACGGCGATTGCTGCGATGGCGGTGACACAGATCGGTTTTGGCATCAGCGATGACGCGCAGCTGGCGCATCTCGAAAGCGGCGTCGATGTACGCGCGCTGACAGAACAATAAGAGGGTTTTTCATGAAGTTAGCCATTGTTACTGCCTGCCCCAACGGCATGGTCACCAGTGTGCTGTGCGCCCGCTTGTTGGACGCCGCCGCGCAACGCCAGGGCTGGAGCACCAGCGTCGAAGTGGTCGACGTGCAGCGCCCGGAACGCCAGTTGTCCCAAGCGATCATCGACGATGCCGAGTGGGTGCTGCTGGTCAGCAGCGCGCCGGTGGACATGCAGCGGTTCGTCGGCAAGCGTGTGTTCCAGAGCACGCCGGCCCAGGCGCTGGCGGATGTCGAGGCGGTGTTGCGCCGGGGTGCCGAAGAGGCGGTGGTGTATGTTGCCGCTGAACAGGCCACGCCGAATGCGCCACGCATCGTCGCGGTCACCGCGTGCCCAACCGGCGTGGCCCACACGTTCATGGCCGCCGAGGCCTTGCAGCAAACCGCCACGCGCCTGGGTTATGACCTGCAGGTCGAGACTCAAGGCTCGGTGGGCGCCCGCACGCCGTTGAGCCCGGAGGCCATCGCCAATGCCGATGTGGTGTTGTTGGCCGCCGACATCGAAGTCGCCACCGAGCGCTTCGCCGGCAAGAAGATCTACCGTTGCGGCACCGGCATTGCCCTCAAGCAGTCCGAGTCGATTCTGAACAAGGCCCTGGCCGAAGGCGTGGTGGAAAGCAACGCCAGCGCGACGGTTGCCAAGTCGGAAAAGACCGGGGTGTACAAGCACCTGCTCACCGGCGTGTCGTTCATGTTGCCGATGGTGGTGGCGGGCGGGTTGTTGATCGCGTTGTCGTTTGTGTTCGGTATCCACGCGTTTGAACAGGAAGGCACGCTGGCTGCCGCGCTGAAAACCGTCGGCGACCGCGCCTTCATGCTGATGGTGCCGTTGCTCGCGGGCTACATCGCCTACTCGATTGCCGACCGTCCCGGCATCGCCCCCGGCATGATCGGCGGCCTGCTGGCAGGCACCTTGGGCGCCGGTTTTATCGGCGGGATTTTCGCTGGTTTCCTCGCGGGGTATTGCGTCAAGCTGATCACCCGTGCGGTGAAATTGCCCCAGAGCCTGGAGGCGCTCAAGCCGATCCTGATCATCCCGCTGCTGGCGAGCCTGTTCACCGGCCTGGCGATGATCTACCTGGTCGGCCCGCCGGTGGCGCGCATGCTGGTGGGCCTGACCGATTTTCTCAGCACCATGGGCACTACCAATGCGGTGCTGCTGGGCATCCTGCTCGGCGGCATGATGTGTGTCGACTTGGGGGGGCCGATCAACAAGGCGGCGTATGCGTTTTCCGTCGGCCTGCTGGCCGCCCACAGCGGTGCACCGATGGCCGCGACCATGGCTGCCGGCATGGTGCCGCCGATTGGCATGGGCATCGCTACGTTCCTGGCGCGGCGCAAGTTTGCCCAGACCGAACGCGAGGCAGGCAAGGCGGCGATGATCCTGGGCATGTGCTTTATCTCCGAAGGCGCGATCCCGTTTGCCGCCAAGGACCCGCTGCGCGTGATCCCGGCGAGCATGGCCGGTGGCGCGTTGACCGGCGCGTTGTCGATGTATTTCGGCTGCGTACTGGCGGCGCCCCACGGTGGGTTGTTTGTGTTGATCATCCCGAATGCGATGAACCATGCGTTGCTGTATTTGCTGGCGATTGTGGCGGGGAGTGTGTTGACTGGGTTGGTGTATGCGGTGATCAAGCGGCCGGAAGTGGTCGAGTTGTCGGTCGCACCTGTTAAAGCCTGACGCATTCTAAAACGGTGGGAGCGGGCTTGCTCGCGAAGGCGGTGGGTCAGTCAAAGATGTTCTAACTGACCCACCGCC
>NZ_JAPFHC010000056.1:0-23255 GCF_059803535.1 Pseudomonas sp. RP-B7
GCTGTCGAACTTTAGTGAGGCTGCGAAGGCGGTGGGACTGTTGGTAGAGGTGTTGGCTGAACCAGCGCTTTCGCGGGAAAGCCCGCTCCCACAGGTGATCGGCGGTGCTGGGCTGTCAGTGTTCGGCTGGAGGTCGCCCAGACACTGCCAATCTCCTGTGGGAGCTGTCGAACTATAGTGAGGCTGCGAAGGCGGTGGGACTGTTGGTTCCAGGGCATGATCAGTTACCTCCTGATCATGCGTATTAACCTGTAAACCATGTCCCCGGTTAGATATGTAAACGATGTCCCCGGTTTGTACCGGGGCAAGCCCGCTCACTACTCAAACCTACGCGCCGCCACCGCACCCAACACCCCGCCCACCATCGGCGCCAGCCAGAACAGCCATAACTGCGCGATGTACTCACCCCCCGCAAACAGCGCCGGCCCGGTGCTGCGTGCCGGGTTCACCGAGGTGTTGGTCACCGGGATCAGCACCAAGTGAATCAGGGTCAGTGCCAAGCCAATCGCAATCGGTGCAAACCCAGGCACCGCGCCCGGAGCGGTCACGCGCATGATGATGAACACAAAGAAGAACGTGGCGATCAATTCAGCCAGCAGCGCGGATTTCATATCGAATTGGCCTGGGCTCAAGGGTCCGTAGCCGTTGGCGGCAAAACCACCCGCGGCAAAGCCTGGCTGCCCGTTGGCAATCAGGTACAACGCTGCAGCCGCAACGATCGCCGCGCTGACTTGCGCGGCGAGGTACGGCAACACGTCCACGCCAGCCACCCGCCGACCGGCCCACAAGCCAACCGTCACCGCCGGGTTGAAGTGCCCGCCCGAGATGCCGCCCACCGCATAGGCCATGGTCAGCACCGTGAGGCCGAACGCCAGGGATACGCCGACAAATCCAATGCCCAACTCCGGAAAGGCCGCCGCCAGGATGGCGCTGCCACAGCCGCCAAAGGTCAGCCAGAAAGTACCGAGAAACTCTGCGGTCAAACGCTTTTGCACAATCGACTCCATTGCTGTTCACGTGCCGCCACCACAGGACGTGGGCGGTCCTGGGTGACGGTAGCAATGGGTCTTGAGGCGCCCTATAAGACTTGTCCGGTTTTAGCCGTGTGGCACACCCTGCCCAAACCGCCGAATCGCCAGGCAATACCCAACCAACGCCAGCGCCGCCAACAACCCGCCCGCCGCGCCGATCCAGGCGAAGCCGAACTGGCTACCGACCCAACTGCCCATCAGGGCGCCGCCGCCGATGCCGATGTTGTAGATGCCGGAGAACATCGCCATGGCCACGTCGGTGGCGTCCGGTGCGAGGACCAGGACCTTGGACTGCATCGCCAGGCCAAAGCCCATGATCGCCATGCCCCAGAAGATGCTCAGGCCGACGAGGTAGGATTCAGCACCGCTCAACGGCAGCATCAGCGCCAGGCACGCAGCGAGGATGGACACTGCGCCGACCACGAACAGGTGCGGGTTGAGGCGGTGCACCAGGCTGAACAACAGCGAGCCGATGATGCCCGCACCACCGAAGACCAGCAGGATCAGGGTCACTGCACTGCCGCTCATGCCGGCCACGCCTTCGACGAAGGGCTCGATGTAGCTGTAGGCGGTGAATTGCGCGGTCACCGTCAGCGCGGTGAGCACGTAGAGCGCCACCAGCGCGGGGCGTTTGAACAACAGCGGCAGGCTGCGCAGCGAGCCGGAGTTCTGGCTTGGCAACAGCGGCAAGGTGCGCGCCAGCCAGAACACCAGGGCCGCGGCGAACGCGCCGATCACCAGGAAAGTGGTGCGCCAGCCCATGGCTTCGCCGAGCAGGCGACCCAGCGGAATCCCCAATACCATGGCCAAGGAGGTGCCAGTGGCCAACAGGCCGAGGGCCTGCACCTGCTTGCCTTCCGGCGCCAGGCGCACGGCGAGCGACGCGGTGATCGACCAGAACAATGCATGGGACAAAGCGATGCCAACGCGACTGACCATCAACAGGCCAAAGCTGGTGGCGACGCTGGACAGCACATGACTGGCGATAAACAGGCCGAACAGCACGATCAGCAGCTTGCGCCGTTCGACGTTGCGGGTCAGCAGCATCACCGGCAGCGACGTCAGCGACACGATCCATGCGTAGATGGTCAGCATCAGGCCGACGCTGGACACCGGCATGTCAAAGCTGGCGCCGATGGCGCTGAGCAACCCGACGGGCACGAATTCGGTGGTGTTGAACACAAAGGCGGCCAACGCGAGGGCGAAGACCGGTTGCCAGTTGGCTTGGGGAGTTGCAGCTGAATGGCTCATTGAAGGGCGCGGTACTCGGACGATGATCAGACGGCCACCCAGGACAAGCGCCGCCGCCGGGCATTCTATAGGTTTCTGGCCCGGCTGTTGGCGCTGTTCCTAATCAAAAATCCATCAATTTCGTCATGGCGCGGTCATGGTGACCACGTAGAGCCCGGACTGAATCGGCTTTCCAGCGGCGTCGACCAGCTCATACCGTTGGTCGTAATAACGCCCGTCGCCGCTGTCGCTCACCAACTTGACGTTGGCTGGCGCATTGCCCAGCGCCTTGACGCTGCCGACCGAACGCACATCAAACCCGCTGCCGCGACTGGCCTGCGGACAGCCCCTCAACTCCAGCGTCCGGCCGCCCACCGCAGCCGACTCACAACCCGGCATGACCACACTGCCGGAAAACCGGATGACACCGGAGGGTGCAGCCATGCTCACCCCCGTCCACATTGCAAGAAAGCCGGTGAGCACTGACAAACGCATAACGTTGTTCATGACGACATTCCTTCTTGGGTTGTTAACAAGAATGTCGTCTGGCCCCGAATTTACTTGAGGCTACTCGTCAGCAGCTGAAGGAAAAATTACGGGTCCACCTGCCCCATCAACTCCGGAATCGACTCCGGCCGATTCGCATAGCGCTGCGCCAACGCCGCACACACCATCAGCTGGATCTGGTGAAACAGCATCAACGGCAGGATCAGCACGCCCATGCTCGCCCCGGCGAACAACACCTGGGCCATCGGCACCCCGGTCGCCAGGCTTTTCTTCGAGCCGCAGAACAAGATGGTGATGCGGTCTTCCTGGTTGAAGCCAAAGGCCTTGGCCAGCACCGTCGAGGCCACCAGCACCAGGGCCAGCAACACGCAGCACGCCACCACCAGGCCGCCGAGTTCCCACAGCGGGATCTGGTGCCAGATCCCCTCATTGACCGCTTCGCTGAACGCGCCGTAGACCACCAGCAGGATCGAACCCTGATCGACGAATTTCAGCCAGGCCTTGTTGCGCCCCACCCACGCGCCAATCCAGCGGCGGGCGATCTGCCCGGCGATAAACGGCAGCAGCAGTTGCACGCTGATTTTCACAATGGCGTCGAGGGTGCTGCTGCCTTCGCCGTGCACATTGAGCAGCAGCGTCACCAGCAACGGCGTGAGGAAAATCCCAAACAGGCTGGACGCCGCCGCGCTGCAAATCGCCGCCGGGATATTGCCCCGCGCCAGGGAAGTAAAGGCAATCGCCGACTGCACCGTGGCCGGCAGCGCGCAGAGGTAAAGCATGCCCATGTACAGCTCGTTGCCGATCAGCGGCGACAGCAGCGGTTTGAGCGCCAGGCCCAGCAGCGGGAACAGCACAAAGGTCAGGCTGAACACCAGTAAGTGCAGGCGCCAATGCCCGGCCCCGGCAATGATCGCCTGGTTCGACAGCTTGGCGCCGTGCAGGAAAAACAGCAGCGCGATGGCCAGGTTGGTCACCCAACCAAACGCCACGGCGGTCTGGCCGCTGGCGGGCAGCAATGAGGCGAGGATCACCGTGGCGATCAGGGTCAGGGTGAAGTTGTCAGGGAGAAAACGCGGACGAGTCATAAGTAGGTCTTCCGGGGGTTGCCAAGAGCGTCTGGGCGACTCTAACGTAACGGCTTGTTACCGACTAACGCCAATGAGCCAACAAATGCCGCCTAAAGGACAGGACAAAACCGTTCGCCGCAGTGTGCCCGGGCTCGCCAGCCTGCCGCGGCCGGTGTACGGGCGCACCGAATCGCTGCCCAACCGTGCGCTGACCCGCCGCCACAGTCACCCGTGGGTGCAGTTGTCCTATGCGATTGCCGGGGTGCTGGAGATCCAGACCAGCGTCGGCCGCTTCGTCGCCCCGCCGCAGCGCGCGGTATGGATTCCGGCGGGCATGCCGCACCGCGTGTTCAGTTCGCCGCGCACGGAAATGCGCAGCCTCTACCTGGACTGCCGCGTCACCGCCTGGGCGGATGCGCGTTGCCATGTGCTGGAGGTCAGCAGCCTGCTGCGCGAATTGATCCGCAGCTTCAGCGAACTGCCGGTGGAATATGCCGAGGACGGCCCGGACGGGCGCCTGGCCCAGGTGGTGCTGGACCAACTGGCGGCAGCGCCGCAGGTGGATTTGATGCTGCCGCTGCCACTGGACCCGCGTTTGCGCCAGATCTACCGCAGCCTGAACCTGCACCCGGAACAGCAGACCACCCTGGGGGACTGGAGCCGCAAGTTGGCCGTGAGTGAAAAGACCCTGAGCCGGTTGTTCCTGAGCGATACCGGGCTGACGTTCCGCGCCTGGCGCCAGCGCCTGCGCTTGCTGACCGCCCTGCCCGCCCTGGAACGCGGCGAGCGGGTCACGGATGTGGCGCTGGGGTGTGGGTATGAGTCGACGTCGGCGTTTATCAATGCGTTTCGCCAGCAGTTTGATGCGACGCCCGGCGAGTTTTTCCGCTGAAACCCTCGACGCATCAGATACAGGAGACCCAGTCTGGGAGCGGGCTTGTGTGGGAGCGGGCTTGCTCGCGAAGACGGTGTATCAGACCCAAACATGTTGACTGACCCACCGCATTCGCGAGCAAGCCCGCTCCCACATTTTGATTGAGGTAGGCCCGCTAGATAGCGGACTTGGCCAGGATGGCCTGGAGCAGCACATCCGCTCCCGCCGTCGACCACTCTGGCGAAATCTCCTCCGCTTCGTTATGGCTCAAGCCATCCACACAAGGCACAAAGATCATCGCCGTCGGCGCCACCTGGTTCAGGTAGCAGGCATCATGCCCGGCCCCGGAGATCATCGGCCGATGGCTGTACCCCAGTCGCTCAGCCGATGCCCGCACCACTTCGACGCAATCAGCATCAAACGCAATCGGTGCGTATTGGAAAATTTGCTTCACGCTGTGCTGCAAACCAATCCCGTCGGCGATCTGTGCCACCGCATCACGCAACTGCTGATCCTGGCGCGCCAATACCGCTTCATCCGGGTGGCGGAATTCCACGCTGAAAAACACCCGCCCCGGCACCACGTTGCGCGAGTTGGGGAAGATGTTGGCCATGCCCACCGTGGCACGCCCTTCAGCGCCCTGCTCCAGGCCCAAGCCGTTGACCGCCTCGACCACGCGGGCAAAGCCGAGCAAGGCGTCCAGGCGATGGTCCATCGGCGTAGTGCCGGCGTGGGCGCTGCGGCCGTTCAGCTCAACTTCATACCAACGCTGGCCCTGGGCACCGGTGACGACGCCGATGGTGATGCCTTGCGCTTCAAGGATCGGGCCTTGTTCGATGTGCAGTTCAAACGCCGCATGCACCGCCTGGCCACCTACAGGTTCGGGGCCGGCGTAGCCGATCTGCTGCAAGGCCTGGCCGATGCTCACGCCGTTTTTGTCGGCACGGGACAGGCCGTATTCCAGGTCAAACACGCCCGCGTAAACGCCGGACGAAATCATGGCCGGGGCGAAACGCGAGCCCTCTTCGTTGGTCCAGTTGACCACTTCAATCGGCCGCTCGGTCTCGATACCCAGGTCATTTAAGGTTCGCAGCACTTCCAGCCCGGCGAGCACGCCGTAGATGCCGTCGTACTTGCCGCCGAAGGGTTGCGAGTCGCCATGGGAGCCGGTCAGCACTGGGGCCAGATGATTCTGGCGCCCGGCGCGGCGGGCGAAGATGTTGCCCATGGCGTCCACACGGATGCTGCACCCGGCGGCCGTGCACCACTGCACGAACAGGTCGCGACCGCGGCGGTCTTCATCGGTCAGCGCCAGGCGCGAGACGCCGCCCTTTTCGGTGGCGCCGATTTGCGCCATATCCATCAGCGAGTCCCACAGACGCTTGCCGTTCACCCGCGCCAGGTTACTCATGGGGCTTGGCCCGGTAGCGGAAGTCGCAGCGGTGATCGCCGCCCATGATGGTCTGGGTGCGGGTCAGTTCGATGTCCGGGTTGTAGCCGACGATAAACAGCTCGTCGCGATTGCACGACAACAGGTGGCCGATTTCGCCCAGGCCCATTTCGGTGTACATCTCGGCGTAGCGGCAGCGCTTGACGTCGTAGTCATAGCGCTCGGCGTCGCTGGCGATGATCTCGACTTTCAGCGCGTCGTCCTTTTCCCAGAGCACTTGCAGCTCGACGAAGCTCTTGAGGTCAGCCTGCTGTTCCAGCGCGGCAAAATGCTTGCCCGCCTGGATCGCCGCATTGCCCACGGCTTCGCCGATCACGGCGGCGGCAAAGTCCTTGCCCTGCTCGCGCTTCAAGATCTCGTAGATCGGCTTGATGATTTCGGCCTCGATCCGCCGCCGGGCGAGGATGCCCAGTTCACCTTCCAGTTTGCTCATTGTCCACCTCCAAAAAACCTAAACCTGTAGTGAGCGGGCTTGCCCCGCGCTGGGGGGCGAAGCCGCCCCAAAACGGTCCGCCGCGGTGTATCAGGAAGACCGCGGTGCCTGGGTTTGGGGCGGCTTCGCCACCCAGCGCGGGCAAGCCCGCTCACTACATAAGCTCGTGCCCGCCCAGTGGGTTACTGGCCGCCCGCCACGCTGACCGGCTGCCATTGGTTGGCCTTGACCTGGTACACGGTGAACGACGGTTTTTTCAAGTTGCCTTTGGCATCAAACGCGAGGGTGCCGGTCACGCCTGGGTAGCTGATGGCGCGCAGCACCGGCAGGTATTTCTGCGGGTCGACCGAATCGGCTTTCTCGATAGCCGCCACCAGCACGCCAACGCCGTCGTAGGCAAACGGCGCATGCAGTTCGATGTTGGCCTTGTAGCGCTCTTTGTAGGCCTGCTCGAACGCCTTGCCACCGGGCATCTGCGCAATCGCCAGGCCCGGCTCCAAGGCAATCACGCCCTCGCCTTCGTTCTGCGCCAGTTCCAGGAAGGTCTGGCTGACAAAGCCACCGGCCCCCATCAACGGCGCCTTGATCCCCAGTTGCTTGATGCGACGGGCCAGCGGTGCAGCCTGGGAGTCGACGCCACCGAAGAAGATCAGGTCCGGATTCTGGCTGCGGATGTTGGTGAGCACGGCGCTGAAGTCGATGGTCTTGTCATCCACGTATTCGCGGCCGACGACTTTGCCGCCGCCGGCTTCGATGGCTTTGACGAACTGGTCCGCCAGGCCCTGGCCGAACGCAGTGCGGTCGTCGATCACGGCGATGCGCTTGGCCTTGAGCGTGTGCAGCGCATAGTCGCCAGCGACCTGACCGCCGTCATCGTCATGGCCCATGATCCGAAAGCTGGTATCAAAACCCTGCTGGGTGTACGCGTGACCGGTCGCGACCGGCGCCACCTGGGCGATCCCGGCATCGTGGTACACCCGCGCCGCCGGGATGCTGGTGCCGGTGTTCCAGTGACCGACCACGCCGACCACGCCTTCATCCACCAGGCGCTGGGCCACGGTGACGGCGGTGCGTGGGTCGGACTGGTCATCTTCGGAGACCAGCTTGAAGGTCACAGCCTCCCCGTTGATTGTCGGGTGCTTGGCGTTGGCCTGGTCGATGGCCAGTCTGGCGCCGTTTTCCAGGTCCTTGCCGATGCGGGCCGACGGGCCGGTGAGTGGGCCTGCCAGGCCGATCAGCACGGTCTGGTCGGCCTGGGCCACGGCGCTGGCGAGGCTGCTCAGGGCCAGGCCGATCAATGCGGTTTTGTTCAAAGTGTTCATCTGGGGTTCCTGCTTCTTTTCGGGCGGGTCGGAACACGCCGGGCGTCCGGTAGCGTCATGGGGGTGTGGTTATTCGCCGAGGTACGCACTGCGCACCTCGGGGTGTTCGAGCAAATCCCGGGACGGGCCGCTGAGGCTGATGCGGCCGGTGTCCATCACGTAGGCGCGGTCGGTGACTTGCAGGGCCAGCCGCGCGTTTTGTTCGACCAGCAACAGGGTCATGCCCTGGCGACATACGTCGTCGATCACCTGGAAGATCTTCTCGACCATGATCGGTGCCAGGCCCATCGACGGCTCATCGAGGACCAACAAACGCGGGCGCGACAACAGCGCACGGGCCAGGGCGAGCATCTGTTGCTCGCCGCCGGACAGCAGGCCGGCAGATTGGTGCAGGCGTTCTTCCAGGCGCGGGAAGTGCCCAAACAGCTCGCGTATTTCGCGCTGCACTTGCGCGTGATCGCGGCGCAGAAAGGCACCGGCCTGGAGGTTTTCCAGCACGCTCATGCGCGCGAAAATCCCGCGCCCTTCCGGGACCATGGCGATGCCTTGGCGCAGCAGTTGCTCGGGCGCCTGGCCAAGGACCGATCGCCCGGCAAAGCGGATCTCGCCCTTTGCCGCCGGCAGCAGGCCGGTCAACGCCTTGAGGCTTGAGGTTTTGCCCGCCCCATTGGCGCCGATCAGCGTGACGCGCTCGCCTTCGTGGATATGCAGGTCGAGGGCTTTGACCGCTTCGATAGCGCCGTAGCGAACCTGCAAACCCTCGACTTTCAATAAGGCTTCAGACATGGGCGCTGGCTCCGAGATAAGCCTGGATGACCGCCGGGTGCTGACGGACTTCAGCGGGCGGTCCGACGGCGATGACCTGACCATAATCGAGCACGCTGATGCGGTCGCAGACGCCCATCACCAGCTTCACGTCGTGTTCGATCAACAGCAGCGTGTGGCCGTCGTCGCGGATTTTTTCCAGCAGGCCTCGCAGTTGTACTTTCTCACTGGCGTTCATGCCCGCCGCCGGTTCATCCAGAGCCAACAGGCGTGGCTCGGTGGCCAGGGCGCGGGCGATTTCCAGGCGTCGTTGATGGCCGTAGCTGAGGCTGTCGGCGCGGTAGTTGGCAAACCCGGCGAGGCCCACATAGGCCAGCAAACGATGAGCATGGGCGCGTGTTTGCGCCTCTTCGTCGCGGGCGCTGCGGTGTTGACTCAAGGCCGCCCACAAGCCATTGCGGGTGCGCACATGGCGACCGACCATGACGTTTTCCAGGGCGCTCATCGCATTGAACAGGCGGATATTCTGAAAGGTGCGCGCAATGCCGGCCTCGGCCACCTGATGCACACTGGTGGGCTGGTACTCCCGGCCTTCGAGCTGGAAGCGCCCGGAGTCCGGGGTATACAGCCCCGTCATCACGTTGAAAAAGGTGGTCTTGCCCGCGCCATTCGGGCCGATCAATCCGTAGATCTCGCCGGGCTGGATACTCAGGCTCACGTCGGTCAGCGCCATCACGCCGCCGAAGTGTTTGTTGACCTTGTCGATCTGCAACAGCGGTGCGTTCATCGTGCCACTCCTTTGGGCCACAATCCGGCGGGTCGGTACAGCATCGCGAGAATCAGCGCCAGGCCGTAGAACAGCTGGCGGATGATCTCCGGGTCCACCAGCACCTGGCCGAACAGCGCCTGTTGCAGCGGCCCCATGCTGGCGCGCAAGGCTTCGGGCAAGGCGGCGAGCAGTACGCAGCCAAGAATCACGCCCGGGATATGCCCCATGCCGCCCAGCACCACCATCGCCAGCACGGCGATGGACTCGTTGAGGGTGAAAGACTCGGGCGAAACAAAGCCCTGGAACGACGCAAACAACGCCCCGCTCACCCCGCCAAACGCGGCGCCAATCGCAAACGCCAGCAGTTTGAGGCGCACGGTGTTGATGCCCATGGCCTGGGCCGCGTCTTCGTCTTCACGGATCGCTACCCAGGCGCGGCCGATGCGCGAATGCTCCAGGCGGATGCAGGCGAACAGGATCAGCAGCACCAGCGCCGCAAACAGGTAGTAATAGAGATACACCGAAGGCAGGCGCAGGCCGAACAGTTCCTGGGTGCGGCCCAGGTTGACGCCGAGCAGGTTGACCGGGTCGACCTGGGCGATGCCCTTGGGCCCATTGGTGATGTTTACCGGGCGATCCAGGTTGCGCAGCAGGATGCGGATGATTTCGCCGAAACCCAGGGTGACGATGGCCAGGTAGTCGCCGCGCAGGCGCAAGGTCGGCGCGCCCAATACCACGCCGCACCCGGCGGCGAGCAACGCGCCCAACGGCAGGATCAGCCAGATCGAGGTGTGCATGCCCGCCGGCAACCACGCCGCCAGCGCGGGAAACTGTTGCAGCAGATGGGGCGACGAGAGCAGCGCGGCGAGGTAGGCGCCCACCGCGTAGAACGCGATGAAGCCCATGTCCAGCAGCCCGGCGTAACCGACCACGATGTTCAACCCGAGGGCGAGCATGATGTACAGCAGGGCAAAATCCAGGGTGCGCACCCAGGTGTTGCCGCCGGCGTGGCCGACGATCCACGGCGCCAGCACCAGGGCCACGGCGAACAGCAGCAGGCCGAGGCTCGCGCGCTGGTTGGGGGTCAGGGAGTTGATCATGCGCGGCTCGCCAAACGTTCACCCAACAACCCGGAAGGACGCAATACCAGCACCGCGATCAACACGATGAAGGCGAACACATCCTGGTAATTACTGCCAAACACGCCGTTGGTGGCCGCGCCCAGATAGCCGGTACCGAGGGCTTCGATCAACCCCAGCAGCAAGCCGCCCAGCATGGCGCCCTTGAGGTTGCCGATGCCACCCAGCACCGCAGCGGTGAAGGCCTTGATGCCCGGCAAGAAGCCCATGTAGAAATGCGCGCTGCCGTAGTTGCTGGCCATCATGATCCCGGCGAGCGCTGCCAATGCGCCGCCGATGGCAAAGGTGATGACGATCACGCGATTGGGGCTGATGCCCATCAGGCTGGCGACTTGCGGGTTCTCTGCCACGGCGCGCATGGCGCGACCGAAGCGCGTGCGCTCCACCAGCACCAGCAGCGCGGCCATCACTGACAGGGCGATGGCAATCGTCGTCAGCGCCGTGACGTTGGTGATCGCCGGATGCGCGCAGGCGCCGGGCAACACTTCAATCGGCTCCAGCGGCAACAGTTGCGGGAACATCTGCGGGTTGCGGGTCCACACCAGCATGGCGATGGTTTGCAGCAGCAACGACACACCGATACCGCTGATCAACGGCGCCAGACGTGGGGCATGGCGCAAGCGACGGTAGGCGACACGTTCGATCACCACCGCGAGAACTGCGCAAAACGCCATGGCGACGACAGTGGCGCCGAGCAGCACCAGCACTGGCGGCAAAGCGGGCCAGGTCGCCTGCAACAAGCGGATTACCGACAGGCCCACCAGCGCGCCGATCATCAACACATCGCCATGGGCAAAGTTGATGATGCGCAAGATGCCGTAGACCATGGTGTAACCCAGGGCCACCAGCGCGTAGAGACTGCCCGTAATCAAACCATTGAGCAGTTGTTGGATAAACCCATCCATGAAAACCGTCGACCTCAGTGCGTACAGGGGCGGCACACTAAGCATCTATTCTGTTTTTATCAAATAACAGAAAGTCATATGGTTATATCAAGCTTAAAACAGGCTATTTATGCCGAAAATACGGCGCTTATGGCTCTTTATTTGTGGATTTAGCTGGTATTTAATTCAACACATGAATAAATCAGAACAGTTAGCCAATGACCCTCCCCTGCGCGCCGTGCGCACGTTCGAAGCCTTTGCCCGTCATGGCGGGGTGAATGCCGCCGCGCGCGAGCTGGACGTTTCCGCCTCGGCCATCAGCCATCAACTGCACTTGCTGGAAGACTTCCTGCAGCAGCCGCTGACCTTGCGTCAAGGCCGCAACCTGGTGCTTACCGACGAAGGCCGCGAGTACTACCGCGCCATCCGTTCGGCGTTTGCGGTGCTGCGCAGTGCCACCGAACATGTGCGCGAAAAAAGCGCCACGCGCCAGGTGACCATCAGCCTGATCCCACTGTTTGGCATCAACCTGTTTATCCCGCGTTTGGCGAGTTTCCTGAAGGACCACCCGGCACTGGACATCAACGTGACCTATGCCAACCACCGCAGCTACCCGAGTGACGCGGCCGACCTGTCGATCCGTTTCGGCACCGGGCACTGGCCGGGCTATCACAGTGAGCCGCTGATTTCTGGCGCGGTCACGCCCTATTGCAGCCGCGCCTTCCTGGCGCAACACGGGCCGATCGACACGCCCGCGGCGCTGAGTGAACTGCCGCTGCTGCACGACGAAGAGCGCGGCACCTGGGGCCAATGGTTCGAGGCCGCCGAGGTGGATGCCACGGCGTTGAATGGGTTGTTGCTGGAAGACGGCCAACTGGCGCTGACCGCCACCCTCACCGGCCTGGGCTGCGCACTGCTGCGCGAGCCGCTGGTGGCACCGCTGGTGGCCAGTGGCGAGCTGGTGAAACTGTTTGAACTGGAAGTGAATGATGGCCGCCAGTACTACCTGTGTCGGCGGGCCAACAGTGAGTTGTCGAGCGAGGGCAATGACTTGTATGACTGGATCAAGCGCAGCTTGGTTGCCGCCTGAGCCGTGTGAAGATCCGCATCTTGAATTGAGCCAGTGCTGAATTTAGCTGCTATTGTGCCGCGCTCTGAAAAACCGCCGAACCTGCGAGGAAATGCACGTTGAACACTGACGAAAAAATGACCGGGGACCTGTTCGAGGTGGATAAGCGCCTGTCACTCAAACCCGTGGTGGACTTCAACAGCTACCTGCGCACAGCGTTCGGCGACGGCCCGTGCACCTGCATCCGCTGCACCGCCAGCCAGGGCGATGAAAGCGGCTATGCGTTCCAGCACACCTTTACCTTTGACGGCAAACCCACCCACCGTCGCTTCGCCACCACCTCGGGCAGCGATGTGTTGCAGGTGTTGAAGAAGGCGTGGTTGTCGTACACCAAGGCTGAGTTGCCACTCAGTGGCGTACTGGCACTGGAGACGGTGAAGGAGTTTGTCGAGCCGCAATTGCACAAGCGTCTGGTGCCGCTGTTTTTGGCTAGCGAGCTGGTCAAGGAAGTGGACGGTGAGTTGCACATCCAGTTGCAGGACTGAACAACCTGAATAATCTCGCAGGGGGTTGGCGAATGCGCTGACAGCGGCGCAGCCCCTCGCCAACAACCAAAATCTGTAGTGAGCGGGCTCGCCCCGCGCTGGGGGGCGAAGCCGCCCTAAAACCAGACACCTCGGTCTTTCTGATACACCGCGGCGCCTGGATTTGGGGCGGCTTCGCCACCCAGCGCGGGGCGAGCCCGCTCACTACAAGTTGTTACTTACGGGCGGCCTCCCATTGTTTGAGCAGGTCGCCGTAGGCCACGGTCTCGCCTTTGGGTTTCTCGTTGGCCAGTTTCGGCTTCGGTGCACCCGGCTGGTCGAACCAGTATTGCGCGTCACGCTCGGGGTTCATTTTCGGGCCGCACGTCGTTTGCACCTTGGAACGCTCCAGGCGCGTCATGATTGCGTCTTGCTCCTTGGCCAGGTTATCCAGCGCCTGTTGCGGGGTCTTCTCGCCGCTGGCGGCGGCGGCGATGTTGCTCCACCACAGCTGCGCCAGACGCGGGTAGTCGGGCACGTTGGTGCCGGTTGGCGACCACTGTAGTCGAGCCGGACTGCGGTAGAACTCCACCAGGCCACCCAGCTTCGGCGCCAGGTCGGTCATGGCCTGGGAGTTGATGTCGGACTCTCGGATCGGCGTCAGGCCGACGATGGTTTTCTTCAGCGAGACGGTTTTTGAGGTCACGAACTGCGCGTAGAGCCAGGCCGCAAGCTTTTGCTTCTCTGGAGTGGACTTCATGAAGGTCCAGGAGCCTACGTCCTGATAGCCCTTCTTCATACCTTCTTCCCAGTAAGGCCCGACCGGCGACGGCGCCATGCGCCATTTCGGCGTGCCGTCGGCATTCACCACTGGCAGGCCCGGCTTGACCATATCGGCGGTAAACGCGGTGTACCAGAAGATCTGCTGGGCAATATTGCCCTGGGACGGCACCGGGCCGGATTCGGAGAAGGTCATACCCGCTGCTTCCGGTGGCGCATAGGCCTTCATCCAATCCACGTATTTCTGCGTGGCGAATACGGCGGCCGGGCCGTTGGTGTCGCCGCCACGGGTGACACTGGAGCCCACCGGATGGCAGTCCTCGACGCGAATGCCCCACTCGTCCACCGGCAGGCCGTTGGGCAAGCCTTTGTCGCCGCCACCGGCCATGGAGAACCAGGCATCGGTGAAGCGCCAGCCCAGGGACGGGTCTTTCTTGCCGTAGTCCATGTGCCCATACACGCGCTTGCCGTCGATCTCCTTGACGTCTTCGCTGAAGAATTTGGCGATGTCTTCGTAGGCCGACCAGTTGACCGGCACGCCGAGGTCATAACCGTACTTTTCCTTGAACTTGGCTTTGAGGTCCGCACGTTCGAACCAGTCGGCGCGGAACCAGTATAGGTTGGCGAACTGCTGGTCAGGCAGTTGGTAGAGCTTGCCGTCCGGCGCGGTGGTGAAGGACAGGCCGATAAAGTCCTTCAGGTCCAGCGTCGGCGAAGTGAAGTCCTTGCCTTCGTTGGCCATCAGATCGGTGATGGATTCCGTCTTGCCATAGCGAAAGTGCGTACCGATCAAGTCGGAATCGTTGACCCAGCCGTCATAGATGTTCTTGTCGGACTGCATCTGGGTTTGCAGCTTCTCCACCACGTCGCCTTCCTGCAGCAGGTCGTGGGTCAGCTTGATCCCGGTGATTTCACTGAAGGCCTTGGCCAGGACCTTGGACTCGTACTCGTGGGTGGTGAGGGTTTCCGACACCACGTTGATCTTCATCCCACGGAACGGTTCGGCCGCCTTGATAAACCACTTGAGTTCCGCCAGCTGCTGCTCGGCCGTGAGGGTGGATGGTTTGAACTCGCTGCCGATCCATTTTTTCGCGGCATCTTCGTACGCATCGGCCCAGGCCGAAGCGCTCAAACCGCTGAGGGCCAAGACGGCGGCCAATGAAATGCTATGTCGCAGCTTATTGTTTTTATCGAACATAGAGACCTCCTGGTTGTTTATTCATAAGGGCACTAGCCCCAACGCATCACGCTCAACAGCCACACCAGGGACAGCGCAGTCGCCACCCAGATGCTCCAGCCGGTGACGCCGATTACCAGCAAATGCAGGTAGGCGCTGCCGAGAAGACCGATAAACAGGCGATCACCACGGGTGGTGCTGATCGGTAAAAAACCGCGCCGGGGGATACTCGGCGAACGCAGTTCCCAGGTGGTCATGCCCGCCAGAATCAGGGCAATGCCGCCGAAGAACAGTGCAGTGGGGGTGGTCCAGGCCATCCATTCCATCATCGACTCCTCAGACCCGGCCCAGGGCAAAGCCCTTAGCCACGTGGTTGCGAACAAACCAGATCACCAGCATGCCGGGCAGGATCGTCAACACCCCCGCCGCTGCCAGTACGCCCCAATCGATGCCCGATGCCGAGACCGTACGGGTCATCACCGCCGCAATGGGCTTGGCGTTGACCGAGGTCAGAGTGCGCGCCAGCAGTAGCTCGACCCAGGAAAACATAAAGCAGAAAAATGCCGTCACGCCGATGCCCGAGCCGATCAGCGGGATAAAGATCTTCACGAAAAACTTGGGAAACGAGTAGCCGTCGATGTAGGCGGTTTCGTCGATCTCCTTGGGTACGCCGGACATGAACCCCTCAAGAATCCACACCGCCAGCGGCACGTTGAACAAACAGTGAGCCAGTGCCACGGCGATGTGGGTGTCAAACAAACCGATCGACGAATACAGCTGGAAGAACGGCAGTAAAAACACCGCCGGCGGCGCCATACGGTTGGTCAGCAGCCAAAAGAACAGGTGCTTGTCGCCGAGGAAGCGATAGCGCGAAAAAGCGTAGGCCGCCGGTAGTGCCACCGTAAGAGAAATCACCGTGTTCAGGCTGACGTAGTACAGCGAATTGAGGTAGCCGGTGTACCAACTCGGGTCGGTGAAGATCACCTTGTAGTTGGCCAGGGTGAAGTCCTGCGGAAACAGCGTGAGCCCGCCGAGGATTTCGGTGTTGCTCTTGAAGGACATGTTCAGCAGCCAATAGATCGGCACCAACAGGAACAGGATGTAGATCAGCAGCGGGATAACCTTGCGCTTGCTCATGTCTGCGGCCTCAGCGGTTGGCGTCGGAGTGGGTCATGGCGGTGTAGAACAGCCAGGACACCAACAGGATGATCAGGAAGTACACCAGGGAAAACGCTGCCGCCGGCCCCAGGTCGAATTGACCTACGGCCATCTGGGTCAGCGTCTGGCTGAGGAAGGTAGTGGCATTCCCCGGTCCACCGCCGGTCAGTACGAACGGCTCGGTGTAGATCATGAAGCTGTCCATAAAGCGCAGCATCACCGCGATCAACAGCACGCTTTTCATCTTCGGCAACTGGATATGTCGGAACACCGCCCAGGCGGATGCACGATCGATCCGTGCGGCCTGGTAGTACACATCCGGAATGGCCCGAAGCCCCGAGTAGCAGAGCAGCGCCACCAACGAGGTCCAGTGCCATACGTCCATGACCAGCACAGTGACCCAGGCGTCTGCCGTGTTGGCCGCGTAGTTGTAGCTGATGCCCAGCGCGTTGAGGCTGTAACCCAGTAAACCGATGTCGGCGCGACCGAAAATCTGCCAGATGGTGCCCACCACATTCCATGGGATCAGCAACGGAATCGCGAGGATGATCAGCACCAGTGACGACCAGCGGCCCTTGGTCGGCATGGTCAAGGCGATGGCGATACCCAGAGGGATTTCGATCAACAGCACGCAGGCCGAGTAGATGAACTGGCGCAACAGTGAGTCGTGCAGGCGCGGGTCAAGCAGCACCTGCTTGTACCAATCGGCACCGACGAAGTAGCGGCTGGATTGGTCGAAGATGTCCTGCACCGAGTAGTTGACCACGGTCATCATCGGGATCACCGCACTGAACGCCACCAGCAGGAACACCGGCAACACCAGCCACCAGGCCTTGTTGTTCTGCACCTTGTTCATGGCTGCACCTCCAGCAGGTAATCGTCGGCGTAGAGCATCAGCCATTGCGCGGGGAAGCTGATGCAGGCCTGGCCTTGCGGCACCGGTTTGTCTTCGGCCAGGCGGACCTTCAACAGCGCGCCGTCGAGGTTGAGGGTGATGATCTTGTAGGTGCCGAGGTCTTCCAGATGAGTGACATCGGCGTGCAGGGCGTCAGGGTTGTACTCATCCCATACGTGGATAAATTCCGGGCGGATACCGACCTGGAGTTTTTTGTAAGGCGTGTCGTTGATGCGCTGTTGAAGCGCCTCGGACAACGGCAGATGGGTACCAGCAAAACGCACCCCGCCCGCCTCGGCCTGCACCTCGATCAGATTCATCCCAGGGCTGCCGATGAAATAGCCGACAAAGGTGTGGCTGGGGCGCTCGAACAGTTCACGCGGCGTACCGAACTGCACGATCTGCCCGCCGTACATCACCGCGATCTTGTCGGCAAAGGTCGAGGCTTCCAACTGGTCGTGGGTCACGTAGACCATGGTGATATTGAACTGCTCGTGGATCTGCTTGAGCTTGCGCCGCAGCTTCCACTTGAGGTGCGGGTCGATCACCGTCAACGGTTCATCGAACAGGATCGCCGACACGTCGTCACGCACCAGGCCACGGCCCATGGAGACTTTCTGCTTTTCGTCGGCGGTGAGGTTGCGCGCCTTTTTCGTCAGCAGGTTTTGCAGGTCGAGGACTTCGGCAATTTCCTGCACCTTGCTGTGAATTTTCGCTTCGGCCATGCCCTGATTGCGCAGTGGGAACGCCAGGTTGTCGAACACGGTCATGGTGTCGTACACCACCGGGAACTGAAACACCTGGGCAATATTGCGTTTTTCCGGGGTGAGGTCGTTGACCACTTTGGTGTCGAACAGCACCTGGCCTTCGGAGGGGCTGAGCAGGCCGGAGATGATGTTGAGCAAGGTCGACTTGCCGCAACCCGACGGCCCGAGCAACGCGTAGGCACCGCCCTGCTCCCAGACGTGGTTCATTTCCCTAATTGCGTAGTCCTCAGGACCACTCGGCGTAGGACTGTAGCTGTGCGCCAGGTTCTGCAAATGGATCTCGGCCATCAGGCAACCCTCGCAACACGTCGCCCGGGAGCTTGGACCAAGCGGCCCTGGCTATCGAACACAAACAGTTTATGGGTGGGGATATACACGCGGATCGGTGCGTCGACGTCGTACTCATGCACCCCCGGCAGGTGCAGCACCAGTAGGAAATGTTCGCTGCGCACATGCAGAAAGGTTTCCGAGCCGCTGATCTCGGCGACTTCCACAGTCACCGCCAGCTCCAGGTCATCGTCGTTGCTCGGCACCAGGCTGATATGGCTGGGACGCACGCCAAAACGGAATTCGCCTTCACCGATGGGGCGCAAATCGACATTGAGCGGAAAGTGCACAAAATTCGCGAAGCTGACTTCGTTGCCGCTGATCCGTCCCGGCATCAGGTTGATCGGCGGTTCGGAAAACAGCTCGGCAGCCAGCACGCTCTGGGGTTGGTGATAGACCTCGGCGGCCTTGCCGCTCTGAATCACCCGACCTTCGTGAAGGATGGTGGTGGTGCCACCCAGCGCCAGGGCTTCGTTGGGTTCGGTGGTGGCGTAGATGGCGATGGTATGGCGCGCCTTGAACAGCTCGCGCATTTCCTGACGCAGCTCTTCGCGCAGTTTGTAGTCCAGATTCACCAGCGGCTCATCGAACAGGATCAACTCGGCGTCTTTCACCAAGGCCCGGGCCATGGCCGTGCGCTGCTGCTGGCCGCCGGACAATTCCAGCGGGTGGCGCTGCAGGAATTTCTCGATGCGCAGCATCTTGGCGGTTTCCAGCACCTTGCTCTGGATCAGCTCGTTGGCCATCCCGGCCTGGCGCAAGGGCGAGGCGATGTTTTCGAACACGGTCATGGTCGGGTAGTTGATGAACTGCTGATACACCATCGACACGTTGCGCAGGCGCACCGGCTTGTGGGTGACATCCACGCCGTTCATCAGAATGCGGCCGCTGTCGGGCTTGTCCAGGCCGGCCATCAGGCGCATCAGGCTGGTCTTGCCGGACAGGGTGCGGCCGAGCAACACGTTGAAGGAACCGGCTTCGAAACGCAGGGTGGCGTCGTCGATCCAGGTTTGGCCTTCAACGACGCGGGAGACATGTTCCAGGGTCAATGACATGACACGACCTTTTTTATTATTGGAATGAATCTGGCCATTCGTCAGAGCGAGTTTCGTGCCAAAACTGCAAGTGCTTGATGTATGAGGAAATGGCTTGAACGGGATGTTCGGGAGTGAACAATCCGACTGAACAACTGAACAGTTCGGGGGTTGACAATGAACAGTTCTGAACAACACTCTCTTGGCCATCGACACCGCCAACATGTGGGAGCGGGCTGCGCAAGGCTGTATAAAAATAACAATAAAAGAAGGTCACACCATGGCCGAACCCTTGGCTCACGACACCCTTATCCAGGAATCCTGGCGCCGTTGCCGCGCATTCGGCCTGGACCATCAAAGCGCCCCCAGCTTTGATCAACTGCCCGCCGCAGGCATCAGCCAACTGCTCGAAAGCCAACATTCCCTGGTGCAGACCACCCACCAGGAAGTGTTGCCGTACTACGAAAACATCCTGAGCAATTCCAACTGCCTGATCATGCTGGCCGACAACCAGGGCCAGGTGCTGACCTCGTGGGGCACCCAGCGGTTCATCGAGCCGAAACTGGCCCGCGGCTTCAACCCTGGCGCCAGCTGGCAGGAGCGTTCCAGCGGCACCAATGCCATCGGCACCGCGCTGGCCTGTGCCCAGGCGGTGCATATCGAGCACGACGAACACTTCCTCAAGGCCAACCGCTTCATGACCGGTTCGGCGGCGCCGATTTTCGATGCGCAGCGCGAGATCATTGCGGTGCTGGATGTGTCCAGCGACAGCTACCTGCCGCCCTCCCACACCTTGGGCATGGTCAAGATGATGAGCCAGACCGTAGAAAACCGGCTGATCCTCAACCTGTTTCGCGGTGAACACTTCCAACTGACCTTCAACACCGGCCTGAACAACCTCGACAGCCAATGGGCCGGCCTGCTGATCTTTGATGACAGCGGCCAGGTGCTCTCGGCCAACCGCCGTGCAGACAACCTGCTGGGCATCAGCTTGTCGCGGGTGATGATCGACCGTTTGTTCAAGGTGTCGCTGCTGGAGTTGTTGAACCAGCCGGAAGGCTTGCCGTTTTCGTTGCAGGCGGCGGGACGCAATCGGTTCCAGTGCCTGTTGAAACGCCCCAAGCAGATGCCGGTGCAGGCGCGAGTATTCACACAACCCGCAGCGCCAAAGCCGGCAGCGGTTGGCCTGAAAACCTTGCACTTCGGCGACCTGCGCGTGGAGAAGGCCGTACGCCAGGCCGAGCGGTTGCTGGAGAAGGACATTCCGCTGCTGATCCACGGCGAAACCGGCGTGGGCAAAGAGGTGTTCGTCAAAGCCCTGCACCAGGCCAGTTCCCGCAGCCAGCAGGCGTTTATCGCGGTGAACTGTGCGGCCATTCCGGCTGAGCTGGTGGAATCGGAACTGTTCGGCTACGAAAAAGGCGCGTTCACCGGGGCCAATCAGAAAGGCAGCATTGGCCTGATCCGCAAGGCCGACAAGGGCACGTTGTTTCTTGACGAGATCGGCGATATGCCGCTGCCGACCCAGGCGCGTTTACTAAGGGTATTGCAGGAACGTTGTGTGCAACCAGTCGGTAGTAGCGAGCTGTTCCCGGTGGATTTGCGCATTATCTCGGCCACCAACCGCGCCCTGCGCGAATGGGTGCAGGCCGGGCGTTTTCGTGAGGATTTGTACTACCGCATTGGTGGCCTGACCCTGGAGTTGCCGCCCTTGCGCGAGCGCACCGATAAGCAGGCGCTGTTCCAGCAACTGTGGCAACAACACCGCGAGCCGACCCAATGGGCCGGGCTGAGCGCCGAGGTGCTGGCACTGTTTGAGCAGCATCCGTGGCCGGGGAATTTGCGCCAGGTGAGCAGCGTGTTGCAGGTCGCGCTGGCGATGGCCGAAGAGCAGCCGATTCGCGCGGAACACCTGCCGGATGATTTTTTTGTCGACCTGAACGTGACGCCGCCGCTGCCCGCCAATGAGTTTCTGGATGACAACATCGACCTGAACCAGCGCTTGAAGGCGCTCGGCGGGAACATTTCCCACCTTGCGCGGGAACTCGGCGTCAGCCGCAACACCCTGTACAAACGCCTGCGCCAGAACGAACCCTAGCGCGGCTTGACCACCACCAGCAGGTCGGTGAAGTACTCCACCTGGATCGGCAGGTTATCCGCCAGTGCCGCGAGCGCCGCCGCCGTGTCATCCAGTTTGAACACCCCGGACACCCGCAGGTTGCGCAGGGCCTCGGGATCGAAACGCAGCATCCCGTGGCGATAGCTGGCCAAGGTTTGCAGGACGTCGCCGAGGGGTTGGTCATTGACCTTGAGCAGGCCACGGGTCCAGGCGTCCGCATCGGCATTGCCGCTGGCTTGCGCAGGCTGCGCGTGACCGTGGTCAAGCACCGAACGCTGGCCGGCCATGACCTTGACGCTGTCGCGGCTGTCGCCCTGCACGGCCACGGTGGACTCGATCACCGTGACCACAGTCGTTCCGTCGGCCGCACGCTTGACCAGATAACGGGTGCCCAGTGCCGTCGCCGTGCCCTGGTCGGTGCGCACTACGAACGGTCGCTGCGCATCCTTGGCCACATCGACCCAGAGTTCGCCTTGCAGCAACTCGATCACTCGCTGGTGGCCGTCAAATTTCACGTCCACCGCCGAGTTGCTGTTGAGCTGCAGTTGGCTGCCATCATCGAGGGCGATCTGCCGGCGTTCGCCGACGCCGGTGCGCTGGTCAGCCATCCACACCGGCAGGTGTTGCAGGCCCAGCCAGGCGCAGAGCACCATGCCGAGCAAACCGACCGCCTGGGCGCCACGCCGGCGTTGGGGCGCAAACGCACGGTTGAGGGCGCGACGCGCAGGCTTTGCCGGCAAGGTGTCGAGGCTGCCCCACAGGCCGCGCATGCGCTCGATGGCGACGGCGTGGCGCGGGTCGGCGTCGCACCATGCGCGGAAGGCCTGGCGCTCGGCGTCGCTGACGTCTTCGTCGTGCAAGCGTGTCAGCCAATTCGCCGCTTGCTGGATGATGTGTTCGCAGTTCATTAGAGCGGGTCGGCCCCGTGCAGGCTGTGGTAACAGTGCACCAGGGCGCTGGAGATGTAGTTTTTGACGGTGCTGGAGGAAACTTCCAGGCGCGTGGCGATTTCACTGTAGGTGAGCCCGTCGAGGCGACTTAACAGAAAGGCCTCGCGAGCCTTGGCGGGCAAGCCGGCGAGCATCTCGGCGATGCGTTCCAGGGCTTGCAGCGCGACATGGATCGCCGCTGGGTCGGGCATGCCGGCGTCTTCGCACTGGACGGCGAGGGCCTCCATGTAGGCTTTTTCGATACGGCGACGACGGGCACTATCGATCAGCAAGCGCCCTGCCGTGGTCGCCAGGAACGCCCGGGGCTCCTTGATATGTTGCGGTTCGGCGAGCATGAGGACGCGGATAAACGCATCGTGAGCCAGGTCGGCGGCGTGTTGCGAGCAACCCAGCTTTTTGCGCAGCCAGCCGTGCAACCAGCCGTGATGCTCGCTGTACATTGCCGCAAGGGTCTGCTGACGGGCTGAACCGTCCAGCGTGGCCGGAATGTCATGCATGCGCAAAAGAGTCTCAAATGGGAAATATTACCAATTGCGCAAACAATGCCAGTAAAACGAAGTAGGAGCAAGAACCACTGAGCAGCACCTATCACTGTTGACTGACGGACCGTCATCGCGGGCAAGCCCACAGTTGATTGATGTTGATGGGAAGTGAGTGTTCGGCTGGAGATCGCCCAGGCACTGCCAATCCCCTGTGGAAGCTGTCGAGCTTTAGCGAGGCTGCGAAGGCGGCGGTACTGTCGGTAGAGGTTTTGGCTGAACCACCGCTTTCGCGGGCAAGCCCGCTCCCACATTTGATTGGGGTTGCTGGTCTGTCAGTGTTTGGCTGGAGATCGCCCAGACACTGCCAATCCCCTGTGGGAGCTGTCGAGCCCTAGCGAGGCTGCGAAGGCGGCGGCACTGTTGGGAGAGGTGTTGGCTGAACCACCGCTTTCGCGGGCAAGCCCGCTCCCACATTTGAGCTGTGTTGCTGGGATGTCAGCGC
>NZ_JAPFHC010000057.1:0-17500 GCF_059803535.1 Pseudomonas sp. RP-B7
CCCCCCCCCCCCCCCCCCCCCCCCCCCCCCCCCCCCCCCCCCCCCCCCCCCGCTCCCACACAAGCCCGCTCCCACATCTGGATCTGCGCCCACCCTCTTGCTTCACATCGCCCACAAAAAAACGGGGCGATCAGTGATCGCCCCAAAGGTACATCGAGAGGTCCTTCAAAAAGTCTACAAACTGATCTGCTTGCGCT
This sequence comes from Pseudomonas sp. RP-B7, assembly GCF_059803535.1. Classification (NCBI taxonomy): domain Bacteria; kingdom Pseudomonadati; phylum Pseudomonadota; class Gammaproteobacteria; order Pseudomonadales; family Pseudomonadaceae; genus Pseudomonas; species Pseudomonas sp. RP-B7. The sequence goes on from NZ_JAPFHC010000057.1 coordinate 198, forward strand.
CCTCATCCGTCAAGCGCGCCCGTGCCTGGTCGCTCAGGGGGCCGGCGCCCAGCACCTGCACGGGGCTGTTGGGGTTGTAGCCGCTGGTTTTCGGTGCGTCTTCGGGGCCGCGTTCTACCGGCTCGGTGCCAAAGCTCAGCACCTCCACGGTGACGATGGACGGCCGCCCTTGCTTGGCCGCCGCCTGCTGGCTGCGCGCCGCCTCTTGCGCCGCCTGGGACGCCGCCGCTCCGGCCGCGCTGGCCGAACTCATGGCGCCGGTGTTGACCGCCGCCGCCACCGGCACCCCGGACGACTTGCCCTGGGTCTGGATGTTCGCCGCGTTCACCACGCGCAACGCGGCGATGTTGACGTTGCCCGACACCCGAATGCCCGCCTCGCCCGCATCGATGGTGCCCAGCGGTGCGATCAGGTCGATGTCCCCCGCCGGTATTTCCGGGATCGGGTTGAGCGTGGCGATGCCCGCGCCGGTACTCGGCACGGACGGCGACAGGCTGACGTTACCCCAGTTGTCATAGACACGCTTGGGCGGCGTGTACACCACGGTGGTCTTGGAACCGCGCCCGGCGTTGATGTCGCCCTCGGCGGTCCAGCCCATGATCGAGCCACCAAAAGTGGTCATGATGCGGCTCTGGCCGAGCAGGATGCTGCCCATGGAATACAGCTGGATATCGCCAGCACCCTGGGTGATCACCCCCGCCGTGGACGGTGGCGCCTCGCCTTCGATACCGAAGGTCTGGCTGCCGCCCGGGGTGAGCATCTGGATCGCGCCACCGAAGTTGGTGTGCACGCCCGAACTGCCGAACAGGGTGATGTCGCCCTTGTAGGTGATCGGGTTGCCGGCCACGTCCTTGTCCGGGAACAGCGCGGCGATGGCGGCACGCCCACGCAGGTAGCTGCCCTGGCGCACGCTGCCATCGGTGTTGTACTCGCGGCCGGCGGCCTTGAGTTCGGCGAAGTACACGTCACGGGCGAACACCCGTTGTTGCTCCGCGGGCAGCGCCTTGTAATAGGCCAACGCCTGCGTGCTATCGCCGACAAAACCGAAGCGCTCGGCAAGCCAGGTGACCAACTCGTTTTCGTAGGTCTTGGCCACCTTGCTGCCCTGGATCGACTCGCCGGCTTGCGCCAGGTTGACGGGGTTCAGGTAGGGTTCGACGAAACGCAGGTAATCCGGGCCCTTGGGGCCGACACCGGCTTGCATCACGATGCTTGCGCCAGGGCGGTTGTCGCCCGCCACCACCGCCCCCAGGCTGGTCACGCTGACCTCGCCGCCGTTGGCCGCCGCTCGCCCGGACATCAGGATATTGCCGCCCGCCGTCACCTCCAGCAGACCAGGACCGGCGACCTGGAAGTTGCTGTAGAGAATGTCGCGGCCGGCGGAGACGATGGAAATATCGTTGGGGTTGTTGTGGATGAACAGGTTGCCGGTTTGCAGCTCCGAGTCCGGTCCCACGGTGTTGTTGAACGCGCTGCCGCTGCTGACGATGTCGCGCCCGGCCATCATCCGCACCGCGCCGTTGCCCTCGTACCAGACCTGCCCCGCGTTGCGCGTTCCAGCCGTGGTGGAGAAGGTAATCACCCTGCCGCTGCTGACGCCTATCAGATCACCGCTCAACGCGTAGAAGCGCGCCGGGGCAGTCGGCACATACCCCGCCGCAGAGGCCGTCGGGGCACCAAAGGTGAACAAGGGACGCGGGATAGTACTGACAAAGCTACCCCCCGACACCAGGCCGCTGCTGTCGGAGATATTGTGGCTATCGGCGTCTGTCTGGCCGTTGATCGTGCCGACGAATGCCGGCCGCCAAGGGGTGGCCATGATGCCGGGGTCGGCCGCAGACGGCGTGACGAACATGCCGCCCGCGTAAATCGAATCGTTGGCCAGGAACTGCAACTCGCCATTGGCGCCTGGGGCGAGCAGAAGATTAGCGATGTAGCCAGTATCAATCGAGGATTCTCGCACCGCTCGTCCATAGTAGAGACTGCCACCGGCGGCGGTTGCTCGAAGGATCGAGGGATACACGATCGCCAGATCAGAAGGGGCGCCGCTGACATTCGGCGTCACATTGCCGCCAGCCGAAAAAAGATCAATCGCGGTGTGATCCGTCCATAACGTGAACCAGCTGTCCCCTACACCCCGCTCGGCTCCCCGTGTAAACGCGGACTTGTTCGCCACCGAGCCCCGGCCCGGGTCGAGCACATTCTGCACCACCAGATCGCCCGCCGCCGCCAGGTTGAACGTGGCGTCACCCGGCACTAGGGTAATTGCGCCCAACGGCAAGCCACGGGTGGCCTTTAACGGATCGTATGCGCGCGTTTCGCCAGGGCTGTGCTGTGTGGTCGTGCTGCCGTAAGTCAGATTGATACCGCCCACCGCGCCGCTTTGCACCTGTGCATTGCCACGCACGTTGACCAGCACCCCGTTGCGCAAATCCGTCGTCTGCCCCCCAACCGGGTTGAGCGTGCCGCCGACACGCAACCGCAAGTCGCCCCCGCCGTTCAGCACCAGGCTGCCGTCGTTGGCCATCCGGCCGGTGCTGCCCACCGCCAATACCAGGCCTTGGGTACGCGGGTTCAAACCGGGATCAAGCGCGCTGTTGGTCCGGCTGTCCAGCAACCCGGCGTTGCCGCGCACGTTGACATCCAGGTCACCGCCGCCAAGGGTGCCAAAGCCGGTGAAGCCGAGCATCTGATCGACCGAAGGGGTGCTGGCATAGGTGCCGAAGTTGATCCACCAGGCCGTGGGTTGGGCCTGCCCGCCGGTGGCCACATCGGCGCTGCCTTGACGCCACAACCAGTTGCCGACGCTGGCGGAATCGTAGCCACGGTCCTTGGGATCAGGCCGCCCGGCGATGCCCTCGGAGATACCGGTAATATTGCCCGTCAGGTTCCCGCCGACGTTCAGCGTGAGGTTGCCGCCGGCATCGGGATACCAGGCGCGGTACAGGCTGTCGGCAGAACCATTGACAAACTTTTCGTAGGCGCTGGCAGGATCGGCCAGGACGGTGTTAGTGCGGCCCAGGGTCCGCGCTTGATTGTAGGGATCGCCCGCCTGGGTCGCGACGGAGGACGTGCCTGCGGTATAGACCCCATAAAGTGAGTCCATGCTCAGGTCGCCAGCAGTCAACAGCTGCAGGTCGCCCGTGCCGGTACGCAGCACGCTGAAGCGGGTACTGGACGGCGCGGCAACCTTGCTGCTGGGCAGGTAGCAATACGTGGGTGAGTTGGCACAGAACTGTTCGATGGTGCCGACGTTGAGTTGGTCCAGCAGGCTTTGCTGAATCACGTCGCCCTTGGACACATGGATACCCATCGCCGCCAGTTCCTGCGCGGCGGACTCGGTCCAGAGCTGGTTGACCTTGACCACGCAATAGGCGCCGTAGTTGGCACAGAAATTCTCGATCGTACCCATCCCGACCATATCAACGATGGCCTGGTCAATCGGGTCGCCTTCGACCACGGTGATCCCGTTGAGCGCAAGGTCGATGACCGCGTAAGCGGTCCAGGTCTGGGCCCCCTTGAGCGGTACATCCTTGGCGAACATGCCGTAGTGACTGTCAGCCAGGTGCAGGTCGCCGCCCCGTGGATGGGCTTGCAGGATACGGCTGTCCGCCGCGTCGGTGTCGGCGCCCGCGACCAGACGCAGTGACCAGGATTGCGAACCCTCGGCCAGCATCGGCGCAATGGCCCACAGCTTGCCCTGACGCCCCGCCACTTCCGGACGCAGTTGGACCGATTCAACCCCGTCGGGCAGCTTGATGTTGGTACCGGCCGGGATCAACGCCCCGCGTGGCAAGGCGCGACTGCCGTCGAGCAGAACCACACTGGTGGAGAGCGTGCCCTGATGCACCTGCGGCAGTGGCACACCTTTGGGCCAGAGCATGTTGCGCAAGGCCGTGCCCTGGCTCAGCAGCGTGCCGGCGTCCAGCTGGGTGCCCGGTTGCAGCGTGGTGGCCTCGCCGAGCAACGTGCCGGCGGCATACACCACATTGCCCGACGCATCCCGTATTGCCGCCGCCAATACCGTACCGGCAGGCAATACCAGCGCCTGATCCAACACCGCTGTCGTCGGCAAGCGCGTGCCGGCCGCGACCGTCAGGCCCTTGATCGGCAGGTCGTAGTTCAACGTACTGCCCGCCGGGAACGCCGTGCCATCGGCCAGGGTCACGCCGTTGCCCGGCACGACGATATCGCCGCCGCTGAAGTCTTTGCCGGGCAACAATACCCAGCCCTTGTCATCCACGGTTTCCGGCGGCGGTGCAAAGCCATCGTTGATGCTGCCGTAAACGCTCAGGTCGCCGCCCGCGCGCAGGGTCAGGCTGCCAGATTCACCGGAACCGTACACCGAGGTCTGCCGGGTGTGCGGGTTGAGGCTGGCGTAGCGATAGCCGGACAGGTCCAGGTCGCCCTGTACCACCAGGTCACCGTCCGGGGTGCTGCTGACGATTTGCACCCCTGGGCGCAGATGGAACGTATCGGCATACGTACTGTTGTTGAGCCCGGCGAGCTTGTTGTTGAGCAAGTCCGAGTTGAGCAAGGCCGCGTTGATAAACGCCGTGCTCAGTGCGTGCTTGCCATCCAGGTAAGCCTGGTCGATCTGCTGATAAGGTCGCCCGCTGGCCGTCGGGTCGGTGATCACGGGCGCATCATCGTATGTGGCCATGCCGTTGAGCGTGATCGAGCGTGCACCCTGGATTGCCAGGCGGCCACGGGCGTCGATGTCGATGTCGTTGCTGCTGCCATCGGCATTGATCAGCCGTGGCGCGTTCAATTCAAGGCTGCCACGCGCGAGCCCGTCGTTGTGGGTCGAACCGGCGGTGCCGTGACGCAGGTCGATGCGCACGCCATCGGCGAGGGTCAAGCGCCCGTCGCCGGAGCCGAGCACCACCATGGCACGGTTCGGCGAGTCGATGATCTTGCCGTAGCTGTCCACCCGCAGTTTGCTGCCGTGGGCATCCAGCACGGCACTGCCGTCCAGGCTCAAGCCGTGCTTGCCGGCCAGGTTGATGCTGCCCACGCGTTCACCGCTGGCATCCACCAGGCCAGTGACACGCAGGCTGCCGTTGTCTACCGAGACGCTGATGTTGCCGGCCTTGAGGCCGTTGCCGATGGTCAAGTTGCCTTGCTTGAGTTGGAAGCTGCGCGCGCCGAACACCTGGCCGATGTTGAGGCGGCTGTTGAGGTCGGCAAACTGCTGGTCCAGCACACCGCTGCTGCCCAGGCGCTGGGCCTGGATCTGCACGCTGCCCGCCAGATAAGGCATCAAGGTGCCGCCCGCGTCGTAGTAGCCGCTGCTGCTGCCCAGGAGCGTGCCTTGCAGGTCGACGATGCCGCCCGCCGCATCCAGCGCCACGGCCCGCAGCGTACCCGCCTGGTTGTACTGGGCCGACAGGTCGATGGTCGAGCCTGCCGCTTGATGGATATTGCCGGTGCGGCTGTCGAGGGTGACGTCGCCGCCCCAGCCGTACTTGGTCACGTCGTTGAAGGTGATCGCACGCCCGGCGACATCAATCAACGCCGCGTCCGTCAACTGCACATCACCCCGCGCTGCAAGGCTGACCTTGCCGCTCGGCAGCACCACGGCGCCCGCCAGACGAATGCTGTCGCCGTTCAAGGACAATTCGGCACCCTGCCCCTCGGCCTTGCCGCGTGCCCCGGCAGACGCCGCCACATCAATCGCGCCACCGGCAGTGATGCGGTTGACTGAGCCAGCGGCACCGGTCATCAGCGGCGTGAGGATATTCAGGTTACCGCCTGTGTAGGTGAAACCCTTCACCGCGTCATAGGCACCCTGGTGTTGATAGACCGACAGGCTGCCCTTGTGGTTGGCGGTGATGCGTTCGCTGGCGTTCAGATTGACGTTGGCAAAGCCCAGCGCCAGGCGGTCGAAGTTCAGGGTCGTGCTCGGCTGGGCAAAGCTGCCGTAACCGAATTCGATGCGGTCGGCGTTGATGTCCAGGCGCCCGCTGCCGGTGCCCGCGCCGCCGCTGACCACGGCACCCGCCGGGTTGGTCGCGCCCTGCCAGATCAGGTTGGCGGTGTGGATGCTGGCCACATCGTTGGCACCGCCGGCGCCATAGATCGCCGGCGTGGAGATCATCAGGTTGCTCAACCGCGATTTGCCGGTCAGGGGGTCATAAGTATCCAGCGAGGTGCTGCCGTAGAAATTGAAGCTGTCACGGGCCGAGAGTTGCAGGGTCTCCAGGGCCGGCGCGCCGAACTGGGTATCGCCCTGCAGCAGACGGTCAAGCAGTGCCTGGGACAACGTGAGGCCTGCCGGCCGTTGATTCGCGGCTTCTGCGGCGGCGAGCGCAGCGGCGCTGCCAAGGTTGATCGCACTGACCCCCAGGTTGAGGTGACGCGTGCCGTAGCGCACTTGATCGCCCAGTGCAAACGAGGCGTCGGTCAAAGCGACGATACTGCCTTCGGAATACAGCCCGGTCTGCCCACTGCAAGGGCTGGTGCTACAGGTGCCGATGCTGATGCCCCCACTAACCTCGCCACCAATGCCCGGCGCCGCGATCACATTGAGCAGGCCGTTGGACACCGCCAGCATGTTGGTGACCTTGTAAATAAAACCGTCACGGGCGTCGTAGCCCGCGTTGCCTCGGCCGATAGTGTTGATCGAAGCGCCCTGCTCAACGACGATCGAGCCGGTTTGACTGACCAGGAACACTTCAGGCGCAGCCAACGTCGCGCCTTCACGCAGCACAATGTTGCTGCGGGCGCCGTTCACCCCATCCACCAACGTGATGAAGTTGCCAGACTGGCCATACGTGACGCTGGTCATGCCCCCGACGACCAGGCGCGATGCCCCCAGTGCATTGAGGCTGTCAGCCCGCAAGGTGATCCCTGCAAAACCCTGGGTCGCCGCCCGATCTGCGCCCACTACTTCAATGCCACCACGGGTCGTATCGACTACCGTTACCGTACCGCCATAACCTTCCTGCGCCGCACCGAAGCGGCCAATACCCTGGAATGAAAATGCATCCGCACCACCACCGGTGCGCAAGGCCAGTTTCAAGGTCTTGGCATCCACCTCAAGCATGGGGCGTGGCACGCCGATTTTTGCCGCGTCCGCCCTGGCGAACTGCGCATAGCTGGTTTCGTTGTACTGGGAATAGCGGCGCAGTGTATCGGCCGACGTCAGGATCAATTGACTGGCAACGTTGTCGCTGATTCCGGTATTGGCAATCGACAAGCGCCCGGCCGTGCTCCACGAACCGTTGCGCATCAATTGGGTCGCGCCATCGCCGCCCAAGCCAGCCAAACCGTTGATTTCAACGCGATAGGCCCCGGGCAGTAACGCGTAGGTCGATGGCATCAGCGTGTAAGTTCCGGCGGGCAGCCCCGGTATACCGGCGCCGATCGTGACTTGCTGGCCAACCAACGGCGTGACCGCCCCGGCCTCCCCCGCCACAGGCGCGGCAACGGGCTGCACCCCCGGCACAATCGCGTAGATCGGGTTGGTGGACAGGCCCGGCAGGCTGAACCCACCGTTGGCGCCCACTTGCACCAGCGGGTTGTAGCGCGCATCGGTGGAGCCGCCGCGCCCGGACACAAACCCGGCACCCAGCAATTCGCCGCCGCCGGACAGGTCCACGGTGGCATCGGGCAGCACGGCGACGGTCTTGCCGCCCAGGATCACGCCAATCCCCAGATCCTGACCGCTGGCACTGAGCCCGCCTTGCCCGACAAACACCACTTGCTTGCCGTTATAGCGGTAGACCTGGCCGTCCACCGTGCCGCCAAACGGCATCACCAGGCCCTTGCCACTCGCCGACGTGAGGCTGCCCGGCAGCAACTGCACGCGCTCGCTGCCCGTGCTGCCAATATCGATCAGCCCCAGCGGAGCGCGTACCACGCCCCCCTGGATAATGTTTGCGGCACCCAGTTGCAGGTGGCCGAACACCGAATAAGGCAGCGGTGCATCGGTGCTGCCGACACGGCCGATGGTCAACGTGCGCAAGGGGTCAAAATCCAGGCCAAGGGCAACGGTGGATGAATCGCCCAAATAGCCGGCGACGATACGCGCACCGACTTCGGTGGCCGGGTAGAGTTGCGCAGCGCGCAGAGTCATGTCGCCTTGGGTCAGCAACTGCGTGTTGATACCGGCGACGATAGCGTTTTCAACGCTACCCGCCAGGAAGCGCAAGTCGCCCTGACTGGTGAGGTTCACCTGATCAAAACCGCGCCGCTCAACCGTGATCAGGCTGGCGTCGGCCTGGTACAGGCTGCCCTTCATGCCAAACACCACGTTGTCGCGCACATCAATCAGATCGCCACCAGCATTGAACTGCGCCGCCGTGGCGAGCTGAGACGGCTTGCCCAGGTTGATGGTCGGGCGCACGTTCGGGTCCAGGGTCTGCGTCGTCAGACCGGCCAGCAACAGATACGGCGCCGACAGGTTGATCCGTGAACCAGCGGCGGCACCTTCACTGAGGTTATACGCGGCGCTGAACAGGCGCAGGCTCTGACCCATGGCGATGTTCACGTCGCCATCGAAGCTCATCAGGCCATTGCTCATCAGCGCCAGGTTGTCAAAACCACCCGAGCTGATTTGGTCCACCCCGAGCCGCGCATGCCCATAGACCAGGCTGTCGGCGGCGGCCTCGGCGGTGTCCGCCAGATTCAGGGGCTGGTGGGTCTGGCTGATGATCAACTCGCGGCCGTTGAGTACCCGGTTACTGGCGTACTGCTTGAGGTAGTTCGGGCTCTGCAACGCGACGACCAGGCTACCACCCGCCGCCCCCACGCCACCGGCGCGGGCGACAAAACTGCCATCCAGGTACAGGCCGTTGTTGGAGGCCAGGCTGATGGTGCCGCCGTTGCTGGCGACCTGCACCGTGCCCTGCCCCGCAACATTCAGTGTGGCCTGGGTGCCGGACGCTTCCAGGCGCGCCCCGTCACGCACCACCACAAACAGGTCGCTGGCGCTGGCGACGCCGGTGGTCAGGTCAAGATCGCCACCGATGCGGATCTTGCCACCGGCGTCCACCACGCCGTAGCGGCGCCCTTGGTTGTCCACGGCGCTGACGGCGCGGGCCGACACATCGACCACGGCCTGTTCACCCAGCCAGATCGAGCGGCCATGCCCTTCGGCATTCGCCTGCAACAGCACCTGCGGGGTCACCGCCAGGCCGCCCAGGCTGACGTTGCCGCCCCAGGCGTTGAGTGTGCCGTTGAGGGTCAACTGGCCAACGCTGCGCAGGTTGATGGCCTGGCGCGGGTCGACGTTGATCACCGCACCCTGGCCGACGGTCAGGGCCGTGGTCGCCAGTTTGTCGGCCGTGATGTACGGGTTGCCGGCGGTCAGGTTCAAGCTGGCGCCGCGCCGTGGGGTCAGTACGCCTTTGACGGCGTCCGGCTGATACAACTCCGGCAGCCAGCGCGCCAGGGCGCTGGCGGGGTCACTGCCACTGGGCGCGGTACTCGCCTGGTCACCCAGGTGCAAGACCGGCACCGTCACGTCAACCTGGGTGCCGTCGGCGACGAGCAGCCCTTCATTGCCAGTGATGTCGTAGGCCGAAAAGCCCTTGTTGAAAAAGTCCCCGGCCAATTGCAACGTGCCGGTGGCGAGGGGATCGGCACTTTCGCCAATCAACACCTTCTGGCTCTGCAAGGCCAGGGTGCCGCCGCCACTCACACCGTAACCGCGCACCTCGCCCTGGAGGCTCAACGCGCCCAGGGCGCTCAGGGTGGCGCTGCCGCCTTTGCCACCGTTGACACTGCGATCGACGCCAAGTGTCGCCCCGGAGGACACCTCCACCAGGCTGCCCGCACCAAGGCTCACATCGCCACTGCTGCGCAGCGAGACCTTGCCGCCGTTCACGTACGCCACACCGTTGCCGCCACCGGCAGGGTCCAGCAGCAGATTGTTCCAGCGCCCCGAGGCGTCCAGCTTGACGCCCTCGGCCACGTCGATCTGCCCGCTGCCCGCCAGGATCACGTCGGCCACGGCGTTGTTGCCGTTGAGATTGACCTGGTTGAGCACGTTGCCCAGATTCAGGCTGCCGCCGTGGGCAGTCAGGTTTGCGTTCACCTCGACACGCGGTGCGTAGAGGGTGATGTCGCCGCCATCGGCGACGTTGAGTGCGCCATTGACGGCGATGCCCTGCTTGGCACCGAGCTTGATCGCGCCCAGCTGGAAGCCATTGAGTTGATCGGCGTCCAGCACCACCGCGCCTTGACGCTCGGCGGGCAATGCCGTGCTCAAGTCCATACCGGCGGCGATCTTTTGCGCGGACTGCTCGATCAGCACCTGCTCCGCCATCGGCGTCAGACCATAACGCAGGGTGCCGGTGGTCTTGTCATAGATCGGCGTGTATTGCCCGATGATCAACTGCGCCCGCTGGGCCAGCGCTTTCTGGGATTGCTGATAACCGTCGAGGTTGAGCGCCGGTGCCCGGGTCTGGCGATCACCCTGGAACACGTCGCTGAGAATCTGGCCTTCCAACACCGCGCCTGACGTGCCGACCACCAGCTTGCCGGCATCGCGGCCCACGGTGTAACCGGACTCCTGGCGGCTTTGCTGGGCGATCAGAGGGTTGTAGTAGTAATCGGTCTGGCCCCAGCGCGCACTGGTGTCTTCAAACCCCTTGTAGACGCCGGAGTAGAGAATGTCGCCCGGTGCCTTCGACAGTTCGTACAAACGCCCGTCCGGCCCCTTGAGCCAGGTCAGGCGGATCTTGCCGGCCTGCACATCCACGGTGCCGCCCGACAGGTTGATCTGCGCGCCCTGCTGGGTCACCACGTCCTTGCCGGTAAACGTCACGGTGCCGCCCTGGGCCATCCACTCGCCCACCGAGTGGCCCTGGGTGCCGAGGTAGCCACCGACTTCGAGCAAGCCGCCCGCGGTGTACCAGCGATCCGTCGTATAGCCGTTGGTGCCGGCCGGGACAAACACCAGCTCACGCAGGTCGACCCACACGTCGTTGTTGATCAGTTGCCCGCCATCGCGGTTGACCACCGCATCGCGCTGCTCGTTGCCCTGCACGTTGATCTTGATGTTGTTGGCTTCCATCGCCACCTTGACGCCGACCGCGCCCGACACATCGATCTTCGCGCCGTCGCGCACCAGGCTGCGTTGCCCGGCGCTGACGGCGACCTGCCCGCCGGTGGCGAGGGTGATCGAGCCGTTCTGGAAGTCCACCGTGCCGCCGCTGACGATCTCGACCCGTGATTGGTCGCTGCGGTCGGCCACGGCGCTGAGGTGATTGAACTGCCCGTTGATCAGGTTGGCGGCCAGGCCATCGAACTTGCTCAGGCCGTTGGCCTGCTGGCTGTTGAGCGCGGTGCTGGCGCTGGCGTCCAGCAGGATCGCGGTAGTGCTGCTTTCGCCCAGGGTGACACTGCCAGTGGTGTCAGTGGCCGCGTTGAGCAAGTGGATAGTTCCGCGCGTATCCACCGAGGTACTGGCCAGGGCCACGCCGTTCTGCACGACCTGGTGGCCGGTCAGGGTGATGTCGCCGGTGGAGGCCATGATCAGGCCGTTGTTGCTGACCTTGCCCGCCGTGCTGCCAGCGTTGAGGCCAGCCGCCACTTCGTTGCCACGGGTGGTGGAACGCTCGTTGCCGGCGGTGCCGACACCTTTGCGGATGTAAAAGCTGTCACCCGCCGCCAGGGTGGTCTGGCCCTTGGCGGTGATGATCGTACCGGCGTTGTCCACCTCGGAACCAAGCAGCAAGGCATAGCCGCCGGCATCGGTGGACGTGGCGGCGTTGTGGGTCTGGATCACTGCGCCGCGCTGGACTTCAACCTTGCCGGCCGCATCGGTAAACGTCGGCTGGGTGCCGTTGGCATCGACGTAAATGCCGCGCTGGGTGAACTGTTCATCGGTGATGTTCGCCGCCGCCGCCACCAGGTTGCGCACATTGACCTGGCTGGTGCCGCTGAACACCACGCCGTTGCGGTTCATGATCATGACCGTGCCGGCGCCGTTGATCTGGCCCTGGATTTCACTCGGGCGCGCATTCGGATCGTTGACGCGGTTGAGCAGCGCCCAGTTGGACTGCTGCTGGAAGTCCACCGTGGTGTTGCGCCCGACGTTGAACGTCTCCCAGTTGAGGATCGCCTTGTCGGCGGTCTGCTCGATGTTCACCGTGGTCTTGCCGCCGGCCTGGGTCTGGGTCGGGCCCTTGGCGTTGGTCCAGCCCTGGGTCAGGCTGTTGTCGACCTGCAAGCCGCCCTTGCCCAAGCCATCCGGAATCGTCGACACCTGCCCCAATGCCGCCTGCCGCCCGGCCGCTTGCGCCGCCTGCTGCGCGGCAATCGCCGCGACGCTGGTATTCAGCGTGCTGATCGAACGCGCCAACTGCTGATTGGCCCGCGCCTGCTGGTTCAAGGTCGGAATGCCCGACACCTGCCCACTGGTACGCGCCGCCGTGGCCGCCTGGGACGCGCCCTTATCGGCAAACCAGCCGGAACTGAACGCCGACGCCGCCTGGGCGTTGCCCGCCACCATCAACAAGGCAATGGCCTGCGCCAGGGGCTTGAGCAACAACACGGGCTGGGCTTTGCGGTGAACCGTTGGTTTGCAGCGGACCATCTGGATCTTCCTTCTTTGTAGTTGCCCAGGGGCAAGACACGCTCACGTATGAGGGTTAGGCGGTTGGCGAGGGGCGCGACTGAACTTCTGTCATGCAAAGTTCATAAAGGGCTGCTAACGCAAAAAAAATCAGCAACGGCACAGGCCGTTGCTGATCGGTGTTGCGGGTCGTTGAAGCGGGGTTACAGCGGACGACCGATGCCGTTGCACACGTTGGACTTGCCGATGCTCAGGGCGCTGGTGGCGGTCAGGAAGTTATCGTTGATCGCGGTTTTCCAGGAGTCTGGCAGAGGCACGAAGCGGTTGTTGCGGATCGCGGTATCGTTGCTGCCGAACGCGCTGAGGTTGTAGTGACGGGTGAAGAAGTTGCGGACCTGGGTGGTCTGGTCAGCGTTGGCGTAGCACTGGCTGAAGATCACGTTGGTGAAGCCCAGGATTGGGTAGCCCGAAGTCGGGTAGGCGACGACGCTTGGGTCGGAAGTGCTGGCAGCGGCGGCGAAGGTTGGAACCCAGGCGTTCTGGTTGGCGACGTTGGTGCCAGTCGGAACCGGTACAAGGGCGATGGCGGCAGATACGTTGGCAGGGGCTGGGGAAACGCCGTTGACCTTGGCAACCTTGGTCGCGTCATCCAGACCGGCCAGAGTGGTGGCCGCGTAGTCCGGGCTCATGTAGGTGATGGCACCGTCGGTGGAGTTCAACAGAGTCATTACCGCTTGGCTGCCCGAGGCAGAAACGGAACCGGCTGGAACCTTCTTGGTCACGTTGCCGTAGCTCTGGGCAAAGTTAGTGGTCACAGCGAATGCCTCGGTCTCGGCGCACTTGGCGTTGAGGAAGCGCGTGAACAGTTCGGTGGTGCCGCTCGCTTCGCTGCGGTAAACAACCTTGATCGTGCCGGTACGGCCCGAACCCGCGATCTGGCTCCAGTCGGTCAGACGGCCGGAGAACACACCACACAGTTGGTTGACACTCAGGTCAACGGCAGCGGTCCCTGCCTTGTTGAACGGAATGGCCACCGAAGTCGCCACCGAAGGCACCTGGATCAGCTTGCCCCACGCGGCTTCATGACCGTTCTTGTAATTGAGCAGTTCATCGACCGTCAGCTTGGAGTCGCTGCCAGCCCAGTGCACGTTCTTGGTGCCGGTGCCGAATTGGCTGTAATCGTTGTTGAGGAACGCCGCTTTGCCTTTGCCGCTGCCAACGCCGATGTAAGGGGCAAAGCCGGTGGTGAGTACGCCAGCAGTCTGGTACAGCGGCTGAGGCAGAGTGGCGCCGCCGCCGTTTACGTCTGCGAATGCAGCTTGTGCCGAGCACAGTGCAGCGAGGGTCATGGATACCGCGAGAACGTTGCGCTTAAACATGAAGAAGCTCCTTTCGTCGTGTTTGTACGTTTGGGGTAGATGGCTCTTGCATGACGCCATGGCTTCGGTCCCAAGCCGTCGTGCGGGGGTGGCCAGGGGTGAAAACCATGGGAGAGAAATTCGCAGTTTCCGATGACGGTTGTAGGAAAAAACCTCGGGAGGAACGCCTTGATTTTTAAAAAGATTCTCGGGTGTTTTGGTCATGATTTTGAGCGGTTTGGGCGCAGGTGACAGCGAGGTTTCAGCGAGTGGGGCTGGAGGCCGTATAGACCTTGGGATGTGACGGAATGAGGAACCCGAGGTAGAACGGGAGCACGATAAATGTGCTGAACACACATAACCCATGTGGGAGCGGGCTTGCTCGCGAATGCGGTGGATCAGTCGATGAATTCATATCTGACCCACCGCATTCGCGAGCAAGCCCGCTCCCACACAAGCCCGCACCCGCATGTGGATTGGGTTTCGCCAGTAGGTCAGGTGACGAGTTGGTTGATCTCGATAATTGGCAGCAACACCGCCATGACAATGACGAGTACGACGGCGCCCATCACCACAATCATCAGCGGCTCCAGCAACGCGGTCATGCCCATCGCCCGCCGTTCAATATCCCGCGACAGCGTCTGCGCCGCACGCTCCAGCATCGGCGGCAGCGAGCCGGTCTTTTCGCCGCTGGCGATCAGGTGGATCAGCACCGGCGGAAACACCTTCTCCACCGCCAGCGCCGGGGCCAGGTTGACGCCTTCGCGCACTTTGGCGGTGGCCTCGCAGACGCACCGGTCGAGGCGGTCGTTGGACAGGGTCTGGCGCGCCGCCTCCAGGGCGCGCAACAGCGGCACGCCGGCACCGCCGAGGATCGCCAGGGTCGAAGCGAAGCGCGCGGTGTTGAGGCCCAGCACAAACCGCCCGATCAACGGCAAGCGCAGCACCCGGCTGTGCCAATTCAGGCGCGCCACGGGATTGCGCAAATACAGGCGCCAACTCCAGAAACCAGCGACGATCCCGGCAAAACACAGCCAGCCCCAGGCGCGGATAAAATCGCTGGCGTTGAGCATCGCCAAGGTCAGCCCCGGCAAATCCTGGCGCGCCTGGGAAAATGCGCTGACCACCTGGGGCACCACGTAGCTGAGCAAAAAAATCACGATACCGATGGACACCAGCCCCACCACGCCAGGGTAGATAAACGCCGTAAGGATCTTGCCGCGCAGGTTGTTGCGCTCCTCGATGTAGTCGGCGAGGCGCTCCATCACCTGGGCCAGGTCGCCGGACTCCTCCCCCGCCGCGATCAGCGCGCGGTAGATCGAGGGGAAGTCCCGTGGCCGCGCAGCCAAGGCATCCGCCAGGCGCATGCCGCCACGCACATCGGCACGCACTGCGCTGAGGGTCTGGGCGATGTGTTTTTTCTCGGCCTGCTCCACCGTTGCGCTCAACGCCGCTTCCAACGGCAGGCTGGCGCCCAGCAGGCTTGCCAGTTGGCGCGTGGCCCAGGCCAGGTCGTTGTCCGAGAGCTTGGGGGTGAACAGGCTGCTGCCGGCGACCTGCTGGTTGCTCTCCAGCTGCACCAGCAACGCGGTCAAACCGCGCCCGCGCAAGTTGGCAAATGCGGCGCTCTGGCTGTCGGCCTCCACATGCCCGGTCTCGACGTTGCCGCTGGCATCGGCGGCCTCGAAGCGATAGCGATTCATCAGGCGTCCCGTGTCACGCGCAGGATTTCTTCAGGCGCGGTGGCGCCGCTGCGCACCCAGCGCTCGCCGTCTTCACGCATGCTGAACATGCCGGCGCGGCGGGCGGCCAGGCGCAGGTCCTGCTCGCCGGCGCCCTGGTGGATCAGGCTGCGCACGTCGTCATCGACGCAGAACAACTCGTGGATACCGGTGCGGCCGCTGTAGCCGACCTGATTGCACTGCGCACAGCCCACCGGGCGCCAGGTACCGGGCGCGGCCGGATCTTCCTGCTTGCAGTGCGGGCACAGGCGACGCACCAGGCGCTGGGCCAACACGCCCAACAACGACGAAGCCAACAGAAACGGCTCGACGCCCATGTCGATCAGCCGGTTGACCGCCGACACCGCATCGTTGGTGTGCAGGGTCGCCAGCACCAGGTGACCGGTCAGCGAGGCCTGCACGGCAATTTGCGCGGTCTCCAGGTCGCGGATCTCGCCAATCATGATGATGTCCGGGTCCTGGCGCAGGATTGCGCGCAGGGCGAGGCCAAAGGTCATGTCGATCTTGGCGTTGACCTGGATCTGGCTGATGCCCGGCAGGTCGTATTCCACCGGGTCTTCCACGGTGAGGATATTGCTGGTACTCGCATCCAGTCGCGCCAGCGCCGCATACAGGCTGGTGGTCTTGCCGCTGCCGGTCGGCCCGGTGACCAGCACGATGCCGTGGGGCTGGCGGATCAGCGTGTCGAGGCGCGCCAACAGCTGCGGTTCCATGCCCAGGGTCTCCAATTGCAGGCGCCCGGCCTGCTTGTCCAGGAGCCGCATCACCACCCGCTCGCCATGCCCGGTGGGCACCGTCGACACGCGAATATCAATCGGCCGCCCGGCCACCCGCAGTGCGATGCGGCCGTCCTGGGGCAGGCGTTTTTCGGCAATGTCGAGCTGGGCCATGATCTTGATCCGCGACACCAGCGCGCCGTGCAACGCCTTGCGCGGTGACACCACATCACGCAGGGTGCCATCGACGCGGTAGCGCACCACCGAGTGGGTTTCATAGGGCTCGATATGAATATCGCTGGCCTCGTCGCGGGCGGCCTGGGTCAGCAAGGCGTTGATCATGCGGATCACCGGCGCGCCGTCCTGGGTGTCGAGCAGGTCGGTGACTTCGGGCATGTCTTGCATCAGGCGGTCCAGATCCACCTCGTTTTCTGCCGCGCCGACCACGGCGGCGGCGCTGCCGGTGTCGGCGTAGGCGCTGGTGAGCAGGCCGTCGAGTTCGTCGTCGCGCACTTGTTCGATGGGGGATTGGCCGAATTGGCGGTGGACTTCGCTGATGGACCAGCCGGGGGTTGAGGGGCATACCGTCAGGAGCAGGCCTTCGGCGTTAGTGCGCAGGAGGATGCGTTGGGATTTGGCCCAGGCGTAGGGGAGTAGGCTCATGTTGTTGGCCCTGTTTGTCGGTGTACATATCCGTTTTTTGGGCAACGGCGGCTTATGGTTCCGCTCTTACAGCGGCTCACTTTTGAAAAGCGCAAAAGTAAGCAAAACGCTCTTGCCCCACCACTCGGCACCTCGCCTAGGCTCGGTGTGCCCGTAATCCATGTCGAATTCCGGCCAGCGTGTTTAACGGGGCGCCTAAGATCAAAATCAAGAGCCAGAGCACAGTTCCATCTGAATACATGGAGATCCAAATGTGGGAGCGGGCTTGCTCGCGAATGCGGTGTGTCAGTCAACTCAT
>NZ_JAPFHC010000058.1:0-8942 GCF_059803535.1 Pseudomonas sp. RP-B7
GAGATCCCTCTCACACCGCCAATCCCCTGTGGGAGCTGTCGAGCTTTAGCGAGGCTGCGAAGGCGGCGGCACTGTTGGTAGAGGTGATGGGTGACCGCAGCAACGGATATGGACTCAAGCCCCAGAGGTACTCCTTCAGAGGCATAGCCGCATTCCCCCAAGGCGCCCTACCCTGACCACCCGCGGAGGCCCCAACCCATGCTCACCCACCCCCAAATCGTACTGACCCTGCGCCGACACCACCTGTTCAGCCGGCTACCGGAAAAAACCTTCCAGGACGTCTGCACCCTGGCCAACCTCAAGCGCCTGCCCGGCCACGCGCCGCTCGTGCATCAGGGCGACCCCGCCGAGCGTTTCTTCCTGCTGGTCAGCGGCCAGATCAAACTGCACCGCGTCACGGGCGAAGGCCAGGAGCACCTGGTGGAAGTCATCCAACCCGGCCAAACCTTTGCCGAGGCGCTGCTGTTTACCCAAGCCAAGGCCTACCCGGTCAGCGCCACCGCGCTTAAAGACAGCGTGTTGGTCAGCATCGAAGGCCAGCACTACCGCCGTGCCCTGGAGGACCAGCCGCAGATCTGCCTGGCGATCCTCGGCAGCATGAGCATCCACCTGCACCAGCGCTTGCAAGACATCGACACCCTGACCCTGGCCAACGCCAGTCGCCGAGTGATCAATTTCCTGTTCCAGGAGCGCAATGCCGTCAGCGGTGAGGTGGTGCTGCAAGTGCCCAAGCGCCTGGTGGCATCGAAGCTGGGGATCCAGCCGGAGACCTTTTCAAGGATCCTGCACCGGCTGGTCGAAAGTGGCTTGATCGAGGTGCAGCGGCGCACCATCCGGATCCTGTGCGAAGAACAGCTGATGGGCTACCAGGCAGGCTGACTCAGTGCCCGCTGTGGGCCATGCCTGCCGGTTGCTGCAACAGCGCCAGGTCAATTTCGGCAAACCGCAGCACGCGCCCACCCGTATCCGCCGCGACCTTTTGCGCCTTGGCCTCATCGGCGAACGACGCCAGCACCACCCCCATCGCGCCCTTGAGCCCGGTGCCGATCACATAAAACGCAGTGCGCGCATCGATCAGTTGCGTGTCGTCCGGTGCATCCCAATGGCTGCGCCCCATGTCATGCACATACAGCTTGGCCGTGTCGTGATGGTTTTCCGGCTGCAACCACCAGCCGAGCATTTCGGCGGTGGAGCAGAACTTCTTCACCCCGTCGCGCTCCACCACCTGGCCCTTGGGCCCGGGGAATTCGCTGATGACCATGCCGCACACATGACACTCATCATTGGGATGAAACGCCACCGGTGCATCGGTGAAGCTCGACTCTGGCGCCTTGTCGCACGCCGCCAGCAACAGGCCGGCCAACAGCGCCGCCATTACCCGTGTTTTTACACCCATAAACGTGACTCCAGCCGTCATAAGAATTCTTCAGGCCGCGCGCCGTTTGAACAAGCCATAGGCCAGCGCCAGCGGTACGCCGACCCACGCCAGCAGGCATGCCCATAACACTGGCGCCGGCACATCGAGGTCGCTGCCCAGGGCCATGACCCCGACCGATGCAGTCCCCGTGTCGAAGCCCGCGAGGTTGATCAGCCGATACACATCGGTGGGGTTGAACAGCAGCAACCACGGCAAGCCCTGAGGGTTGAATTGACCTTTGCTCAGCACCAGCAAGGCGAGCAAACCGAGGTCGAACACCAGTACAAAGAAGAACCACACGCCCAGCGCCAGGCCGGCGGCGGTGGATTTTTCTGCGCAGAGGCTGCTCAGCGCGTAGGCCAGGCCGAGAAAACAGCAGCCCAGCAATGTCGAGGTCAGCATGAAGCGGCCAAACGCCCAGAGCAGCAGGCCCAGTTCAACGTCATCCACCAACAGCGCAATGGCGAACATCGCGCAACCAAAGCCGATCACGGTGGCCAGGGCCAGGATCAGCCCATGCCCGACAAACTTGCCCAACAGGATCTGCCCGCGTCCCAGCGGGTAAGTGAGCAGCAGCAACAAGGTGCCGCTTTCGTCTTCGCCGACAATGGCGTCGTAGGCCAGCAACAACGCGATCAGCGGCATCAGGAAAGTCGCCAGGCTGGCCAGGCTGGCGATGGTCGCCGGGATCGACGTGAAGCCCAATTGCCCGGCGGCGGCCGCGCCAAGCCAGGCGATACCGATGGCCAATACTGCGAACAACAGGCTGATCGCCAACAACCAGCGGTTGCGCAGGCCGTCGCCAAACTCTTTGCGGGCCAGGTTCCAGACTGCGTTCATAAGGCGACCTCCCCGCTGTTGAGGTAGTGGCGATAGATGTCCTCCAGGGACGGCGGCAAAAGCTCCACGTCGCTGGGGCTGTCCAGCACCAGCAACTGGCGCAGCAGGTCCATCTTGTCGTTCGCGTGCGCCGCCACTTGCAGGCCACCTGGGCCCCAGGTCTGGGTGACATGCCCGGCGGCGCTCCAGCGCTGTTGCAACATGTCCGGGCGTTGCAGGCCACGGCTGCGGATCAGCGTCGGCAACCCGGCCTCGGCACGCAATTGCGCGAGGCTGCCCAGTGCGAGCAGACGGCCTTGGGTGAGGATCGCGGCGCGGTTGATATGCGCCTCCACGCCCGGTAACACGTGGGAGCACAGGATGATGCTGGTACCGCCCTCGCGCAGGCGGTCGAGCAAACCGTACAGGTCCTGGGTGGCGACCGGATCAAGGCCGACGGTGGGTTCGTCGAGCAGCAACAGGCGGGGCTCACCCAGCAGCGCCTGGGCCAGCCCAAGGCGCTGGCGCATGCCTTTGGAGTAGGTCTTGACCCGCCGCTCGGCCGCTGCGCCCAGGCCGACGTCGTGCAGCAGGCGGTCGACCTGATGCAGCGGCGCGCCCTTGAGCCGAGCGAAATGACGCAAGGTTTCGAGGCCGCTCAACTGCGCATAGAAGGTCACGTTTTCCGGCAGATAGCCGAGCATGCGCCGCACCCGGGGATCGCTCGGCGCACGACCGAAGACCCGTACCTGCCCCGCACCGGGCTGCAATAAGCCCAGCACCAGTTTCATCGCGGTGGTCTTGCCCGCGCCGTTATGCCCGAACAGGCCCAGCACTTCGCCGGGAGCCAGGCTCAGGTTCAAATCGTGCAGCACCGCCGTGCGCCCATAACGCTGGGTGACGCCTTCGATCTCGACGACGTTCATCATGCAGGTTCCTTGTGGTTGGGGGCTTGCATCAAGGGGTGGCTGTCCATCACCCCGGGCGACTTCATCACCGGAAACGCACGTTGCACCCAACGCAGCAGCTCGATGCCAGGACTGTTCATCAACAGGCGCACCTGGGGGTACAACCACAGCAGGCGGTCGACGTTGTCGTTGGGCTCGTAGACCACATCGCCGAGGCCATCGCCGTTGCGGTCCCAGCCCAGGTAGTCGCTCCAGAAATTGCCACGGCCGTCGGCCGACCATTCCTGCAAGCGTGTGGCCACGTACTTGACCTGGCGGCGGTTGCCGATAAAGGCGTTGCCGGCGATGCGGTTGTCTTCCGAGCCGGCCGTGAGGTGAATGCCCACGGCGCTGCGCTCGAAGCGGTTGTGTTCGATGCGGTTGAACAGCGAGTTGTAGATAAACAGCGCCTTGCCTTCGCCGCCGGTGATCATGCTGTCGCCGGTGGAACCGTCGCGCACGTCGCTGACGAGGTTGTCCTGCAAGGTGGAATAGGTGATGTAGTTCATCAGGATCCCGTAGTTCTGGTCCTGCTCGGAGCGGTTGCCGATCACCGTGAGCTTGCGGCTTTGCATCAGCGCATAGCCGGTGCGGGTGCGGCGGGTGGTGTTGCCGAGTACCTGGTTGTCGTTGGCGAACATGTAGTGGATGCCGTAACGCAGGTCTTCGAGGGTGTTGCCTTGCAGCAGGTTGCCGTTGGAGGTGTCGATGTAGATACCGTCGCGGGCCTCGCGCACTTGGTTGCCAATGACCCGAGCACCGTGCACCGCGTACAAGTGGATGCCGTTGCCTCGGTCCTGGGAACGCAGCAGCGGGTCGCCCTGGATGCGGTTGTCGATCAGGCTCACGTCGGCGGTGCCGTCGACCCAGATGCCAAAGCCTGGACCTTGCAGGTAGTTGCCGCGCAGTTGTGTGCGCTGGGCCTGGGGCTGGATGAAGACCGCGGCGTTCATCGCGGTGAGGTCGCGGCCCCAGTCGAGGAATGTGCAGCCCTGCACGCTGACGTCAGGGGCGCTGATGATCAGGCCGTTGCCCTGTCCTTCGGCCTGGAAGATGGCGTCGGGGGCGCAGGTGAGTTGCATCGGCTGGTCGATGCTGAACGAGCCACGGTATTCGCCGGCGGGCAGGCGCCAGTGCTGTTCGCCATCGGGTTGCAGCGGCAAGTCGGTGAGTGGCCGCACAGCGGCGGCCGCCTGGGCCGAAAACAATCCCAGCGCCAGCAAGACGAGAAGTGATCGAGCCACGGCGATACCCCATGAATGAAAGACGACCCGGTGTGGGAGCAAGGCTTGTGTGGAAGCAAGCCCGCTTCCACACAAGCCACGCGCCTGGATTGGCCCAGTGGTGGTGCTCTGCGTTCAGGCAGGCTCGACTTTCATGCGCCCCACCATCTCCATATGCAGTGCATGGCAGAACCAGCTGCAGTAGTACCAATGCAGCCCCGGCTTGTCGGCGATAAAGGTGATCGACGAAGTCTGCTGCGGGCTGATCTCCATGCTCACGCCGTGGTTGACCATCACAAAACCGTGGGTCACGTCCTCGATCATGTCGATATTGGTGATGGTCACCGTGACTTCATTGCCCTGCTTGACCGTGAACTCCGAGAGCCCATAGGCCGGGGCCATGGAGGTCATGTACACGCGCACCTTGTTGCCGTCGCGGATCACCTTGCTGTCGGTTTCCAGGTTGATGCCGTCCTTTTTGGCCAGTGCCACGGTCTCGGCGAAAAACGGGTCGTTGCGCTCCCAGATCTTTTTCGGGTTGATCTGGTCACGCCGCGCCATCACGCAGTCGTGGGGTTCGGCAAAGGCCGGGCCGTCGTGGACCAGTTTCATCTCCTCGCCGGAGATGTCGATCAACTGGTCGTTCTCCGGGTGCAGTGGGCCGGTGGGCAGGAAGCGGTCCTTGGAGAACTTGCTCAGCACCATCAGCCACTGGCCATCGGCGTCGCGGGTTTCGGTGAGCGAGGCGTGGTTGTGACCGGGCTGGTAGTGCACGTCGAGTTTCTGCTTGATGTAGTCGACCTTCTCGCCACCGTAGGCGCGGATCGCCTTGGCGATGTCCCACTTGACCACCTGGCTGTCGATAAACAACGTGGTGTAAGCGTTGCCGCGCCCGTCGTAGGTGGTGTGCAACGGGCCCAGGCCCAGTTCCGGCTCACCCACCACCACGCCGCGCGGGTCGCTGATCTTGCCGTTGAACAGGTCGTCGAGCTTGTCGATGGCGATGATGGTGCAGGTGGGCGACAGCTTGCCGTTGGCGATGAAGTACTTGCCGTCCGGCGAGGTGTTGCAGCCATGGGGGTTTTTCGGCACCGGGATATAGCGGGTGAATTCGCTGTCCTTGCCGTCCAGCGATTTGCGCCCATCCACCACCGGCACCTTGGCGCCGTCGACGCTGATGAACTTGCCGGCCTTGATCGCCGCCTCGATGCGCGGGATGTTGAACACCACCACCCAGTCGCGCTCGTTGCGCATCATGCCGGCCAGGTCAGTGGCCTTTTCCGAGTTGTAGCAGGTAGCGGCGGCGTATTTGCCGGTGTAGTCCATGTCGGCGTTGTCGAGGTTGCCGTCGACGATGACCTGGAAGGCCATCTCCATTTTCTCGGCGTCGATGGCGTTGAACATGGTGAAGCTGTTGCGATCCTGCAGGTCGAAATTCTTGCCGTCATTGGGGTGCGGAATGATGAACTCGGCGTTGCAGAACACGTACTTGGTGTACGGCACCTTTTGCAGGCGCAGGCCGTGGATGGCCTGGGCATTGGGCACGGTGAGGATCTTGTCGCACTTCATGATGTCCAGGCGGATGCGCGCGACCCGGGTGTTGGCCTTGTCGTTGATAAACAGGTATTTGCCGTCGTACTTGCCGTCGGTGGTGGACAGGTGCGGGTGATGGCAATCGCCGTTCGGGTACTTGGCGCCCTCCCCCAGGATGCGCTTGCTTTCGTTGGTCAGCCCCCAGCCGGTGGCGGCGTCGATATTGAACACCGGGATACGCATCAGCTCGCGCATCGACGGGATGCCGAGCACGCGCACTTCGCCCTGGTGGCCGCCGCTCCAGAAGCCGTAATAGTCGTCGAGCTGGCCCGGTTCCACATGGATTTTCGCCTTGGCGTCCTTGGCCGCCGCCGCAAAGGATTCACGGGTAAACACCGTGCCGCCAAGGGCCGAAGCCCCGGCCAAGACCGCGCCGGTCACCGCACCGCTGCCGAGGAAACCGCGCCGGGTCAGGCCGTCGTGCTTTTCGTCTGTGTCGTTCATGGGTTGCTCCTTCAAGCGTTGGGATTTATCTGCACCACGGGAATCTGCTGCGCCGCCTTGTTGCGCTTCTTGCGCTTGTTGATCAGCGGCGGGCACTTGTGATCGTTGTGCCAGGTCATCTGGCAATCGAGGCAGTAGTGGCATTCGTTGGGGTTGATATGGCCGTCGGGATGGATCGCCTGGATCTCGCATTCCTTGGCGCACAGCTGGCACGGGTTGCCGCATTCGGCGCGACGCTTGAGCCAGTCGAACAGGCGGAACTTGCTCGGGATCGCCAGCGCCGCTCCCAGTGGGCAGACGTAGCGGCAGTAGACTTTGCGGGTGAACAGATTGATCACCAGCAGCGCCACGGCGTAGAGCACGAACCACCACTGGCGGTCGAAATGCAGGGTGATGGCGGTCTTGAACGGTTCGACTTCGGCGAAGCGCTCGGCGGTGGCCATGGACTCCAGGGAAATGCCGAACAGCACCAGCAGGATCAGGTACTTGATCGCCCACAACCGCTCATGCACGGCGAACGGCAATTCGAACTGGCGGATCTTGAGCAAACGCGCGGCTTCATTGAGCAATTCCTGCAACGCGCCGAACGGGCACAGCCAGCCGCAGAACACGCCACGTCCCCACAGCAGAATGCTCGCAGCGGTGAACACCCAGAGCATGAAGATCAGCGGGTCGGTGAGGAACAGCTCCCAGCGGAACCCTTCGAACAGCGCATGCACAAAGGTCAGCACATTCACCACCGACAACTGCCCCAACGCATACCAACCGATAAAAACCACGGTAAACACCAGGTAGCCCCGGCGCAGCCAATGCAACAGGCGTGGGCGGCGGGCCAGGCTGTCTTGCAGGAACAGAATCGCCGTGAGCAGCACCAGCGCGGCGCCGAGTACCAGCACCTGGGTTTGCTTCTGATACCAGATGCTCAGCCACAGCGGGCGGTTGGCTTCATCGATCGCCGCCTGCTCCTCGGCGCTGGGCGCCGGGCGTTCCAGGTACTGTTCGGGCATCTGGTAAGGCAATTCGAAACTGCTGAAGGTGCCGCTGACCGGGCCGGTCTGGCGACGTACCAAGAGTTCCAGGGTCCACGGCGAACCGGGGTCGAAGGCCGCTTGCGGGCGCACGATAAACACCGACATCTCGTCAAACGCCGGCATGCCATCGGCGTAGGCGTCATCGATGCGCTGGTGGTCGAGGTCGCGAAAGCTGATGACATTGCCGAATTGGCGCAACTGCACCCGGTCGAAAATCCCGCCGCGCACATAGCCCGAGCCCTTGAACGAAAACAGCCCGCGCCCGAGCACGGCAATCGCCTGCTCACCGGGTTTGAGGCGCTGCATCAGGTCTGTGTAGTGCGCCTCGCCCAGCAGGTTGCGGCCGATGCTCGGCGGGTTGATGTCGGCCACGTAGAGATCGATGAAGGTGTCGGCGGCGGCACCGCTGGCTTCGGCAGCGGTGTCCTTGAAGGCCGCGTCGACCTGGCCACGGGTCAGGTGCAGGCGGCGGATCGCACCGTTGCCGGTCAACTGCGCCCAGCTCGCCGGGGTGAACTCATCAGTGCGGATCAGCGCGGCTTTCTGCTTGGCGGCGGCCTTGCCGTCGATCAGCTTGAGGGCCACCGCGACTTCATGGGCAGCGCGCATCACCACCTCATTGACCACCATGGCCGTCACCGTCGCACCGGCAATCGCGTCCACGGTGACCGCCTTGGGGTCACTGGAGCGGCCAACCACCACCCGTTGGCGCACGTCTACACCCGCATAGTGGCCGGTGAACTCATGCAGCTTGGCCTCGGGGATGCCGATCAGCAGGATCGGTTCGTGGTGCTCCAACACATAGGCATCGCGGATGATCCCGGCGGTGTCGAGGATCACCTGGGTGTTGATCGGTTTGCCCGAGTAGGCCGGGATATTCAGCACATCCAGGGTCTGGAACACATAGCCGACGGGCTGGCCGCCCTGGCTGATGGTACGCACCTTGAACGGGCCTTCGGCGGCCGAGACTGCGTCGTGTTGGGGGAAGGTGTGATCGATGCGTTGCTGCGCGGGCTCGGCTTGGGCGTTGGGCAAAAACATCAGCAGCACCGCCATGATCAGCCAGTGAAGCGTCAGGTGCGTGGAACGGATCATGGGGTCCCTTACGGCGGCGTGCTGAAGATGGGACCGATGGTAGAGGCGAGGATGGCCAGTGGCCCTTGACCAGAATCAAGCCGGTTTTTTCCGAGGTGTGGCGTATCACCGCAACCCGAAACCAATGGAAGAAACCGAAATTCCCTGTGTCGAGCTTTAGCGAGGCTGCGAAGGCGGCGGCACTGTTGGTAGAGGTGTTGGCTGAAACACCGCTTTCGCGGGCAAGCCCGCTCCCACAGGTGATTGGTGTTGGCGGGCTATCAGTGCTCGGCTGGAGATCGCCCGAACACTGCCAATCCCCTGTGGGAGCTGTCGAGCCCTAGCGAGGCTGCGAAAGCGGTGGCACTGTTGAGAGAGGTGTTGGCTGAACCGC
>NZ_JAPFHC010000059.1:0-8532 GCF_059803535.1 Pseudomonas sp. RP-B7
TCGATTACCGGCACATCGTTGTGCAGGTTAACAGTCGGTTGGCCTTCGCCATTCGAGGAAGCGCCCGCTGGGTCGGTAACAGTCAGGTCGATCTTCGGCAGCTGGTTGCCAGCGTTAACGAAGTCCGCGCCCTTCTGGGTCAGGACCACGTTGTTGCCAACAATGCTGTAGTAGCCGTCGACGTTGCTGGTGCCAGTGAAGGAGATGGTCAGGCCATCACGCGGTGTCTCTTCGTCGGTCGCAGTGAAAGTACCAGCAACGGTACCCGCAGTGGCGGAGTTCTCTTCAATGGTGGCCGGAGCAACTTCGATCACCGGCACGTCGTTATGCAGGTTAACGGTCGGCTGGCCTTCGCCATTCGAATGCGCGCCCGATGGATCGGTAACGGTCAGGTCAATCTTCGGCAGCTGGTTGCCAGCGTTAACGAAGTCAGCACCTTTCTGGGTCAGGACCACGTTGTTGCCAACAATGCTGTAGTAGCCGTCGACGTTGCTGGTGCCCGTGAAGGAGATGGTCAAACCATCACGCGGCGTCTCTTCGTCGGTCGCAGTGAACGTACCGGCGACGGTGCCCGCAGTGGCGGAGTTCTCTTCAATGGTGGCCGGAGCAACTTCGATCACCGGCACGTCGTTATGCAGGTTAACGGTCGGTTGGCCTTCGCCATTCGAGGAAGCACCCGCTGGGTCGGTGACGGTCAGGTCGATCTTCGGCAGCTGGTTGCCAGCATTAACGAAGTCCGCGCCTTTTTGGGTCAGCACGACGTTGTTGCCGGAGATAGCGTAGTAGCCATCAGCGTTGCTGGTGCCGGTGAAGGAGATGATCAGGCCATCACGTGGAGTCTCTTCGTCCGTTGCGGTGAAAGTACCGGCAACGGTACCCGCAGTAGCCGAGTTCTCTTCGATGGTGGCAGGAGCAACCTCGATTACCGGCACATCGTTGTGCAGGTTAACGGTCGGTTGGCCTTCGCCATTCGAGGAAGCGCCCGCTGGGTCGGTGACGGTCAGATCGATCTTCGGCAACTGGTTGCCAGCGTTAACGAAGTCCGCGCCCTTCTGGGTCAGGACCACGTTGTTGCCAACAATGCTGTAGTAGCCGTCGACGTTGCTGTTGCCCGTGAAGGAGATGGTCAAGCCATCACGTGGGGTTTCTTCGTCGGTCGCAGTGAACGTACCGGCGACGGTGCCCGCAGTGGCGGAGTTCTCTTCAATGGTGGCCGGAGCAACTTCGATCACCGGCACGTCGTTATGCAGGTTAACAGTCGGCTGGCCTTCGCCATTCGAGGAAGCGCCCGCTGGGTCGGTGACGGTCAGATCGATCTTCGGCAGCTGGTTGCCAGCGTTAACGAAGTCCGCGCCTTTCTGGGTCAGCACAACGTTATTGCCGGAGATAGCGTAGTAGCCATCGGCGTTGCTGGTACCGGTGAAGGAGATAGTCAAACCATCACGTGGGGTTTCTTCGTCGGTCGCGGTGAAGGTACCGGCAACGGTGCCCGCAGTAGCCGAGTTCTCTTCGATGGTGGCAGGAGCAACCTCGATTACCGGCACATCGTTGTGCAGGTTAACGGTCGGTTGGCCTTCGCCATTCGAGGAAGCGCCCGCTGGGTCGGTGACGGTCAGGTCGATCTTCGGCAGCTGGTTGCCAGCGTTAACGAAGTCCGCGCCTTTTTGGGTCAGCACGACGTTATTGCCGGAGATAGCGTAGTAGCCATCAGCGTTGCTGGTGCCAGTGAAGGAGATGGTCAGGCCATCACGTGGGGTTTCTTCGTCGGTCGCAGTGAAAGTACCGGCGACGGTGCCCGCAGTGGCGGAGTTCTCTTCAATGGTGGCCGGAGCAACTTCGATCACCGGCACGTCGTTATGCAGGTTAACGGTCGGCTGGCCTTCGCCATTCGAGGAAGCACCCGCTGGGTCGGTAACGGTCAGATCAATCTTCGGCAACTGGTTGCCAGCGTTAACGAAGTCAGCACCTTTCTGGGTCAGGACCACGTTGTTGCCAACAATGCTGTAGTAGCCGTCAACGTTGCTGTTGCCCGTGAAAGAGATGGTCAAACCATCACGCGGAGTCTCTTCGTCCGTTGCGGTGAACGTACCGGCAACGGTGCCCGCAGTAGCCGAGTTTTCTTCGATGGTGGCAGGAGCAACCTCGATTACCGGCACATCGTTGTGCAGGTTAACAGTCGGTTGGCCTTCGCCATTCGAGGAAGCGCCCGCTGGATCGGTAACAGTCAGGTCGATCTTCGGCAGCTGGTTGCCAGCGTTAACGAAGTCCGCGCCCTTCTGGGTCAGGACCACGTTGTTGCCAACAATGCTGTAGTAGCCGTCGACGTTGCTGTTGCCCGTGAAGGAGATGGTCAGGCCATCACGCGGCGTCTCTTCGTCGGTCGCAGTGAAAGTACCGGCAACGGTACCCGCAGTAGCCGAGTTCTCTTCGATGGTGGCAGGAGCAACCTCGATTACCGGCACATCGTTGTGCAGGTTAACGGTCGGCTGGCCTTCGCCATTCGAATGCGCGCCCGATGGATCGGTAACGGTCAGATCAATCTTCGGCAACTGGTTGCCAGCGTTAACGAAATCCGCGCCCTTCTGGGTCAAGACCACGTTGTTGCCAACAATGCTGTAGTAGCCGTCGACGTTGCTGTTGCCCGTGAAGGAGATGGTCAGGCCATCACGCGGCGTCTCTTCGTCGGTCGCAGTGAAAGTACCGGCAACGGTACCCGCAGTAGCCGAGTTCTCTTCGATGGTGGCAGGAGCAACCTCGATTACCGGCACATCGTTGTGCAGATTGACGGTCGGCTGGCCTTCGCCATTCGAATGCGCGCCCGATGGATCGGTAACGGTCAGATCAATCTTCGGCAGTTGGTTGCCAGCATTAACGAAGTCCGCGCCCTTCTGGGTCAAGACCACGTTGTTGCCAACAATGCTGTAGTAGCCGTCGACGTTGCTATTGCCCGTGAAGGAGATAGTCAAACCATCACGCGGCGTCTCTTCGTCGGTCGCAGTGAAAGTACCGGCCACGGTACCCGCAGTAGCCGAGTTCTCTTCGATGGTGGCAGGAGCAACCTCGATTACCGGCACATCGTTGTGCAGGTTAACGGTCGGTTGGCCTTCGCCATTCGAGGAAGCGCCCGCTGGATCGGTAACAGTCAGATCAATCTTCGGCAACTGGTTGCCAGCGTTAACGAAGTCCGCGCCCTTCTGGGTCAGGACCACGTTGTTGCCAACAATGCTGTAGTAGCCGTCGACGTTGCTGTTGCCAGTGAAGGAGATGGTCAGGCCATCACGCGGTGTCTCTTCGTCGGTCGCAGTGAACGTACCGGCGACGGTGCCCGCAGTGGCGGAGTTCTCTTCGATGGTGGCAGGAGCAACCTCGATTACCGGCACATCGTTATGCAAGTTAACAGTCGGTTGGCCTTCGCCATTCGAGGAAGCGCCCGCTGGATCGGTAACAGTCAGGTCGATCTTCGGCAGCTGGTTGCCAGCGTTAACGAAGTCCGCGCCCTTCTGGGTCAGGACCACGTTGTTGCCAACAATGCTGTAGTAGCCGTCGACGTTGCTATTGCCCGTGAAGGAGATAGTCAAACCATCACGCGGAGTCTCTTCGTCGGTCGCAGTGAAAGTACCAGCAACGGTACCCGCAGTAGCCGAGTTCTCTTCGATGGTGGCAGGAGCAACCTCGAT
Organism: Pseudomonas sp. RP-B7; assembly: GCF_059803535.1. Lineage (NCBI taxonomy): Bacteria > Pseudomonadati > Pseudomonadota > Gammaproteobacteria > Pseudomonadales > Pseudomonadaceae > Pseudomonas > Pseudomonas sp. RP-B7. The sequence goes on from NZ_JAPFHC010000059.1 coordinate 3,678, forward strand.
TACCGGCACGTCGTTATGCAGGTTAACGGTCGGCTGGCCTTCGCCATTCGAATGCGCGCCCGATGGATCGGTAACGGTCAGATCAATCTTCGGCAGTTGGTTGCCAGCATTAACGAAGTCCGCGCCTTTCTGGGTCAGCACAACGTTATTGCCGGAGATAGCGTAGTAGCCATCGGCGTTGCTGGTACCGGTGAAGGAGATGGTCAAACCATCACGCGGCGTCTCTTCGTCGGTCGCAGTGAAAGTACCAGCAACGGTACCCGCAGTAGCCGAGTTCTCTTCCAGGGTGTTGGCAACAACTTCAATCACCGGCACGTCGTTGACCAACGTCACATCCGGTGTAGCCGCGTCGTGCGAGCTGCCTTTATCGGCATCGGTCACGGTCAGGTCAATCGCAGGCAGCTTGTTACCGGCGTTGACGAAGTTCGCGCCCGCCAGGGTCAGTACCACGGCATTGCCAACGAGGGTGTAGTAGCCATCTTTGTTGCTGTCGCCAGTGAAGGTGACTTTCAGCTGGGCAACCGGGGTTTCAACATCGCTGACGGTGAAGGTACCGGCAACGGTGCCTTCCGCCACCTGGCCTTCCACCAAGTCATTGGCGACCACTTCGATGACCGGCAGGTCGTTGACCGAAATCACATTGATCGGCAGCGTGATCGACTCGGACTTAGGCGCCGCATCACCATCCTGCGCGGTGGCGGTCACGGTCAGGTTCACCAGACCGTAGGCGTTTGGCACCGGGTTGTAGACCAGTGTGGCCTTGCTCCAGTCGCTGATGTCGACGCTTTGGTTGCCGGCTGACGCGGTAAAGGTGTGGCCCGCGCCATCGGAAATGGTCGCGCCTTGCGGAATGCCGCTGATTTCCAGCTTGAGCGTCTCGGAGCCATCCTTGTCGGTGGCGTAGGCGTCAATTGCGGACAACTTGATCGCGTGGTCTTCCAGGCCGGTGTTCAGCACCTGGGTCACGCTGATGTTGTCCATCACACCGCCAAGGGAGTTGTTGGCTTGGCCGGCCGGGGCCTTGAATTCGAGTTTGGCGTCACCGTCGACAGTCACCGGCACCACGAAGGTGTAGGTCTTCATGCCAACGACGGTGGTGTCCAGGGTGCCGACTTTGACGCCGCCCCAGAACACATCGATGACCGAGTTGTTCTCGGCGCCGGCACGCGGCGAGTAGTCGACCGAGATGGAGTACGCGGTACCGCTTTCAGCCTTGATGATGGTGTACAGGCTGGAGTCGTCGCCAGCGTTTTTCTCAAGCTCGATGACCTGGCTGTTGCCCGGGGTCTCTACGCCGTAGATGCTGCTCTGGCCGATTTCGACTTTGCCGTCGCTGTTGCCGGTCAACCACTGGGTGGTCGGTGCGGTGCCGGCTGCGTTGTTGGCATCGCCAACGGCAACCGTGCCCCACGAACCGTTGAGGTTCGCGCTGTCGAAGTTGATCGCGCTGACAACGCCGCCACCGAGCAGGCCCAGGTGCGGGGTGTCGGTGACCGGCGCGATGGTCACTGGAGCAGTGGTGACATCGCTGGCTTTACCGGCATTGTCGACCGCCGTGAAGGTCAGCGAGGTGCTGCCACTCCAGTCGGCGGTTGGGGAGAAGTAGACCGACGCCTTGCCGTCAGCGCCCGCAGGCACCGAATCACCGACCTTCAGTTCGGTGGTCAGGCTGGCGTCGCTGTACAGCTTGCCGTTTTCCGGCAAGGCGGTAATGACGAAGTTGGCAACGGTACCGTCCACATCGGCGCCGCTGAGTACGATCGTGGCCGCGTGGTCTTCGTCCGCGCCTGCCGAGGTGGCGGTTGCAGTCGGTGCGTCGTTGAACAGCTCGACGGTGACCTTGCCCGTGGCGGTGCTGGTTTCTGGCGGCTCACGGTCGAGGTTGCCGCCACCGTTATCGGTGACAGCGATGGACACAGTGCGATCAGTGCCGGCCGGGTTGTTGCCCGGGGCCTGGAAGGTGATCGCTTCAACCAGCTTGATGAAGTCGGCGGCGCTGCTGCCAGCCGGCGAGCTGCTGGTCAGGGTGTAGACGATCTTGCCATCGGCGGCGCTGCCGCTTTCGGTGATGGTGATACCTGCAACCGCGAGGGCCTTGAGCACGTCGGCGCTGCTGAGCAGGTCGCCGGACACCAGGTGATCAACGGTGACCACCACTTTGCTGAAGGTCTTGTTGTCGACGTCGGTGATGCTCAGGTTTTCAACCAGGGCCACTGCGCCTTTTTGCTCGACAAATTTGCTGCTGTCGAAGCCGATCACCGGCGCGTCGTTGACCGGAACCACGTAGATCACGGAGGTCGCCGGTGCCGAATCCGCCTGGCCGTCGTTCACGGTGATGGTCAGGTTGCGGTTGGCCGGGCTTGGGTCTTCGCTTTCGCTGGCGAAGTGCACCGAGCGCAGGACTTCCTGGTATTCAGCCTTGGTGGCTTCACCGGACAGGGTCAGCACGCCGGTGGTCTTGTCGTAGCTGACGGTGATTTTGGTGTTGCTGACATCCGCGATCAGCACGTCGTCGGCCAGGTGGTTGACCAGCGTGACCTTGGCGCTTTGCAGGGTGCTGTTGTCGACGTCGGTGATGGTCAGGTGCGCCGCGACATAGCCGCCTGGCTTGCCTTCGATGTAGGTGTCGCCGAACGCGTTGGTCGAATCGTTGCCCAGTACTGGCGCGTCGTTGACCGCAGTGACCACAACGCTGATTTTGCCGGTGGTGACTTCTTCAACGCCGGTGCTCAGCTCTTTGGCCGTGGCTTTCACGGTCAGGTCGAAGCTGGCCGTCGAGTCCTTGAACGGTGTAACCGTCAGGGTGCTCAGGTTCCAGGTGCTCACGTCGTACAGCGTGTTTGCGCCGGTCGAAATGATGCTGTGGCCAGTGGTGCCGTCGGTGATCACGGTGCCTTCCGGCAAGCCGCTGATTTCCACCTTGTGGGATTCCGAACCGTCGTTGTCGACAAACGTGGCGGTGATCGGCGCGAGCTTGATCGCGGTGTCTTCCAGGCCGTGGTTGTAGACGTTGCCGGTGTAATAGCCTTCGCCATTCACCACGTGGCTGTCGCCCAGCACCATGCCGGCGGCTTCCAGCGCGGCTGCACTGGTGTAGGTCTGCAGGCCGCTGTTGCCCAGCGACGTCGACGGGCCGTTGTTGATCGACACGTTGACGTCGTAGTTGCCCGGGCCGTTCTGGTTGTAGTGGTAGACGTCGAGGGTGTAGTAGCCCGACTCGGTCGGCGTGTACGACGACCCGTTGATCCCGCTGCCTTGGCTCCAGGTCTCGGAAGCGACCAGCTTGCCGCCCACGGTGATTGCCAGACTGTCGTCGGCCGTACCCGTGAAGGTGTAGCTCTTGCCGGCTTCCAGGTAGACCAGGCCGGACACTTTGGTCGCGGTGCCTTCGGCCACATTGCCGTTGCTCACGTTGCTGGTCACGCCAGTGGACGCGGCGCTGTCAGCGGTCTGGCCGTTGATGACCTTGATCAGGGTGTTGGAGTCGGTCACGCCTTGACCATTGGTGCCCAACGCGCCCGGCAGGTTGCTGCCGGTCCAGGTTTGAATGGTCAGGCCGGTTGGTACCTGGCCGATGTTCAAGATCGGCACATCCGTCACCGGGTGAATATCCACGGTGATGGTTTTGGTGTCGCTGTAGGAGTTGCCGTCGGTGGCCTGGAACTTCAGCTCGGTGTAGTCACCTTGCTTGTTGCCCACGCCGGTACCGCCGAAGCTGTTGTCGCCGGACTCGTTCTCTGCCGGGGTGTAGCGCACGTTGTGGCCGTCGAAATCAGCCTGGGTGAAGACCTTGCCCGACGAGGTGTCGCTTTTCAGGTCGGCGGTGGTGAGCTTGACCCACTCACCGTCGACTTTGTATTCGATGGAACCGGCCGGCAGGCTGGTGAACACCACGCCTGGGCTGGTGGAGTCTTCATCCTGGACACCGAAAGTCGACCAGGTCAGTTCGATCGGGGTGTCTTCGTTGCCTTCGATATGGTTGTCGATGGCGGTTGGGGTGTCGTCGACCAGGGTCACCGTCGGCTGGCCCGTGCCGTTGGAGTGGAGGCCTTCTGGGTCGGTGACGGTCAGGTCGATTTTTGGCAGTTGGTTGCCGGCGTTAACGAAGTCCGCGCCTTTTTGGGTCAGCACGACGTTGTTGCCTACGATGCTGTAGTAGCCGTCGACATTGCTGTTGCCGGTGAAGGAGATGGTCAGGCCATCACGCGGGGTTTCTTCGTCGGTTGCGGTGAAGGTACCGGCGACGGTACCGGCGCTGGCGGTGTCCTCAACAATGGTGCTGGCCGCAATTTCGATGACCGGTACATCGTTGTGCAGGTTGACGCTCGGTTGGTCGGAACCCGTGGAGTTCGCGCCCTGAGGGTCGGTGACGGTCAGGTCGATCTTCGGCAGTTGGTTACCAGCGTTAACGAAGTCGGCGCCTTTTTGGGTCAGGACGACGTCGTTGCCAACGATGGTGTAGTAGCCGTCGGCGTTGCTGTTGCCGGTGAAGGAGATGGTCAGGCCATCACGTGGGGTTTCTTCGTCGGTCGCGGTGAAGGTACCGGCCACGGTGCCCGCAGTGGCGGAGTTCTCTTCCAGGGTGTTGGCGACCACTTCGATCACCGGCACGTCGTTGTGCAGGTTAACCACTGGCTGAGCGTTGTTGCTGGAGTTCAGGCCTTCAGGGTCGGTGACGGTCAGGTCGATCTTCGGCAGTTGGTTACCAGCGTTAACGAAGTCGGCGCCCTTCTGGGTCAGGACCACGTTGTTGCCAACGATGCTGTAGTAACCGTCGACGTTGCTGTTGCCGGTGAAGGAGATAGTCAGGCCATCACGCGGCGTCTCTTCGTCGGTCGCAGTGAAGGTACCGGCC
>NZ_JAPFHC010000005.1:0-210448 GCF_059803535.1 Pseudomonas sp. RP-B7
GGTGCACTCGACAGGATTCGAACCTGTGACCGCTCGGTTCGTAGCCGAGTACTCTATCCAGCTGAGCTACGAGTGCAGATTGTGTTTTTAGACCAGATCACAACTGGTTGGAGCCAAGCCACCTGCATTACTGCAACTGACTCTTAAATGGTGCACTCGACAGGATTCGAACCTGTGACCGCTCGGTTCGTAGCCGAGTACTCTATCCAGCTGAGCTACGAGTGCATTTGTTGCCGCGCATTATAGGCCGTTCAATCTCTATGTAAAGCTATTTTTTCGTTTAATTTCAACAACTTACGAAAAAACCAGATTGCAACGTACTAAGCAAATAATGGCGGAGAACGGGGGATTCGAACCCCCGACACCCTTTTGAGGTGTACTCCCTTAGCAGGGGAGCGCCTTCGGCCACTCGGCCAGCTCTCCGCAACACGGGGCGTATATTAACCACGTTCATCCCCGTTTGCAAACATAAAAAACGATAAAAATTAAAGGCTTGGTTCTTCGTCCTTCTCTTTCTTGATCCGCAGGTAGATTTCCTCACGGTGGACCGCTACCTCTTTCGGAGCGTTAACCCCAATACGCACTTGATTGCCTTTGACGCCGAGCACAGTCACGGTGATTTCGCCATCACCAATAATCAGGCTTTCTGCGCAACGACGAGTCAGAATCAGCATACCTTTCTCCTCACGCATTTCAGTTCAGGAACAACAGTCTGCAAAAAAAAGGCGTTCGACCTACAACCCAAAGGTCATGGCCCTACCCGCCTAAGTATTGTCGAGCCCACGCAAAAGAACATGCGCCCTACAAAAAAAGCAAAGGCGCGGTAAACCGCGCCTTCCTGGCATTACCGCATCACTCGCCCTGTCGGGCCGGAGCGTCGAGCTCGAACGCGGTATGCAGCGCGCGGACAGCCAGTTCCAGGTACTTCTCTTCGATCACCACCGAGACCTTGATCTCCGACGTGGAGATCATCTGGATGTTGATGCTTTCCTTGGCCAGGGCGCCAAACATGCGGCTGGCAACGCCGGCATGGGAACGCATACCCACGCCCACGATCGACACCTTGGCAATCTTGGTGTCACCCACCACTTCACGCGCGCCAATCTCGCTGGCAGTGTTTTCCAGGATCTTGAACGCCGCATCGTACTCGTTGCGGTGCACGGTGAAGGTGAAATCGGTGGTGTTATCGTGCGAAACGTTCTGCACGATCATGTCGACTTCTACATTCGCATTGCTGATCGGGCCGAGAATCTTGAAGGCCACACCCGGGGTGTCTGGCACGCCACGGATGGTCAGCTTGGCTTCATCACGGTTGAAAGCGATACCGGAAATGATCGGCTGTTCCATGGATTCCTCTTCATCAATAGTAATGAGGGTGCCCGGACCCTCTTTGAAGCTGTGCAATACGCGCAGCGGAACGTTGTACTTGCCGGCGAATTCCACCGCACGGATCTGCAACACCTTGGAACCGAGGCTGGCCATTTCCAGCATCTCTTCAAAGGTGATCTTGTCCAGGCGCTGGGCCACGGACACCACACGCGGGTCAGTGGTATAGACGCCATCCACATCGGTGTAGATCTGGCACTCGTCAGCCTTGAGAGCCGCTGCCAGCGCCACGCCGGTGGTGTCCGAACCGCCACGCCCGAGGGTGGTGATGTTGCCGTGCTCGTCCACACCCTGGAAGCCAGCTACAACTACCACACGCCCTGCTTTCAGATCAGCACGAATTTTCTGATCGTCAATCTGCAGGATGCGCGCCTTGGTGTGTGCGCTATCGGTGAGGATGCGCACCTGGCTGCCAGTGTAGGACACCGCCGGCACACCGCGCTTGTTCAGCGCCATGGCCAGCAACGCGATGGTCACCTGCTCGCCGGTAGACACGATCACATCCAGCTCACGCGGCAGCGGCGCTTGATCACCGCTGATAGCCTTGGCCAGGTCGATCAGGCGATTGGTCTCGCCGCTCATGGCCGACAGCACCACCACCAGGTCGTCGCCGGCATCGCGGAATTTCTTAACCTTGTCGGCCACCTGCTCGATTCGTTCGACGGAGCCGACCGAGGTGCCTCCAAATTTCTGTACGATCAAAGCCATTTCTAAGCCGCCTCAGCCCGTAAAGGGGCGCCCAATAAACAAATCTTCCAGCACCGGAGCGAGCCCATGACTAGACCATGGGCTCAATCATGGCGCCTTAAATACCCGCCTCGACAAACGGCACGGTCAGGGCCAGGGCCGCGTCCAGGGCACCGGCGTCTACACCACCGCCTTGCGCCATGTCCGGACGACCACCCCCCTTCCCGCCCACTGCCGCAGCGGCTTGTTTCATCAAATCACCGGCCTTGAGTTGGCCAGTCAGGTCCTTGGTTACACCGGCAACCAGAACGACCTTATCCTCATGGACACCGCCGAGCAGGATCACTGCGCGGCCGAGCTTGTTCTTCAACTGATCGACCAAGGCCAACAGCGCCTTGCCGTCCTGACCGTCCAGGCGCGCGGCCAGGACTTTCACGTCCTTGACGTCCACCGCAGAAGCCGACAGATCGTCGCCCGCCGCACTGGCTGCCTTGGCCTGCAACTGCTCCAGCTGTTTCTCCAGGGCGCGGTTGCGCTCCAGCACGGCGGACAGCTTGTCGATCAGGTTGTCGCGGCTGCCCTTGACCAGGCTGGCCGCTTCCTTGAGTTGTTCTTCGGCCGCATTGAGGTAGGCCAGAGCCGCAGCACCCGTCACTGCCTCGATACGCCGTACACCGGACGCCACGCCACCTTCGCTGATGATTTTCAGCAGGGCGATGTCGCCGGTGCGGTTGGCGTGGATACCGCCACACAGTTCCACCGAGAAATCACCGCCCATGCTCAGTACGCGCACGCTGTCGCCGTACTTCTCGCCGAACAGCGCCATGGCGCCCTTGGCCTTGGCGGTCTCGATATCGGTTTCTTCGGTTTGCACCGGGGTGTTCTTGCGGATCTCGGCGTTGACGATGTCTTCCAGGGCCTTGATCTGCTCCGGCTTGATCGCTTCGAAGTGGCTGAAGTCGAAACGCAGGCGCTGGCTATCGACCAACGAACCCTTCTGCTGAACGTGATCGCCCAGCACCTGACGCAGTGCAGCGTGCAACAAGTGAGTGGCCGAGTGGTTCAGCGCCGTGGCGTGGCGCACGTTGGCGTCGACCTGAGTGTCAACCGGCGCACCAACGGTCAGGTTGCCCAACACCAACTTGCCGTGATGCAGGAACGCACCGCCAGTCTTGGTGGTGTCGCGCACTTCAAACCGACCGGACGTCGAACTGAGGAAACCACAGTCACCAACCTGGCCACCGGACTCGGCGTAGAACGGCGTCTGGTCCAGGACGACTACCGCCTCCTCGCCTTCGTTCAACACGTCGACCGACTTGCCGTCTTTATAAATAGCGACGATCTTGGCCGAGCCCACGGTAGCGCTATAGCCGGTGAACTCGGTCGGCACATCAACCTTGACCAAGGTGTTGTAGTCCAGGCCAAAGGAACTGGCGGAGCGTGCACGCACACGCTGGGCTTCCATCTCGCGCTCAAAACCGGCTTCGTCGATGGTCAGTTCACGCTCACGGGCGATGTCGGCAGTCAGGTCCATCGGGAAGCCGTAGGTGTCATACAGCTTGAACACCACGTCGCCCGGCACCACGGTGCCTTTGAGCCCGGCCAGATCCTGCTCGAGGATTTTCAGGCCGTGCTCGAGAGTCTTGGAGAACTGCTCTTCTTCAGCCTTGAGCACGCGCTCGATGTTGCCTTGCTGCTGCTTGAGCTCCGGGAAGGCATCGCCCATCTCGGCAACCAGTGCGGCGACGATCTTGTAGAAGAAGCTGCCAGTGGCGCCCAGCTTGTTACCGTGGCGGCAGGCGCGGCGGATGATGCGGCGCAGCACATATCCACGGCCTTCGTTCGACGGCAGCACGCCATCGGCGATCAGGAAGCCGCAGGAACGGATGTGATCGGACACCACCTTGAGCGAAGACTGGTTGTCATTGGCACAGCCAATGGCCGCCGCCGAGGCGCTCAGCAGGTTGGTGAACAGGTCGATTTCGTAGTTGGAATGCACGTGCTGCATCACCGCACTGATCCGCTCCAGGCCCATGCCGGTGTCGACCGACGGCGCTGGCAACGGATGCAACACGCCATCGGCGGTGCGGTTGAACTGCATGAACACGTTGTTCCAGATCTCGATGTAACGGTCGCCGTCTTCTTCCGGCGAGCCCGGCGGGCCACCCCAGATGTCGGCGCCGTGGTCGTAGAAGATCTCGGTGCAAGGGCCGCACGGGCCGGTATCGCCCATGGTCCAGAAGTTATCGGAAGCGTACGGCGCGCCTTTGTTGTCGCCGATACGGATCATGCGCTCTTCAGGCACGCCGATTTGCTGGGTCCAGATGTCATACGCTTCGTCGTCCGTCGCGTAGACGGTGACCCAGAGTTTTTCCTTCGGCAGCTTCAGCACGCCGGTCAGGAAGGTCCAGGCGAAGGTGATCGCATCTTTCTTGAAATAGTCGCCAAAGCTGAAGTTGCCCAGCATTTCGAAGAACGTGTGGTGACGCGCGGTGTAACCGACGTTTTCCAGGTCACTGTTCTTGCCGCCGGCGCGTACGCACTTCTGGCTGCTGGTGGCGCGGGTGTAGGCGCGCTTTTCCTGGCCCAGGAAGCAGTCCTTGAACTGGTTCATCCCCGCGTTGGTGAACAGCAGGGTTGGGTCATTGCCTGGGATCAAGGAGCTGGAGGCTACACGGGTGTGGCCTTGCTCTTCGAAGAAGCGAAGGAAGGCTTCACGGATTTCTGCGCTTTTCATTAGGTTCTTCCACGGAGGCTGCGGCCAAAGGCCAGTGCGCAACATCATCAGACGGAGCGACGGCAAAGGGCCGCATTATATCGGCCCTTTGCCGGTGGTACAGCGTGTTTATACGATTGAAAGGTTCAATTGGACGGTCTGCAGGCTCATTTGCGCGAAAATTCGACGAATGTCGCCAGCACCTGCTCGATCTGCGCGCGGCTCACATCCAAATGGGTGACCATGCGCAGGCGCGGTGCGGCGCTCAACTTGATCCCGCGCTCGGCCGCGAACGCCTTCAGTGCCTGGGCCTGGTCGCCGACCTGCACGTAGACCATGTTGGTCTGCACCGGCTCCACTTCATAGCCAGCCTTGCGCAACTCGTCCCCCAGCCATTGGGCGTTGGCGTGGTCGTCGGCCAGGCGCTGTACCTGATGATCCAATGCATACAGCCCCGCCGCCGCCAGTGAGCCGGCCTGGCGCATGCCGCCGCCAACCATCTTGCGCAGGCGTCGCGCCTTGGCGATCAACGCCTTCGAACCGCAGAGCACCGAGCCAATCGGCGCGCCGAGGCCTTTGGACAGGCACACCGAAACCGAATCGAAATGCTGGGCGATTTCCCGCGCATCCACCCCCAGCTTGACCGCTGCGTTATAGATCCGCGCACCGTCCAGGTGCAGCGCCAGGCCATGTTCACGGGTGAACGCCCGCGCCTTGGCCAGGTACGCCAGCGGCAAAACCTTGCCCTGCATGGTGTTTTCCAGCGCCAGCAGGCGAGTGCGGGCGAAGTGGAAGTCGTCCGGCTTGATCGCCGCCAGCACCTCGTGCAAATCCAGCGAACCGTCCGCCTGCACTTCCAGCGGTTGCGGCTGGATCGAACCGAGCACCGCCGCGCCACCGCCTTCGTATTTGTAGGTGTGGGCTTGCTGGCCGACGATGTACTCCTCGCCGCGCTCACAATGGGCCATCAACGCCAGCAGGTTGCTCATGGTGCCGGTGGGCACGAACAACGCCGCTTCAAAGCCCAGGCGCTTGGCCATTTCGGCTTCCAGATGGTTGACGCTGGGGTCTTCGCCGTACACGTCATCGCCGCTGGCGGCAGTGGCCATCGCGTCTCGCATGCCGGGGGTGGGTTGGGTCACGGTGTCGCTGCGCAGGTCGATCACAGACATGAAACGGGCCTCTAAGGGTTGGGTAAGTCCTTTTGAAGGTCATTACTGCGGGCAACGCCACAGAATATCAAGCCCCAGGCCTATTCAATCGAATACCAACCAAACAAACCGATATAGCCTATCGATACGACAGCCGTGCAGTTTTTGAAAAACCATGATAAAAACTCTCCGCCGCCAGGGTTCTGGCGGCAACGTTCTCAGGGCGGGGTGCAATTCCCCACCGGCGGTAATTACACGCAATGTGTATAGCCCGCGAGCGCTTGGCGCCTCGAACTGCTCACGCGGGACGGCGCCAAGGTCAGCAGACCCGGTGTGATCCCGGGGCCGACGGTCATAGTCCGGATGAAGAGAGAACGGGATTGGCACCTAAGGGCCGCTCGTCTTGCGTACCCTTAAATCCCATTCGATTCATAACGCCCTGTTTTTTTCTTAAACAGGAGTCAGAACATGCAACCCACCGCAATCGACAGCAAAAGCAAAAACCATCACGGCGAGCGCGTCGCGTTTATCCAGGCCTGCTGGCACAAGGATATTGTCGACCAATCGCGCAAAGGCTTCCTCGCCGAAATGATCGCCCAGGGCTACCAGGAATCGGACATCGATTTCTTCGAAGTCGGCGGCGCCTTTGAGATGCCCCTACACGCCAAACTGCTGGCCAAGACCGGCCGCTACGCCGGTATCGTCGCCGCCGCGCTGGTGGTGGACGGTGGCATCTACCGCCACGAGTTCGTGGCCCAGTCGGTGGTCAGCGGCCTGATGCAGGTGCAGCTGGAAACCGAAGTGCCGGTGTTCTCGGTGTCGCTGACGCCGCATCACTTCCACGCCGGCAGCGAGCACCACACGTTCTTCTACGAGCACTTCGTGCACAAGGGTCAGGAAGCTGCGCGTACCTGCGCCGATACTCTGCACAAAGTGCGCGCGATCCGTCGCAGCGAGCAGAAACTGGCGGTCTGAAACGTTTCCCAGCCGAATACAAGACGCCCCGGCAAGTGCACTTGCCGGGGCGTCTTGTATTCGGCCCTGTATATCTACCTCCTCGATACTGCGCACTCGCGGTTAAGTAAGGTCCACCCCTTACTCAACACCGGAGAAAACGCAGCATGCTTCCAGACCGAAATACCGATGGCGCCTATGTCATCGACGCAAACACACTGACCCAAAACCCTCGCCAAGAACCCACCAACGAACGCCCAGGCGGCCCCGGGTTCGTCGAGGTACATGAACTGATCGCAGATGAAAACGTGCGCATCGAGCGCAAACTGTTCAGGGATGAAGGCGTCGACCAGCTGTGTATCACCACCTTCGACAGGAATGACACGATCAACCTCTTCGCCGCCGCACCCGCTGTCGACGGCTTACTGACGCTGACCGCACAGGTCAACCAGCCACGCTACGAGATCACCCTCGACTCGCGCAGCCAAACCCTGGTCCTCGACACTCAGGGCGGCGACGACCGGATCCACATTGACGATAACGTGTCAGTGCCGGTGTTTGTCTTCAGCGGCGAAGGCAACGACCGCATCCTCAGTGCGGCAAGAACCGCCAGCCTGTATACCGGCCCCGGTGATGACTTCATCTGGGCCCTCAACGGGCGCTGCCATATCGAGGCCGGCCCAGGTGATGACGACGTGCACGGTTACCAGGACATCCATATGACGGTATACGGCGGGCCCGGCAACGACACCATCAGCGGCGGCACCGGTTCAACCTACATTGATGGCGGCGACGGCGATGACCACATCGTGGGCGGCCAGGGGCACAACATCCTCAATGGCGCCAGAGGCAACGACCGGATCGAGGCCGGGCCTGGCAGCAACGTCATCTACACCGGCGAAGGCCAGGATGATGTCACCCGGCTCAAAGCCAATGACATCACTTACTACAGCTGGAAAAGCAGCCTGACGATAGATCACTCCCTGTTGCTCCACCCCGAGCACCTCGACCAGTTCCCACCCGGCGAGCTGGCTGCCCATACTGTCCATATCGAACCCAAGGAGCTGGCTCATTGCGGCGTAGCCATACAAGGCAGCGCGCAATTCGTCGAGCGGGTCAACGACGACCTGCGGATGCTGCTCGGCTCACCCACCGGCCAACGGCTGATGGCCGAGCTCGAAGGCGCGGCACTGGCGAGCGGGCGTCCCGTCACGATCCATGAGTTTTACCCCAAGCCTAATGGCCAGTTCATTCCAGACCCCGCAAGCGCTGCGTTGCCATTCATCGAGAATGACCAGCCCGGGCGGCCGTCCTACGGTGGAAGGATCTGGTACAACACCACCGACGTGCAGCCCGGCACGCCCAGTATCATCAATCTGTTCCACGAGCTATGCCACGCCTACAACCACGTCACGGGCACCCTGTTGCATGGCACCAGCCTGGACGGTATTGACGGCACCAAGCCTCGATTTCCCGTGAACAACCCTGAGTTGCAAGCCGTTGGTCTGCCAACAGCCGCACAGCCGTTCGACTTTGATCGAGACCCAAGCACCCCACCCACCACGACCAACCCCCCAGCGTTTACCGAGAACGGGCTACGCATGGAACTTGGGCTCCCGCCGCGCAGGCAATACCTGAATGACTAAACCAGGTCTTGCGCGGTAGTCGGCACGATCAGGATCCCAGCGCGCAAGCCGTTTTTCACTTTCGGGTTGGGAAAGATGATGCGCGCGCCCTCCTCCTCGATCACCCAGCGGGTCTTGGCGACGTCTTCGGCGAGCAGGTAGCCCTTGTCCAACGGCGAGAAGTTTTCCACGTCCGCCGGCAAGTGCAGCAGGAATGCATCGCTGTGCTTGATGACTTCGCGCGACACGGCAAACAGTTGCAGGCCATCCAGGCTGTCGTCGGCAGGCTCGGTGCCTTCGATGATCTGCTTGAGGCGCGCCTCCAGGCGCGACACGTCCACCCCCTGGTTCTGCCCGAACGGCCGCGCCTTGCCCAACTCCAGGGTGAAGGCTTCGGCGTCGAGCTGCTCGTAGGTAAAGGCGGTGAAGGTGATCGAAGTCTTGTTCTGCAACAGCACAGCTTCCATGCCGGCGGCGCGCAGACGCGCCAGCTCTCGGCGCGAATGCTGGCGCCCGGCCTTCCACGGGTACAGCGCAAACTGCTCGATCTTCGAGCCACGAATCGCGGTATGCAGGTCGTAATGCAGGCGCGCACGGCCCGGCTGGCTGAAGAAGCTGCGGGCCAATTGCTCCAGCTCGGCGGCGCGCATGGCCTCCGGGCCGATGTTTTGTTCGTGCCGGCCGTTGAACAGCCGGTTGACGTCCAATTCCAGGTAACGCTCACCGCGGCGCATGGCCTCGGGGTTGCCGAACAGGAACAGAATACGGTTGCGGGGTTTGATCTCCCCACGGGCGATGCCATGCAACAGGCGGTCGAGCAGTTCGATCGGCGCAGTTTCGTTGCCATGGATCCCGGACGACAGCAGCAGGTCGCTGCCGTTGTCCTGGGCCTGCGGTGGGCGCACTTCAAGCGCGCCCTCGCTGAGCCAGCGCATCTGCACGCCGCCGACAGTCAGTTGAATTTTTTGCGCCGGTTCGCGACCGGCGAGGGTCAGTTCAAGCAGTTTGCCGAGGGCGAGCATAGAGCGCTTCCTTAGTGGTTGCAGCCTGGGCCGTGGACGTGATCGTCGTCATCACCTTCGACGTCGGCCGGTTCCATTTCCAGTTGCAGGCTCATCAGGTTGGTGGCCAATGGGCGCATCAGCAGGTTGGCGTATTCGGCGTCGCCTTCTTCCACGTCCACGCCGATCAGCAGTTGGCCGCGGCCGTCGTGCTGGATCCAGATTTCCTTGCCCTGCCACACCACGGCGACGCGGGTGCAGGAAGTTTCCAGCTGGGTGCCGTCGGTGTCTTCAAGAATCAGTTTGAGGGTGTCGGTGGTCATAAATAGTTCTCAGCCAAAGGTCGTAATAGAAGGTGGCGTTAATTGATCTGGAAAGGATAAACGCTGCCCAGTTTAAGGATTTGCGTCAGTTCATCCAGTGCCGTCCGGCATTCAAGCAGCAATTGCGGGTCAGCCAGGTCGGTTTCGCGCAGGCTGTCGCGGTAGTGCTTGCCGACCCATTGGGTCAGGGTGTCGTACAACGGCGCGGTCATGATAACCCCTGGGTTCACCGCTGCCAGCTCGGTTTCGTTCAACGCCACGCGCAAACGCAGGCACGCCGGGCCACCGCCGTTCTGCATGCTTTGCTTGAGGTCGAACACCTTCACTTCGCGGATCAGCCCGGCGGAGGCGGTCAGGCCTTGCAGGTAATTCCACACACGTTCGTTGACGCGGCATTCTTCCGGCACGATCAGCAGCATCGAGCCGTCAGGGCGAGTCAGCAGCTGGCTGTTGAACAGGTAGGAGCGCACCGCGTCCTCGACACTGACCAGGGCGCGCGGCACGCACACTGACTGGAAGTTGCCGCCCAGCTTGCCCAACTTGCCGTGCAATTCAGCGAGCATCTGTTCGGTATTGAGGAACGCGTCCTCGTGATAGAACAGCACTTCGCCGTTGCCCACCGCGATCACGTCGTTGTGGAACACACCGGCATCGATCACCGCCGGGTTCTGCTGGGCGTAGACCACGCCTGCATCCTTCAGACCGTGCAGGCGCGCAACGGCCTGGGACGCTTCCAGTGTCTGGCGCGCCGGATACTTCTGCGGCGCCGGAAAACGGCTGTCAAACGCACTGCGACCGAACACAAAGAACTCGACGCCGGCCTCGCCATATTCACGGCAGAAACGCGTGTGGTTGGCGGCGCCTTCGTCGCCGAACTGCGCTACCGCCGGCAACGCGGCGTGGTGGGCGAAGTGCTTCTGATCGGCAAACATCGCCCCCAGCACGCGGCTGGTGGTCGGGTGCTCGATGCTGCGGTGGTATTTGCAGTTGAGGTTGGCGGCGGTGAAATGCACGCGGCCATCAGCCGTGTCGGCGCTCGGGCTGACCGTGGCGGCGTTGGCCACCCACATGCTCGATGCCGAGCAGCTTGCCACCAACAGAGGCATCGCATCCTTGGCGGCTTGCTGGATGACCTGTGCGTCGCTGCCGCTGAAGCCTAAGTTGCGCAAAGCTGCCACATCAGGACGCTCCTGGGGCGCCAGCACGCCTTGCACAAAGCCCATGTCCATCAGGGCCTTCATTTTCTGCAAGCCCTGCAACGCCGCTTCCTTGGGGTTGGAATGCTGTTGGCTGTTGCTCTGGGACGCGACGTTGCCGAAGGACAAACCGCCGTAGTTATGGGTCGGCCCCACTAGACCGTCAAAATTGACTTCATAGGATTTCATCGGCGAGGCTCCACGAACATCTGTTTTTATAGGCAATCTTCAACACAACACAAACCCAATGTGGGAGCGGGCTTGTGTGGGAGCGGGCTTGCTCGCGAAGACGGTGTGTCAGCCAATACATCTGGCAGCTGAACCAACGCCTTCGCGAGCAAGCCCGCTCCCACAGGGTCCCGCTCCCTCATTTAGATCAGTGTTATCCCAGGAGTCAGGGTTGCTGGGACAACCAATGATGGAGTTTCCAGCGACGCCACCGGATATGCACAATAATCCGCCGCGTAATACGCACTGGCGCGATGGTTGCCCGACGCCCCTACCCCACCGAACGGCGCGGTACTCGCCGCGCCGGTCAGTTGTTTGTTCCAGTTGACGATCCCGGCGCGGCTTTCCAGCCAGAACTGCTGGTAACGCGCTTCGGAGTCCGACAACAAACCCGCGGCCAGGCCGTACTGGGTGTTGTTGGCCTCGGCAATCGCCGCGGCGAAATCAGCGTAGCGAATCACCTGCAACAGCGGGCCGAACAGTTCTTCGTCTTCGCGCTCGGTCACACCGGTCACGTCGATGATGCCGGGCGTCAACAGCGCGGCCTGAGCCTGCGGCTGGGTCATTTCCAGCAACGCCACGGCGCCGTTGGCCAGCATCAGTTCCTGGGCCTCCATCAACGCCTTGGCCGCTGCCAGGGAAATCACCGAGCCCATGAACGGCGCGGGTTGCTGGTCGAATGCCCCCACTTCAATCGTCGAACTCACAGCGACCAGCCGCGCCAGCAGCGCATCGCCCCACGCGCCTTGCGGCACCAGCAGGCGCCGGGCACAGGTGCAGCGCTGGCCGGCCGAGATAAACGCCGACTGGATAATGGTGTAGACCGCCGCATCCACGTCGGCCACTTCGTCGACCACCAGCGGGTTGTTGCCGCCCATTTCCAGCGCCAGGATCTTGTCCGGGCGCCCGGAGAATTGCTGGTGCAGATGATTGCCGGTGCGGCTGGAGCCGGTGAAGAACAAGCCGTCGATCCCCGGGTTGGCCGCCAGCGCGATCCCGGTTTCCCGCGCGCCTTGCAGCAGGTTCAACACACCCGCCGGCAACCCGGCTTCGATCCAGCACTGCACGGTCAGCTCGGCGACCTTGGGGGTCAGCTCGCTGGGTTTGAACAGTACGGTATTGCCCGCCAGCAACGCCGGGACGATATGCCCGTTAGGCAAGTGGCCGGGGAAGTTATACGGGCCAAACACCGCCACCACACCGTGGGGTTTGTGGCGCAACACCGCAGTGGCGTCGCCCAGGGGGCCGCTCTTCTCGCCGGTGCGCTCGCGGTAGCTTTGCACCGAGATCGCGATCTTGTTGGCCATGCTGGTGACTTCGGTGGCCGACTCCCACAGCGGCTTGCCAGTTTCCTCACCGATGCAACGGGCGATTTCATCAGCGCGTTTCTTCAGGGTAGCCGCGAAGGCTTCCAGTACACCGATGCGCTCTTCCAGCGGGCGCCGGGCCCAGGCCGGGAACGCCTGGCGCGCAGCCTGCACGGCAGACTCGACCTGCTCGGCAGTGGCGCCGTTGCCGGCCCACAGCACCTGCTGGGTCACGGGGTTGCGCGATTCAAACAGTTCACCCTGGCCAGCCAGCCAGCTACCTGCGATATACAGCGAATTCATTATTTCGACTCCCGAGCAGCAGACAACGGTACGGCACGCACTTGATCACCCACTACCAGCTGCAGGCGCTTGGCGGTCTGCGGATCGACCACCAGCGTACCGGCCGCCAGACGGGCCGGAGCGGCGGTGATGCGGCACTCCTCGCGCTTGCGGTTATGGATCAGGAACGGCGTGGCATCCTCTCCCGGCGTGCCAATCGCCAGCACCAGGGCCTGGCTGTCGCGCACCGCACGGATCTTGCTGGTCTCGCACTCCACCGCCGGGCCTGCGTCGAAGATGTCGACGTAGCCCTGGTAGCTGAAACCTTCACTCTTGAGCATGCTCAGCGCCGGTTCGGTGTCCGGGTGGACCTTGCCGATCACGTTGCGCGCATCCTCGGAAAGGAAGCAGCTGTACAGCGGAAATTTCGGCATCAGTTCGGCGATAAAGGCTTTGTTGCCGACCCCGGTGAGGTAATCGGCCTGGCTGAATTCCATCTTGAAGAAGTGTCGCCCCAGGCTTTCCCAGAACGGCGAACGCCCGGCGTCATTGGACACCCCGCGCATCTCGGCGATGATCTTGTTGCCGAACAGTTGCGGGAACTCGGCGATAAACAGCATGCGCGCCTTGGCCAGCATGCGACCGTTGAGGCCGGTGCGGTAATCGGCGTGCAGGAACAACGAGCACAGCTCGGAATTGCCGGTGAGGTCGTTGGCCAGGAACAGCGTCGGGATCTCACGGTAGATATTCAGCTCCTGGGAGGCGCTGACCGTCAGGCCGACCCGGAAGTTGTACCAGGGCTCACGCAGGCCGACGGCGCCAGCAATGGCGGAAATACCCACCACGCGGCCTTCGTCGTTTTCCAGCACGAACAGGTAGTCGGCATCGCCGCGCCCGGCGTCGCCGCGAAAGGTTTTTTCGGCCCAGCCCACGCGGTGGGTCAGGCGCTCTTCGTTGGCCGGCAAGGTGGTGAGGCCGGTGCCGGTGCTGCGCGCCAGATCAATCAGGGCCGGTAAGTCGCTGCTGCGTACGGGACGAACGATCATGCTATCTCCTCAGACGGGCCGCTCTGTTCGAGCCACCCGCGAAACTCTGCTTTTAAACCGCGACCAGGCGCACGCTCGCGCCTTCGCCGACGCCCAACGCTTCGGCCGCTGCCAGGTCCAGGGTGACTGGCTTGCCCGGTGCGTAGTCCAGTTCCAGCATCACCGCGCGGTAATCCTGCAACTGCGCATTGCTCACCAGGTACTGGCGACCGACCCCCTTGACCATCTCGCCGATCTTCACCGGCACCACGCGGCTCTGGGCAATCGAACGAATGCCCGAAACCCGCGCGTGCAACGTCGGGCCACCGTCGAAGATGTCGATGTAATGGTCGGTCTCGAAGCCTTCGCGCATCAGGATGTCGAAGGTGATCTGCGCACGCGGGTGCACCTGGCCCATGGCTTCCTGGGCTTCGTCCGGCAACAGCGGCACATAGATCGGGTAATGGGGCATCAGCTCGGCGAGAAAGGTGCGGCTTTTCAGCCCGCACAAGCGCTCGGCGGCGGCGTAGTTGAGGTCGAAGAAGTTGCGACCGATGGCGTCCCAGAACGGCGAGTCACCGTTCTCGTCGCTGTAGCCGACGATCTCGGTCACCACCGAGTCGGCAAAGCGCTCGGGGTGGCTGGCGACGAACAGCAGGCGGCCACGGGAATTGAGTTCCGACCACGGCGAACCGACCAGCTCGGGCACCACGTAGAAACTGGTGAGCAGGCTGTTGCCGGTGAGGTCGTGGCATTGGGAAAGCACGTGGATCTTGTTGTGGATCTTCAGCTCGCGGGAGGCGTGCACAAAGGTCTCGTTACGAAAACTGTAGAAAGGTTCCGAGTAACCGGCCGAGGCGACGATGGCCGAGCAACCGGCGAGCCTGCCGGTCTCGGTGTCTTCGAGCACGAAGAAATAGCTTTCTTCACCGTTGAAACTGACCTCGGCCGCGAAGGACGCTTCACTGGCGGCGATCTTGTCGCTGAGGCGCTCGACGTCATCCGGCAGGGAGGTGACACCAATCGGGCTGTCCGCAGCCAGACGCTGTACCTCGCCCAGATCAGCCATTTGCGCGGGGCGCATCACCAGCATGGTGTCACTCCTTAACTCGAAAAACTTGCAGGAAAAAATGCCGGACACAGTCTTGAGACCAGTGAGGTCAAGTGTGGGAGCGGGCTTGCTCGCGAAAGCGGTGTGTCATTCAACATTTGAGGTGACTGAACCACTGCATTCGCGAGCAAGCCCGCTCCCACATTTGACCTTCACAGCTCCAACCAAGGAGTCCGGCATACAAAATTTGTGTTCGGTGCCCGCATCGCCGGTCACCGAACCGTGTATCAGCCTTGCGTCAACGTCTTCACAGCACGCTCAAAACGGTCCAGACCTTCCTTGATGTCCGCCTCTTCCACCACCAGGCTTGGGGCAAAACGCACCACGTCCGGGCCGGCTTGCAGGATCATCAGGTTTTCTTTCTCGGCCGCGTTGAACACGTCCTTGGCCTTGCCCTTGAACGCGTCGCTCAACACGCAGCCGAGCAGCAGGCCCATGCCGCGCACTTCGGTGAAGATGCCGTATTGCTTGCCGATCTGCTCCAGGCGCGCCTTGAACAGGTCGTGCTTGGCGTTCACGCCAGCCAGCACTTGCGGGGTGTTGATCACGTCGATCACCGCCTCGCCCACCGCACATGCCAGCGGGTTGCCGCCGTAGGTGGTGCCGTGGGTGCCCACGACCAAGTGTTTGGCCAGCGCTTCGGTGGTGAGCATCGCCGCGATCGGGAAACCACCGCCCAGGCTCTTGGCGCTGGTCAGGATGTCCGGGGTCACGCCGTAGTGCTGGTAGGCGAACAGCTTGCCGGTGCGGCCCATGCCGGTTTGCACTTCGTCGAACACCAACAGAGCGTCGTGCGCGTCGCACAGCTCACGGGCACCTTGCAGGTAGGCCAGTTCGGCCGGCAGCACGCCGCCTTCGCCCTGGATCGGCTCCAGCACCACGGCGCAGGTCTTGTCCGAAACGGCGGCTTTCAGCGCGGCCAGGTCGTTGTAGGGAACGTGGGTGATGCCGGTGATTTTTGGACCGAAACCATCGGAGTACTTGGACTGGCCACCGACGTTGACAGTGAACAGGGTGCGGCCGTGGAAGCTGTTCAGCGCGGCGATGATCTCGTACTTCTCAGTGCCGAAACGGTCGAACGCGACGCGACGGGCCAGCTTGAACGCGGCCTCGTTGGCTTCGGCGCCGGAGTTGCAGAAGAACACACGCTCGGCAAAGGTGGCGTCGATCAGCTTGTGGGCCAGGCGCAGCGCCGGCTCGTTGGTGAAGACGTTGGAGACGTGCCACAGCTTGTTGGCCTGCTCGGTCAGTGCACCGACCAGCGCCGGATGGGCATGGCCCAATACGTTGACCGCGATACCGCCGGCAAAGTCGATCAGCTCGCGACCCGCCTGGTCCCATACACGGGAACCTTCGCCACGCACGGGGATGAATGCGGCAGGTGCGTAATTGGGCACCATGACCTGGTCGAAATCGGCACGTTGCACCGGGGCTTGCTCAACGGACATCGGAGTCTCCTGAAGAGGAACGCCTGCCTGGAACTGGCGGGCGATGCAGGGATTGTAAGGACAGTTTTCAGTGCAGCCTTGTCGCCAAGCGACAACTTCTTATAGCGCCAACCCGCGTTTTCAGCGGGTTTACGCCAATGCGACAAATAGCGTCGCAAAGGCGCAGTTTAAACTGCCCGGCGGTTTTACGGCAGGACCAATACACGCCCCGCCCCCTAACTATCTAAGCTCCTGGGCCGCAGTGCCGCTGATCTACTAGCCGTTTTCATGACCCAAGAGATCAAGCTCATGACGACCGCTTCCCCTCCTGCCACCCTGGCCCAGAGTACCCGCCACCCGGACAGCCATTACGCACCGCTGCTCGGTGCGTTCCCACAGTGGCTCGGGCAAGCCAGCACCCGCACCCGCAGCGACCTGAAAAACGCCCAACCGCAACACGCCGTGGCGCTGGCGAACGCGCCCACGCCATTAAAAACCGCGCTCAGCCAACACACTGCCGAGCTCTGGACCGCCCGCAACAACCTTGACCAGGCCCTCGCACACGTACAGGGCGCCAGGGCCTTCGCCAAGCCGATCCTCGAAGACGCCCTGCTCACTCGCTTCAGCCTGAACCTGGATGCCGAAGCGATCTTCGTGCGCCTGTACATTCCCCAGCACGTGCCCTGGTTTCCCTCGTTGACCTCAGGCGGGGCGCGGGCCTGGACCGTGTCACTGCTGGACGCGGCCCTGCATAACTTCGACGCCCAGGAAATGCGCCCGCAGGCATACGAGGCGGGCTCGACCTTTATCACCCGGCCCTCCGACGACGGACAGTTCGACACCTTGCCCGCGATCAAACAGGCCCTGTCGATTGCCGCCTTCACCAGGCTGTGCCGCGAACTGGATATCGGCGCCCGCTATGCCACCTACCTGCGCGAGGCGCTGGGCATGACAGAGCCCGTCGCCCGCGCCGTGCTGCAGCACAAAGTCAACATCCACCAAAAGGCCGCCCTGCGCGCAGCCCTGCAAGTGGCGCGGGTACAGGGCGACATCCAGGCCGATTACGCCAGGGCGATTGAAGACCTGATCGCCGGGCGCACTGGCGTGACGATCGGCGGCCGTCCCATGGTGTGCCATGCCCTGAGCATGATGGACGCCCCACTCACCGGCATCCTGCTGTTCGCCCCCGACCCGGAGCACGCCCGCACGGTACAGCGCGTGGTGGCCTATGTGCCGGACGACCCGCAGCACCCCATCAAGGAATATGCATCGTCGCGCGCCTTCCAGCAGACCCTGGCCGAGCAGCTGCGTGACGAGCAGTACCAGGGTTTTTTCAGCCGTTTCGTGGCCCACGCACAACGCGGGGTGTTTTTTGCCGATCTCAAACAGCGGTTGGCACGGATCACCTGGCACCCTCCCAAGCCGGGCGATGGCCAGGCGCCGTGGCGCGAGGAGCCCATCGCTGCGCCCACGCTGCAAGTGGCTGCCACAGCGATTTCGGGCGACGTCTGGCAACACCTGTATCAGCAGACGCTAAACAAGCTGCTCAATGACGCCCGCACCTTGGCCGTGCCCACCGCCGATGCCGATCGAAATGCACGCTGGGCGTTGTGGGACTCGTTTGTCAGCGTCGCCTCATCGGTGCTCAACGCCGTGCTGCTGGTGGTGGCGCCCTTCATCCCGGGCCTGGGTGAACTGATGCTGGGCTACATGGCCTATCAACTGCTGGATGAGGTGTTTGAAGGCATCGTCGATTGGGCGCAAGGCCTGGACAAGCAGGCGTTCGGCCACCTGATGAATATCCTCGAATCCTTGGTGCAGGCGGGTATTTTTGTCGCCGGCAGCACCTTGGGCGTGACCGAACTGCGCAAGCTGCTGCCACAGAACGTGTTGACGTTCATCGACCGTTTCAAGCCCGTCACCCTCGCCAATGGCAAGACCCGCTACTGGAAACCCGACCTCAAGCCCTACCGACAGGCCATAAACGTGCCGCCGCGCCTGGGGCATGACGGGCTGGGGCTGCTGAAGGTGCGTGACGAGGCAATCCTGCCCCTGGCAGGCCAGCACTATGCCGTGGAGCAGACGCCCGGTACCGGGCGCTATGTGATCAAACACCCCAGCCGCCCCGACGCCTACCGCCCGACCCTCACCCATAACGGCGCCGGCGCCTGGCACAGCGAGCTGGAGCAGCCGATGCAATGGGACTCCTCGACCTTGCTGCAGCGCCTGGGTCACCGCGCGCATGACCTCAGCGACGCCGACCGTGCGCTGGCCCTGCAACTGAGCGGCGTGGATGAAGCCGCCCTGCGCAGGATGCACGTCAGGGGCGACCCGCTTCCCCCATTGCTCAGCGACACCTTGAGCCGGATGCGCATCAACCGCGCCATTGAGCAACTGATCGAGCAACTGCGCAGTGACGACCCGGCGGTGTACCACGCGATCGATCCACAGGATCAGTTGCAACTGCTGACCAGCTACGGCTATTGGCCAACCTCCAAAGCCCTGCATTTTCTGGATGCCGAAGGTAACGTGGCGTGGCGCTTCGGTGAAAGCGACCGGCCCGTGGTGCAGATCCACGAAGCGCAGTTGAAGAACGGCAACTTGCTCAAGATCGTGCTGGAGGCCCTGAGCCCGCAAGAGATCCGCGCATCGTTCGGCGAACGGGCCAGCGATCCGCAATTGAGCCTGGATACCCGCGCGAAAAACCTGCGCCGCGTGCTGGCCGACATTGCCGAACGGCAACGCGCGCAACTGTTCGACTCGCGCTACGCGCTCCCGCAACCCGCCCCGTCTGCCGCTGCCCAGCGCCTGATCGACACCGCACCTGGGTTGCCGGTGAATGTCGCCGAGCACCTGCTGGAGCACGCCACCGGCAGCGAGCTGCACACGCTGGACCAGCAACGCACGCCGCCGCGCCTGGCGCAACTGGCCATGACCGCCATGCGGGAGGTTCGCCTCAATCGCGCCTATGAAGGCCAGCACCTGGATGCAACAGCGGGTATCGACAGCGATCGCCTGGCGCTCAACTCGCTGAAACTGATGCCGCGCTGGTCGCCTCGGGTGCGCCTGGTGGCCCGCTATCAATCGCCGCACGGGCCGGTCTGGAACAGCGTCGGCCCCGCCGATGCCACCATCGTGCGCACCCTGGTACGTACCGACAATGGCCGCTATGTACCCTATGACGACCGGGGTGCGCTGTTTGGCGAAACCGACCTGTACAGCGCCATCCTTAAAGCCTTGCCCGATGCGCAACGCGACGCGCTGGGCATCCAGGTCACCGACGGCACGGAACTCAAACGCCGCTTGCGCCAACGGCCGCTGCCCCGGGATGAGTTGCGCGTAGTACTCAGCAATGGCGCGCCCAAAGCGCCGTCACTCGAAACCCTGCGCCTGCTGGGTAACAACGGCGGCTATCCCGCTCAACCGCCCGCCTCCGACCAACCCCTGACGCTGCAACAACGGGCCGAGCTGCTGTACCCACGGCTCGACCGCGACCGCATCCCCGCGCTGCTCGAGCAGTGGGAACGCCAACCCGGCGGTGCGGCCAACCAGTTGGCGGCCCTGGCTGAGGAACATCGCCAACTGCAGCAAGAGCTGGCGGCCTGGCAAACCGCGCCCCCTACCCACCACCCTGAAACCGGCGAGCCGCTCACCCCCCGCCAACGCCGTTATGAACGGCGCAACCGGCAACTGATGGCCCGGCAACTCGAACAGGCCTGGCTGCGTGAAACCGATGTCGACCAGTACTTCGACGACCCCGCACGCAACGGCCATACCCTGCGTCTGGACATACCGATCATGGGCGAGCTGCCCAACCTGAGCGCCCATTTCGACCACGTGTCGCTGCTGTCCCTGATCGGCACGCGCACGACCCGTGGCGCCCAGGCGTTTTTGAGTCGCTTCCAGCGCGTGCGTCACCTGGAAGTGCGCCACACGCCCCTGGGCAGATTACCGGCGCAAGTACACACCTGGCCGAACCTCAACACCCTCAGCCTGAGCGACTGCAACATAGTGCTCACAGCTGCCAACCAGGTTGAGCTCGCCTCGATGAGCCGCCTGCAAACCCTCGCGCTGGATCACAACCCGCTGGGCCTGGTGCCGGATGTGCAAGCCCTGCACAACCTGATAGCCCTGGACCTGACCCGCACCGGCATCGATCGCGTGCCCGCGGGCCTACTCAACCGGCCTGAGCTGGAGGCGGCCATCCTGAGCGACAACCGCATCAGCGAGCTGCCTGAAGCGATCTACAACCAGCCTGCCACCTCCAGCTACCGATTGGACCTGTCGAACAACCCCCTTTCCGGCTCGACCCTGCAACGGGTCAAGGCTTACTTCCAGGTCCACCGCACCTGCTGGGAGGCCGACGCCCACCCCACCGACATCCGCGACGCGCAGCGGCTGTACCCGACACTGGACCGCCCGGCAATCAACCGCTTGATTTTTACCCTGCCGGGCAATATCGAACAGGGGCGGATCGAACTGGCACGCTTGGCCGGTGAACTGGACAGGCTGCAACAACAGCTCAGCACCTGGCGCCAGGCACCCGG
Source organism: Pseudomonas sp. RP-B7 (assembly GCF_059803535.1). NCBI lineage: Bacteria > Pseudomonadati > Pseudomonadota > Gammaproteobacteria > Pseudomonadales > Pseudomonadaceae > Pseudomonas > Pseudomonas sp. RP-B7. Next base: position 20,967 of record NZ_JAPFHC010000005.1, read on the forward strand.
GCAACCGGCCCTGGAACAGGCCCGGCGCAGTGCCTTGAGCCAGCGCCTGGAAGACAGCTGGAGGCGGATCACGACTCAGGAGACACGCATGCTCCAGTCCCTGGTCATCGATCAACCCCTGGTCGGCGAGCTGCCGACGCTCAGCGCGCGCTTCGACCATGTGCGTTCTCTGGTGATTCACGGTAATGGCCGCGCACTGGAGCCCGCGGCGTTTCTCGACAGTTTCCCTGCGCTGGACATCCTGGACATCGAAAACGCCCCACTCGGGCAGATCCCCGCCGCGATCCTTTCACGGCCCAACCTGACGTTTCTCGGCCTGCCCCGGTGCAACATCACACTGTCAGCGCCCGCCGCAACCGCCCTGCAAGGCATGCAACACCTGGAATACCTGGACCTGAGCCACAACCCCCTGGGCCGTACGCCAGACTTTCATCAACTACCGAGGCTGTCCAACGTATTGCTGGCCAACACCGGCCTGCGCGCAGTGCCCGCCAGCCTGGTCAACGGCGTGCCGCGCAGCACGGTGAACTTGAGCAATAACGCCATCGAGACGCTGCCCGAAGAACTGTTCAACTTGTCGGCGCAGGTCAGCCGCGCCTATGACCTGTCCGGCAACCCGCTATCGCCCGCGGCGCTCGAACAGGTCAAACGCTACAGCCAGGCCTGGCGAGAAAACTTCAATGCCCAGGCCCCCGAGGCCGATCGGGAGCGCCTGTTGCGCCTGTACCCGACCTTTACCGAGGCCGAAGCCGACCGCTTCATTTTCAGGCTCCCCGGCACCATGGACGCCGTGTCCCCCACCCTCGGCCGCCTGGAAGCCGAATACGCCCAACTGACGACAGACCTGCAACAGTGGATGCTGGATGTACCGCAACGCCACCCCATACTGGATACGCCGCTGGACGAAGCGGAACGGGCGCGTGAGCAACTGCTGCGCAATGATTTCAAGACCCTGCTGCAACAGGCGTGGCGCCGCGAAGGAGCCGAAGACGAAGAGAGCCTGAATGATGAACTCACCCATGCGCTGGTGTTGGACACTCCCATCCTCGGTGACCTGCCGCAACTGAGCGCACGCTTCGACCATGTGTCCTGGTTCCAATACACCGGCGACGGCACGACCACCGGGCTCGACGGCACCTTGGGCTGTTTCCCGAACCTGCAATCGCTGGTCGTGACCCAGTGTCATCTGCCAGCGTTGCCGCAATCGCTGTTCAGCCTGCGCAAACTGACAAGCCTGGGACTGTCCCACTGCCAACTCAGGCTCAGCGCTTCCGACAGCGCGGCCATCGGCGACTTGGCGGACATCGAGTTTCTGGACTTGAGCGAGAACCCGCTGACACTGGCACCCGATGTCAGCCGGTTGAGCCAGTTGACTTCACTGCACCTGCGCAACACCCGGATCCGCGAGTTGCCTCGCGGCGTGTTTCAACTCAGCGCGCTGGACACACTGGACGTGAGCCAGAACCAGATCAGCCACATCCCCCCCGACCTGCTGGAGATGATCCCCACGTTTCTGGAGGACTGCGACCTGAGTGACAACCCTTGGTCGGCGCAAAGTATTGGCAGGCTGCGCAGCTACTACCAGCGCACCGGCATAGATTTCCGGGTGCCCGAGGCGAGCGTGGATGAGCAGGGCAACCCGTTGTCGCCACCGACGCCCCAGACAGAGGAGGAATAAGCATCTAGCCGCGTTCGGCGGGCACCGACGACAGCTCGAACGGGCTGCTGCTGCGCCGCTGGTTGCGGTCTTCACGCGGGGTGGCGCCGAAGAAATTGCGGTAGGCGCTGGAGAAGTGCGGCCCCGAGGAGAAGCCGCACGACAGGCCGATCTGGATGATCGACTTGCTGGTTTGCATGAGCATCTGGCGCGCCTTGTTCAGGCGCAGTTCCAGGTAATACTGGCTGGGAACGCGGTTGAGGTATTGCTTGAAGATGCGCTCGAGTTGTCGTCGCGACACGCACACGTGCTGGGCGATTTCGTCGGTGGTCAGCGGCTCTTCGATATTCGCTTCCATCAACAGCACGGCCTGGGTCAGCTTCGGGTGGCTGGAACCCAGGCGGTTCTGCAACGGAATGCGCTGGCGTTCACCGCCTTCGCGGATGCGCTCCACCACCAGTTCTTCGGAGACCGCACCGGCCAGTTCGGCCCCGTGATCGCGGGCCAGCACCGCCAGCAGCAGGTCGAGTACCGACATGCCACCGCAGGCGGTGAGACGGTCGCGGTCCCAGTCGAACAGGTGGCTGGTGGCGATGACCTTGGGGAAACGCTCGGCGAAATCGTCCTGCCAGCGCCAGTGCACGGCGGCACGGTAGCCGTCGAGCAGGCCGAGCTGGGCCAGCGGGTAGACACCGGCCGACAAGCCACCGATCACGCATCCGGCGCGCACCAGTTGCTTGAGCGCGCTGCTCAGTTGCGAGGCGATGGCGGTGGGCGGCTCGTCCGCCAGCAGGAACAGTTTCTGGAAACCTTCCAGCTTGCCGCCCCACGGCTCGCCCGGCAGTTGCCAGGCGCCATCGGAGGCCGGCTCGGCGAGCAGGAACGACAGTTCGTAGACCACGTCCGGATGCACCCGCTGAGCAACGCGCAAGGCCTCCTCAGCCAGCGCAAGCGTGAGTGCTTTTGTGCTGGGCCAAATCAGGAAACCAATGCGATGGGCGGTCATGTAGGGCTATCCGAAGCGAGTAACAGTAATGAAGACAGGGGCTAATGCTAGCCGGTAAACCAACACAAATCTTAAAAACGGTGAAGAACCAATGTGGGAGCGGGCTTGCTCGCGAAAGCGGTGTTTCAGTTGATACAGGTATATCTGATGTACCGCTTTCGCGAGCAAGCCCGCTCCCACAGGGGATTTGAGCTAGCCTCAAGATTTCCGATCATGCACTACTTCAGTGCACAAAAGCAGCCTTGATTATTTCAAGCTACCGGACAAGAACTGCTGCAAACGCTCGGACTGCGGGTTCACCAGTACTTCACGCGGGTTGCCACGTTCTTCGACGATACCTTTGTGCAAAAACACCAACTGGTTCGACACTTCACGGGCAAAGCCCATTTCGTGCGTCACCACCACCATGGTGCGGCCTTCCTGGGCCAGGTCCTGCATCACCTTGAGCACTTCACCGACCAGTTCCGGGTCGAGGGCCGAAGTGGGTTCGTCGAACAACATCACCTCCGGTTCCATCGCCAGGGCACGGGCAATCGCCACACGTTGCTGCTCGCCGCCGGACATGTGGCCGGGGAACGCATCCTTGCGATGGCCCACGCCGACCTTGGCCAGGTAATGCTCGGCCTTTTCACGGGCGTCTTTCTTCGACATGCCGAGCACGTGCACCGGCGCTTCCATGACGTTTTCCAACGCGGTCATGTGCGACCACAGGTTGAAATGCTGGAACACCATCGACAGGCGCGAACGCATGCGCTGCAGCTGTTTCGGATCGGCGGCCTTGAGGGCGCCGTCCTTGTTGGCCACCAGTTTCAGCTCTTCGTTATTGAGCAGGATCTTGCCGGCGTGGGGTTGCTCCAGCAGGTTGATGCAGCGCAAAAAGGTACTTTTGCCCGAACCGCTGGAACCGATGATGCTGATCACGTCACCGGCCGCGGCGGCCAGGGACACGCCTTTGAGCACTTCATGACTGCCATAGCGTTTATGCAGGTCTTGGACTTCAAGTTTGTACATGCGGTCGGTTCTCACAAAAACAGTGGGTCAGTCATTCAGCAAATTGCCATGGCGCAGGGCTTCGCGCCCCGCGACCTTGGCCAGCCAAAAACCTGCTTGGGCATAACGCAGCCGCTCAACGGCAAACAGCACCCCGGACGTGCCGGCGCAAACAATGCTGACCTGGTCGGACAAGGGATCAATCACTTCAAAAATCTCATCACCGGCCTCGACCCATTCACCCGGCTTGCGCAGGAAGCTGATCACGCCGGGATGGGGCGCGAACAGCATCTCGGTGCCTTCGAACGGCATGCCTTCACAGGCATCGAATTGTGCCGCCGGCCATTGGCCCTTGATCAGGCCTTGCTCGGCGAGGAACGCCAGAATGCCTTCGGCGTGGAAAATCGCCTCGTCGCGCCCGGTGTCGGATTGGCCACCCAACTCCAGCGTAGTCGCCAGGCACGCCAACGGGATCTGCGCGTCTGGAAACGCCTTGGACAAACGCAGCCAGGGCGTCGAGCAGGCTTCATCGAACGAACTGCCACCGGAGTCTTCCGCCAACAGGCCGACCTTCACATTCAGGTGCGCGGCCAGCGAACGCCACTGCGGCCAATGCTGGGGCAACGCATACAGGTGCAATGCGGCTTCGCAGTCGCAATGCAGGTCGAGCACCACGTCAGCGTTGCAGGCGTGGCGCAATAGCACCCGCTGCATGCCTTGCAGCTGGCTCGCCGGCTCAGGCAAGGCGTCGAGAGTGTCAATCATGGCCTGTCGGATCAGGCGCACGTTGGCGTGAGGATCGTCCCCCAGCTTGCCTTCCAGCAGCGCGGCAACCGGCTCGTCCAACGCGACGAAATCGCGGTTGAAGTTCTTGCCGCTGCCGACCTCGAAACGCCCCTGGTGTGCGCCTTGCAGCAGCTGGCCGAGGCCCATCGGGTTGGCCACCGGGACCAGCTCGATGACGCCGTTGAGGGCGCCCTGCTCTTCCAGCTCGGTGAGACGCTTTTTCAGTTCCCAGGCGGTGCGCATGCCGGGCAATTCATCGGCGTGCAGGCTGGCCTGGATATAGGCCTTGCGCTCGCCGCTGCCGAAGCGGAACACGCTCAGTTGGCGCTCGCAGCCCAAATGCCCCCAGGGCAACAGGTGATCGATACGTTCCATATCAGTGCTTCCTTGGAGCCAGGTAGCTCAGCCAACGGCGCTCGGCCAACTTGAACAGGCGCACCAGGATGAAGGTCAGGCACAGGTAGAACACGCCGGCGGTGATGTAGGCTTCGAACGGCAGGTAGAACTGCGCATTCACCGTGCGCGCGGCACCGGTGATGTCGATCAGGGTGACGATCGAGGCCAGGCTGGTGGTCTGCAACATCATGATTACTTCGTTGCTGTACTGCGGCAGTGCGCGGCGCAGGGCCGACGGCAGCAGGATGCGGCGATACAGCTTGTAGCGCGACATGCCCATGGCCTTGGCCGCTTCGATCTCGCCATTGGGCGTGGCCTTGAGGCTACCGGCAATGATCTCGGCGGTGTAGGCGCTGGTGTTGATCGCAAACGCCAGGCACGCACAGAACGTGGCGCTGGACAGCAGCGGCCACAGGAAGCTCTCGCGCACCACTTCGAACTGGGCCAGGCCGTAGTAGATCAGGAACAGCTGCACCAGCATCGGCGTACCGCGGATCACATAGGTGTAGAGCCAGGCCGCACCGTTGACCACTGGCTGCTTGGACACACGCATCAAGCCCAGGGGCAAGGCGGCGAGCAGGCCGAAGAACAACGAGATGGCGAGCAGTTTCAGGGTGGTCAGCAGGCCGCCAAGGTACAGCGGCATGGCCTCCCAGATGACGTTGTAGTCGAAGATCATAGATCAGCCGCCCTTACGCCTACCGAGTAGCGCTTCTCAAGATGACGCAGGGCCAGCAACGACACGCTGGTGATCACCAGGTACATCGCCGCCACTGCGAGGAAGAAGGTAAAAGGCTCGCGGGTGGCGTCTGCCGCCTGCTTGGCCTTGAACATCATGTCTTGCAAACCCACCACCGAGATCAGCGCGGTGGCCTTGGTGAGGACCAGCCAGTTGTTGGTGAAGCCAGGGATCGCCAGCCGGATCATCTGCGGCACCATCACCCGGAAAAACACCTGGAAACTGCTCATGCCATACGCCAAGCCGGCCTCGGCCTGGCCCTTGGGAATAGCCATGAAGGCGCCGCGGAAGGTTTCCGACAGGTAGGCGCCAAAGATGAAACCCAGGGTGCCGATGCCGGCGGCCAAGGGGTTCAAGTCGATATAGTCGTCGTAGCCGAGCATCGGCGCGACGCGGTTGAGCAGGTCCTGGCCGCCGTAGAAAATCAGCAGGATCAGCACCAGGTCAGGGATCCCGCGGATCACCGTGGAGTACAAGTCACCCAGCCAGGCCAACCAGCGCACCGGCGACAGGCGTAACGCGACCCCGATCAGACCCAGAACAATGGCCAAGGCCATGGACGACAAGGCGAGCTGAAGCGTCAACCATGCGCCATCGAGGATGACGGCCCCGTAGCCTTTCAACATGATTCAGGTCCTCGAAAAGGGGGATGAAAAAATGGCGCAAACCTCAGGAATTCTGTTGCTTGCGCCATTTCGGACTGACAGCTGCGAGTATTTACTGGGCTTCTGGGCCGTAAATATCGAAGTTGAAGTACTTTTTCTCGATTTCTTTGTATTTGCCGTTGGCACGGATCGCGGTGATGGCAGCGTTGATGCGGTCCAGGTTTTCCTTGTCGCCTTTGCGGACCGCGATGCCGATACCGTCGCCGAAGTATTTGGCGTCGGTGAAGGATGGGCCGGTGAACGCGTAGCCTTTGCCAGCGTCGGTCTTCAGGAAACCGTCTTCCAGCAGGGTGGCGTCGGCCACGGTACCGTCAAGACGACCGGCAGCCACGTCCAGGTAGATTTCGTTCTGGGTGCTGTAGGGAACGATGGTGGCGCCTTTGGGAGCCAGCACTTCCTTGGCGAAACGGTCGTGGATCGAACCGCGCTGCACGCCGATCTTCTTGTCTTTGAGCTCAGCCAGGCTGTCGCTGACCGCTACGCCGTCCTTCATCACCAGGCGCGCCGGGCTCAGGTAGTAGCGTTTGGTGAAGTCCACGGACTTCTTGCGATCTTCGGTGATGGACATGGACGACAGGATCGCGTCGATCTTGCGTACTTTGAGCGCCGGGATCAGGCCGTCGAACTCTTGCTCGACCCAGGTGCACTTGACCTTCATCTCTTCGCACAGGGCGTTGCCGATGTCGTAGTCAAAACCCACGATGCTGCCATCCGGCGCCTTCGAGGCAAACGGAGGGTAGGCCGCTTCGATACCAATTTTCAGAGGCTTCTCATCAGCGAAAGCCTGCATGGACAGCACGGACAGCGCCAGGGCGCCCAACAGCACGAGTTTCTTCATCTTGGGACTCCATCGGTATAGGGCAAAACAGCAGTATGAGCCATGGCCCACGATGCGACATAAGGGAAACCGAATTGCGGTGCTGCGTCCTACACCAGTTACACACCGGAGACGACGAGCGAGTGATCGGCATTCTAACGACAGGCCGGAAGCCGATATTTCCTCAATGCGACAACAATTTACAGAAGCACCGAGAAAGCGGTTCCAGCACATTGACAGCCTCTGGATTTTATGCAGAGACAAAAGACATTAAACCTATTGATACTGCAAATTGCGGGCCTATTATTCGCAAACCCTTCTGGCACGGCAAGTCTGGCGTTTAATCTTATTGAGATGGGTGTCTGCAATGGGGCTTTTCGGTGCGCAGGCGTAGCGCTTTGCCTCATGTTTGGGCGCGGGGTTACACATTTAGGGCCGCCGGTAACATTCAGAAACGTCCTACGAGAGAAACCGATATTTATTGGCTTGATGGTTATGCAGGCTCGTCATACCACCACCGCCCTCGCTATGAAATGCAATCCAAATGTGGGAGCGGGGATCTCCACAGTTTGCAAGGTCCCACAAAAAAGCCCCATCCGGCTTACACCGAATAGGGCTCTGTACCACCAACCCGCCTTACGCGACGTTCATGGTCTTGTGCGTTTCAATCAAATGCGCCACCACGCCTGGGTCCGCCAGGGTGGAAATATCCCCCAGCCCGTCGTACTCGGCCGTGGCAATCTTGCGCAGAATGCGGCGCATGATTTTCCCCGAACGCGTCTTCGGCAAGCCCGGCGCCCACTGGATCACGTCCGGCGAAGCAATCGGCCCGATCTCTTTACGCACCCAGTTCTTCAATTCCAGGCGCAGCGCTTCGTTCGGCTCTTCGCCATTCTTGAGGGTGACATACACATAGATGCCCTGGCCCTTGATGTCATGCGGCACACCGACCACCGCCGCTTCGGCGACTTTCGGGTGGGCCACCATGGCACTTTCGATCTCGGCGGTGCCCATGCGGTGGCCAGACACGTTCAACACGTCATCCACGCGCCCGGTGATCCACCAGTAGCCGTCTTCATCACGACGCGCGCCGTCGCCGGTGAAGTACATGCCACGGAAGGTCTTGAAGTAGGTGTCGACGAACCGGTCATGGTCGCCGTACAGCGTCCGCGCCTGGCCTGGCCACGAATCGAGGATCACCAGGTTGCCTTCGGCAGCGCCTTCGATGATGTTGCCCAGGTTGTCCACCAACGCCGGCACCACGCCAAAGAACGGCCGCGCCGCTGAACCCGGCTTGAGCGCATGGGCGCCCGGCAGCGGGCTCATCAACGTCGCGCCGGTTTCGGTTTGCCACCAGGTGTCGACGATCGGGCAACGGGATTGTCCGACGTTCTTGTAGTACCAGTCCCACGCTTCAGGGTTAATCGGCTCACCCACCGACCCCAGCAGACGCAGGCTGCTGCCATCCACGCCCTCGCAAGCGGCAGTGCCGGACGCCATCATCGCGCGGATAGCGGTCGGCGCGGTGTAGAGGATATTGACCTTGTGCTTGTCGACGATCTTGCCGACGCGGGTGATGTCCGGGTAGTTGGGCACGCCTTCGAACAGCAGCGTGGTCGCGCCATTGGCCAGCGGGCCGTAGACGATATAGGTGTGGCCGGTAACCCAACCGACGTCGGCGGTGCACCAGTAGATTTCACCCGGGCGGTAGTCGAACACGCGCTCGTGGGTCAGGGCCGCGTAGAGCAGATAGCCGCCGGTGGTGTGCTGCACGCCCTTGGGCTTGCCGGTGGAGCCGGAGGTATAAAGGATGAAGAGGGCCTCTTCGGCGCCCATCTCTTTGGGTGCGCAGACGGTGCCGGCCACTTTCATCAGGTCTTCGTACCAGATGTCGCGATGCTGGTTCCACTTGATGTTGCCACTGGTGCGCTTGCACACGATGACTTTCTGGATGCTGCTGGTTTCCGGGTTGGTCAGGGCGTCGTCGACGTTGGCCTTCAGCGGAATCTTCTTACCGGCGCGGATACCTTCGTCGGCGGTGATCACCACCTTCGACTTACAGTCGATGATGCGACCGGCCAGGGCTTCCGGCGAGAAACCGCCAAACACCACGGAGTGGATCGCACCGATACGGGCACACGCCAGCATGGCGACCACGGCTTCGGGGATCATCGGCATATAGATAGTCACCACGTCGCCGCGATGCACATCCTGGCCGCGCAGGGCGTTGGCGAACTTGCAGACCTCTTCATGCAGCTCGCGATAGGTGATGGTGCGGCTTTCGGAAGGATCGTCGCCCTCCCAGATGATCGCAGCCTGGTCGCCACGCTCGGCGAGGTGACGGTCCAGGCAGTTGTAGGAAACGTTCAGGGTGCCATCGGCAAACCACTTGATGTCGACATGGTGATCGTCGAACGAGGTCTGCTTCACCGCGGTGAAAGGCTTGACCCAGTCAAGGCGCTTGGCTTGCTCACGCCAGAAACCATCGGGGTTGACCACCGACTGCTGGTACATGGCCTTGTAGGTCGCCTCGTCGGTCAGCGTGTTGGCTGCTACTTCGGGGCGAACGGGGTACAGGGAAGCCGCACTCATCTTTCTTACCTCGGTGACAATAGTTGTTTTTGTATGCCCTGTTTTAGCCGGGGCTGCCCCATAGAACCATTCGACGATGGTAGTAACAAGCCCCTACATTTTACCCTGCTATGTGCTTTGGCGGCTCTGGCCCGCGGCCCGTGGCGTTTTGCGCCTTGATGAAAAAAGCTTTACCCGTGGATTGTTACAAAAACCGCCAATAGTGTTTATCAAAAGCACGGGTATATGAATATAACCCGCGAGCCTAGAATCACTTCCGCCAACAGAGGCACTGTGATTAACAACGCAACAGCCCCCACGAAGGCAACGTTAATCCGAACCAAACAACCCTAAGTTACACACGTGGCCTCACAAAGGCCCCGTGACCCACTTCGACCTCAATAAGGTAAACACAGAAATGAAAGCTCTAGTAGTTATGGCCCTCAGCAGCTTGTGCGCCACCGCCGCCCTGGCCGACGAAGCCCCGACTGACGTAGCTGACCGCAATGCCCCGATTGTCGAGGACTACACTTACAGCACCCATCTGGACGTTGCCAAAGTACTGTCCATGAGCGCGATTCCAGAAGTCTGCGAAGTTGTACCGGTGAAGATGGAATATGAAGATTCACAAGGTCAGCGCCATATTCTTAATTACCATGTAATGGGCAATGGCTGCTCTAACGGATAACAACTTCGTTAGTGCAAGTTGAACCTGATCGTACTCGCCGCAAGAAATCGTTCTTGCGGCCAAAAAACCTCCCCCTCCTCCCCGCGCTGCGCCCCCTCGAAAAAAAACCTGCCGCTCGTCCCTCCAGCCAACCCCAGCAAACCCGTGCCTTGGCTTGAAAAGCAGGCTTTTTGTCTGCGATCCGTGACCATCCGCCACAACACAAAGCCGATTTTTTCCCTATAATGCGCGGGTAAATCGGGCCTGCAATATCCCTTTACACTGGGATGAAGAGCCAGACCTGAGGCCCCGCTGGAGCAAACACCTGCGCTCCGCCCCTCAAGCCTCGAGCAGACCACCCGTAACCCTGATTCCGTTTAATGCCTGCGCGAGCTGTTGCAACAAACGATTCCTTAAGATCCACCGCGGCCTCTGGGCCGTGTGAACACCCAACCATCCGGTTTCACACGGGCACCTTTGAGCCCTCACGCAGGAGACGACACGTCATGCTGAGCTGGGACGAATTCGACAAAGAAGAAGAAGGCGAAGTAGCCACCAAAGGTGCCAACGCCGGCCACGCCACCGAAGCCAACATGGACCGCCTCGACGGTGCCGGCGCTGCCGCTGCCGTGGAAGCCCGCGCCGTCACCGCCAACGACTCCGCTGCCATCGTGCGCGCCAAAGCTGCGCTGGACAAACTCGACATCGCCGAAGGCCTCGCCGAACTCGAAGGCGCCTCCGCCCGCGTCGCCGTTGACGAAAAGCGCATGATCAACTGCCGCGCCGACCTCAACCAACTCGTGCCCTTCAAGTACGACTGGGCCTGGCAGAAATACCTCGACGGCTGCGCCAACCATTGGATGCCGCAAGAGGTCAACATGACCGCCGACATCGCGCTGTGGAAAAACCCCGAAGGCCTGACCGACGACGAGCGTCGCATCGTCATGCGCAACCTGGGCTTCTTCTCCACCGCCGACTCCCTGGTCGCCAACAACCTGGTGCTGGCCGTGTACCGCCTGATCACCAACCCGGAGTGCCGCCAGTACATCCTGCGCCAGGCCTTCGAAGAGGCGATCCACACCCACGCCTACCAGTACTGCATCGAATCGCTGGCCATGGATGAAGGCGAGATCTTCAACATGTACCACGAGATTCCATCGGTCGCGAAGAAAGCCGCCTGGGGCCTGAAGTACACCCGTTCGATCTCCGATCCGAAGTTCGAAACCGGCACCGTCGACACCGACAAGGAACTGCTGCGCAACCTGGTCGCGTACTACTGCGTGCTGGAAGGCATCTTCTTCTACTGCGGCTTCACCCAGATCCTGTCCATGGGCCGCCGCAACAAAATGACCGGCGTGGCCGAGCAGTTCCAGTACATCCTGCGTGACGAGTCGATGCACCTGAACTTCGGCATCGACGTGATCAACCAGATCAAAATCGAAAACCCACACCTGTGGGATGCCGAGATGAAGGAAGAAGCGACCCAGATGATCCTGCAAGGGACCCAACTGGAGATCGAATACGCCCGCGACACCATGCCCCGCGGTGTGTTGGGCATGAACGCCGCGATGATGGAGGACTACCTCAAGTTCATCGCCAACCGTCGTCTGTCGCAGATCGGCTTGAAGGAAGAATACCCAGGCACCACCAACCCGTTCCCGTGGATGAGCGAGATCATGGACTTGAAGAAAGAGAAGAACTTCTTTGAGACCCGTGTGATCGAGTATCAGACTGGTGGTGCATTGAGCTGGGATTGATTCCCGCGCCAAGCAATATCAAGAAGCCCTGACTCGCTCGGGGCTTTTTTATGCCTGGTGATTTGCCATTTCTTGAAGCACATCGCACCCAGCACCTCGCCCGGAAGGGTTCGGATCACATCACCAATGCTGTAGCCTTGTGCCCCAATTGCCATCAGCGTTGTCACCGGTCCAGCGACCGGGAGGCTTTTACCGCAGCGATTTACGCGAAAATCGATAGATTGATACGCGAGCAAACTGCGGTTGTCACAGCTGGTGCATTCCAATATTCAGTAGATACGACCGAGGCCACCCCGTGACCCCAGACATGCTCGAAGCCGGCCCCGCCGATGCCAAAGTACTTTCCGTGTTTGACTTCGACGGCACCCTGACCCACCACGACAGTTTTGTGCCGTTCCTCAAGTTTGCCTTTGGCAAGGCTGAGTTCTGCCGGCGGATGGTGAAGCTCGCGGTGCCTGGGCTGCGGTTTTTGTTGCGGCTGACCAGCCGGGATGAGTTGAAGGCGCAGTTGATCCGCACCTTCATGACCGGGGTGGAGAAAGCTTGGGTGCAGCAGCAGGCGCAAGCGTATTGCCAGGCGTATTGGACCAGGTTGATGCGCCCGAGCGGCCTGCAGTCGGTGGCCGATGAGTTGAAGTCCGGAGCGGTGGTGACCCTGTGCTCGGCGTCGCCGGCGCTGGTGTTGCAGCCGTTTGCCGATCGCCTGGGGATCAAGTTGATCGGCACCGAGCTTGAAGTGGTCGACGGGGTGCTGACCGGCAAGCTGACCGGCAACAATTGCCGCTGTGAGAACAAGGTGCTGCGGCTTGAAGCGGTGTATGGGGACCTGGGGGATTATCGTCTGCGGGCCTGGGGTGACACGCGCGGGGATCGGGAGTTGCTGGCGGCGGCGCAGGATGCGCATTTTCGGCATTTTCATGGGAAGAAGAACAAGCGGGCCCGGTTGCAGCGGTGATACCAGTGAGTGGGGTCGGCAAAAAAAACTGAGCCGATCCCTTCGCAGCCTCACAGGGGTGAGACAGGTCCCACATTTGATCGGTGCGAGTCTGAAAACCGTGAACGCTGACGCTGCTCTGCTGCGCAGCTTAAACCCAATCCTCTACCCGCAAGCCAGGCACGCGGTCGAACGTAGATATTCGCAAGCGCCTTGGCCGGCGTTACGAGTGAATCATGGCGGCCCCATCGTAGCCTCGCCAAAGGTATATGGATTGCTTTTGTTGCTGATATTTGAGGCAAATCCCGCTATTAATAGCGAACTATCTCACGGACCCGAGCCCCATGAAATTCGACACGGCCTACAGCCTGAGTCTCGATGAAAAGCTGTCGATCTACGACGTACGAGACCTGAATTTCGACGAAACCAGCGACTTCGATTCCGACAAGGATCGTTTCTTCTGCCCCAACGATGAATGCCGTGCAGCATTCGATGCGGGCAACACGCTGAGCACCTTCAACGCAAAAAACGTCAACTACCAACGCACGCCGCACTTCAAGAACAAGGCCGGCACCCGGCATATCGACGGCTGCCGTTATGCCAGCACGCACAAGGCCGCATCCGGTGAAAGTGACGACGAGCGCGAGGACAATTTCCCATCGGAGTTTGTGCTCACCCGCCGCCAATACCAACGCAAAGCCACTGTGGTCGACACCGAAGCAAACGCCCCACAAGACCCAACGAAAACACCTTCAATCCGCAGCAGCACCTCCCACGTCGCCACTGACACCCCCCCAGACAAAACCAGTGTGTTCGCCCACCCGGTGGAGTGCTATGTGTCGAACATCGACGACAAGCACAAGCTCAAAAGCATGCCACTGAAGATCGGCGAGCATACTGCGACGTACTGGGCGTTTTTCAAGAAGATCGAGTACCTGCAAGACAACAAGGGCCTGATCTACTGGGGCAGGATCAAGGCGATCAAGGACTACACCAGCAGCTTTCGCATCGACTTCGAAAAGAAGGTGTGGCTCGACAAGAAGCCTTACTCTGTCAACGTCTACCTGAGCAAAAAGCTGATCGAGAACTACCGCAAGCGCAAGGCGTTCCTGGAGCAGATCAAGGCGGCGGTGGACAGTAAGCAGGCGCTGTACTGTTTCTTTTACGGGGTGACGCCCGAGCTGAAACAAGTACCAAGCAAGAAACACCCCGAGCAGACGTTCGGGGTGTTCAGCGCGAATATCGAGAACCTGGATCACTTGATTATTCGGGAGGCGCCGGGGGTGGAGTAAGGGCTGGTCGCGAGCCCTCGAAAAAAATCCAGTTGATGAGCGGTCAAAACAACTGTACAAAAACACAGTATAGTTTGCCCTCCCCCGTCGAATCCTGGAGAAACCCCATGTCCTCTCTGGCAATGAGCTCTTTCGTAGAACAACAGATCGTCCTGCACCAATTCACCGCCAAGCACAGCGTCCAGGCCCGCGCGATGCTGGGCTGGAGCCGCGAAGACCTGGCCAGCCAGGCGGGTGTCGCAGTGGAAGCGGTGCAACGCTTTGAAAGCCACGCCGACGTGGAAGATGAAACCCGGTTGACCCTGGCGTTTCGGCTGGAGGCGGAGGGGCTGGTGTTTTTCCCAGGATTCGCGCCGGGGTGGGGAATGAGTGCACGCAGGTCTACCCCTGCTCCGGCCGAACCCGCCGAGCCAGGTATCATCTCGCGGCTGATGGGTTCAACAGCGGCCTCTCTTGACTCACCAGCCCCTCAACCGAATGGTGCGTAGTGTCCAGCCGGATCACTGGACAGCGTAGGCGGCGCAGGATGAAGTCTAATGCGTTGACGTTAAAGAACCGGCTTGATCCCCACTTTCGCAGCCTGCTCATACCCATGGGCCACCGCCAGCAATGTCGGTTCGCTCCAGCGGGCACCAAAGAAATACGCGCTGGTCGGTTCACCGTCGTCATTTTTCCCGGAAGGCACCGAGACACCAGGGTAACCAGCTGCGGCGACCGCAAAGTAGCTGTTGGTCTCGAAGTCCGAGACCACCGCATCAAGGTTTTGCTCGTCAATCAGCTCATCCAAGGTGCCACGAAACTCCTGGATCAGGGCATCCCATAGGGGTTCGCGTTCCTCAGGCGTGAGGGTGGATGCCTCGATTTGCTTGAGTACCGGCTGGTGCTCGGTGGCGGTTCCATCACGCGCATCGTTGAACGCAATCAGTTGCGGCACCGACTTGACCGGCAGTCCCTGTCGCTTGGCCAGGTAGTCATTCAACTCGTCCTTCACATCGGCAAACAACAATTCGCCATAACGCGAGGCGTCGGCCAGTCGCATATTCACCGGCACCACAGTTGCCCCATGCGCCCGAAGCACCTCAAGCGCCTGGGCAAACTGAGGGCTATTGTCCACCGACAGGCTTTCGCCCTTCGCGCAAAAGGTCGCTGGGTAACCAATACGCTTGCCGTGCAACGCTCCGGGTTTGAGCAAGGCGGTGTAGTCGATGCCCTTGGGCGCATCAATGTTCGCGCTGTCGTCAGGGTCGCTGCCAGACATTGCATTAAGCATGAGCGCAGCATCAAACACCGAGCGCGCCATCGGCCCCGGTGTGTCCTGCCGGTGGCTGGCTGGAATGATGCCGCTGCGGCTCAACACGCCCACGCTGGGCTTGAAACCGACCACGCCGTTGAGCGCCGCCGGCACAATGATCGAACCGCTGGTTTCGGTGCCCACGGCCAGCGGCGCCAACCCGGCGGCAACAGCGGCGGCCGATCCCGAACTTGAACCACCGACCGGTGCATCCGCATGGTAAGGGTTGCGCGTTTGCCCGCCCCGACTGCTCCAACCGTCGGGGCCGCCGCGAAAACCCGCGAGCTCCGTCAGGTTGGTCTTGCCCAGGATCACCGCGCCCTGCTCACGCAGGCGCTCGACAATAAATCCATCTTTGCGCGCCGCCGTCCCCGTCAATCCAAACGCGCCGGCGCTGGTTTGCTGGGTATCGCCTGTCTCGATCGTGTCCTTGAGCAGCACCGGAATACCATGCAGCGGCCCCCTGATCTTGCCTGACACGCGCTCGCGGTCCAGCTCGCGTGCAATCTCCAACGCCTGTGGATTGAGTTCGATGATGGTGCTTAACGCGGGGTCGAGCTTACGAATGCGCGCTTGCAAATAGGTGACCAGATCTTCCGAGGTGAACCCACCCGGCCGTGCCATTTGCTCGCCGAGTTCGCGAACACCGACATACTCAGTGCCAGGCGGTACCGGTTTGCGTAGATCGCCCGCGGGTTTCACCCCCATCATTCTTGACGCCTGGCTAATTACCGCGCCCACACCAAGACCAATACCAAACATGCAACACCTCCAGGAAGGGGTAAGAATTGACGAAGGACCTATGTTGATCCGCACACCATTCTAAAAACGCCCCTCCATCCAGGCTGCGCGAGGCCAGTCGTTCATACCGTGGGATTGTTCAACGCATTGGGTAGCCTGGCCTAAACCGGAGTCAACGCACGCACGCTGCGATAGCCCTGCACCAGCGCCGCCAACATCGCCTTCGACCAGCGCGCACCGTAGAACCACAGTGTCGCCCCGTCCTCAAGCGGCTCGTTGAGCGCTGGGTAACCGTTCCAGCAAGCGCTGTGAAACGCTCCAGTGCGGCTGTCGGACACCACCGCATCCAAGCGATATTCGCTGACAAGCTCATCGACTTCATTAAGGCTCTGCAAGGTGAAGTGCAGATCGCCCTTGGCCGCGCGGGCAGGCACCAGCACCAAGTGCGCGCCAGCCCGCCGCAGTATCTCCAGCGCGCGGAGAAAAGAGGCGTGGTGCTCGATCGGTGTCTGATCATCAAATCGCTCGGCAACCCCCACGCGTCGGCCTGCCAGAGCCGGGGTCGCAGTGAATGTGGTGTTGTTCTGCACCAGAGGCACCTCCACCATGACTGGTCCAGAGGGGTCGATACCACTCAGGGCGATCAATGACAGCGAGGGATCACGCACGGTTTTAAAGGGAATCGCCGGTGCGTCATATCCAGGGATCGGGATACTCACCTCATGCGGCATGCCGGCCAGGGGTTCGACGCTAAACGCAATACCGCGCCGGCCCGCTGCCTCAGGAACGTGGCCAGCAGGTGCAGGCTCGACAAACGTGGGCAGCACTTGCACCGGCAGGCACGGCACGCGTACTGCACAAATTTTCCTACACTTTTCATCCATCAAAACGTCCCCCAGAAATTAATTTTCCGGGAATCATCGCACCCTCATCCGGCCTCTGTCGCAGCCCGGAAACACCTTGAAAACTCCTTTTTCCGACGCCGCCAGCTTCAGCTTGCCAGGCTTTCTTCGGCGCCCTGGGTTTCCACCTCCAGCCACCACGCCTGCCCGCGCTCAGGTTGGTTCAGGCTGAACGCCTGGCCCATCGCCGGCGTGGTGATCGACACATTGCGCTCCCACGCCAAGGCCATGATGCGGTCGAACGGTTCGTGCCAGGCATGGAACGCCAGGTCGAAGGTGCCGTTGTGAATCGGCAGCAGCCAACGCCCCTTGAGGTCGATGTGTGCTTGCACGGTTTGCTCTGGCTGCATGTGCACGTGGGGCCAGTCGACGTTGTAGGCACCGGTTTCCATCAGCGTCAGATCAAACGGACCGTACTGCTCGCCAATGCGTTTGAAGCCATCGAAATAGCCGGTGTCACCGCTGAAGAAGATCCGCCGCGCGCCGTCGATCATCACCCAGGAACACCACAGGGTCTGGTTGCTGTCGAACAAGCCGCGCCCGGAAAAATGCTGCGCAGGTGTGGCGACAAACCGGATGCCATCCACCTCGGTGCCCTGCCACCAATCCAGTTGCCGTACTTTGCCGGGTTCAACGCCCCACTTGACGAGAATGTCGCCCACGCCCAGCGGTGCGAGAAAATAGCGAGTCTTGTCGGCCAATTCCACGACCGCCTTGTAGTCAAGATGGTCGTAATGGTTGTGGGAAAGAATCACCGCCTCTAGCGCAGGCAGTTCATCGAGGCTGATGGGGGGCTGGTGGAAACGCTTGGGGCCAGCCCAACTGAACGGCGAAGCGCGCTCAGCGAAGACCGGGTCGGTCACCCAGAACTTACCGCGCATTTTCAGCAAGACCGTGGAATGCCCAAGGCGAAACACACTGTGATCGGGCGCTGCCAGCAACTGGTCACGGGTCAGCGGTTGCACTGGGATCGTCCCCACCGGCCGCGTGCTGCGTGGCTTGTTGAACAGCATGTTCCAGAAAATCCGCAAGGTTTTGCCAAAGCCGCCGTGTTGTACGGGAGCGTCGTTACTGAAGGGGCCCTGTTCCTGCTCGGCAGGTTTGAGCCCCTCAGGCAAAGGGTCGACACGGGATGAGAGGATGGCCATTACCAGGTGACTCCTACAGAGCGCTGAAGAATTACACTGCACAGTGTAGTTTCAAGATTGCAACAAAATCCGGAGCAAGTAAACTACCGAGTGTAATTTCCCCTGCCGAGCCGAATGCCCCCCATGACTGCCCCTCAACGCCTCACCGACCGTAAACGCGAAGCCATCGTGGCTGCGGCCATCGCCGAGTTTCGCGCCAACGGTTTCGAGGTCACCAGCATGGACAAGATCGCCGCCACCGCCGGTGTTTCCAAGCGCACCGTGTACAACCACTTCCCGAGCAAGGAGGAATTGTTCGCCGAAATCCTTCACCAATTGTGGGCCAGCAGCGTCGCGCAACTGGATGTGAGCTACACCAGCGACCGACCGCTGCGCGAGCAACTGCGCGGTTTGCTGGAGGCCAAGATGAAGATGATGGCGGATGCCAACTTCCTCGACCTGGCCCGGGTTGCTATCGCCGCCACCATTCACTCGCCGGAACGTGCCCAAGACATGGTGACCCGCCTGAGCCAGCGCGAAGAAGGTTTTACCCAGTGGGTCCGCGCCGCCCAGGAAGACGGCCGCCTCAGTTGCAGCGATCCGGCATTCGCCGCCCACCAGATCCAAAGCCTGCTCAAGGCGTTCGCGTTCTGGCCGCAAATCACCCTTGGCCAACCGACCCTGGATGCCGCCAACCAGGCCAGCGTGATCGAGTCTGCCATCGACCTGTTCCTGGCCGGCTACGAAGTCCACCCTCGGTAGACGCTGTTGCTTGAACGACATTGCAGGTCGTTTTTGACGCATTCGCCCTCTGTTTTGCACAAATGGCCTGTAAGGCCACTGATTATTCGTGCGCAAATAACTGACAATATTCACAGCCTTATCCGATAAACGGTTACCCCACGAACACGCTGCCGTACCTGCAAAAAGAGCTGACTCAGAATTTATGGAAAACCGACAAGGCAAAGGGCTCTCATTTGCCAGGCGTATCTACAAGCCAAGGATCATCGGCCTGGGCATCGGCGGCATCAGTGTGGCCGCCGCCCTCTACCCGCTCTCGATGCCCGGTTGGGTCTGGGCGTTCCTGCTGTTCAATGGCCTTGGCTGGCCGCATGTGGCGTATCAACTCTCGACGCGCGCCCAATTCCCCTATCAGGCCGAAAAACGCAACCTGATCTACGACTCGTTTTTCGGCGGGTTCTGGGCGGCAGCCATTGAGTTCTCGCCGCTGACGGTCGTGACCATCCTGTCCATGATGGCCATGAATAACGTCGCAGCGGGCGGCAAACAGATGTTCCTGCGCGGCCTGTTGGCCCAGGCAGCGGGTATCGGAGCCGGGTGGTTGCTGTTCGGCATGCGCTTCGACGCGGATGTCAGCGTGCTTGAGGTCTACGCCTGCCTGCCGATGCTGACCCTCTACCCCATGGCCATCGGCATGGTGTGTTACCAATTGGCGATAAAACTGTCCGAGCACAAGCGCGCCCTCAGCGCCCTCAGCCGTATCGACAGCCTCACGGGCTTGCTTAATCACGGTTCGTGGAAAGACCTGCTGCACATCAAATTCCATAAGTGCCGGCAACAACAAAGCCACGCCACCATCACGCTGATCGACATTGACCACTTCAAACAGATCAACGACACCCACGGCCATATCGTCGGTGACGCGGTGCTGCGCCAACTGAGCCTGGAGTTGCGGCGCAACCTGCGGGAAAACGACCTGGCCGGACGCTATGGTGGCGATGAATTCTGTGTGATTCTTCCGAAAATGCCCCTGGAAGAAGCCGCGCAGTTGATGGAACGCATGCGCGAGACCTTCAGCAACTACCGTAACCCGCAGATCCCGGAGCTACGCGTCAGCCTGAGTATCGGCCTGGCCGACTTCCAACCCGGTTTCAGCGATGCCGCGATGTGGCTCAACGCCGCGGATCGGGCGCTGTACGCCGCCAAGGCCACCGGGCGCAACCGGGTCAACGTCAGCAACTATTGCGTGGCTCATTCCGCCTGAAGTTGTCGTACGACACCTCGTCTGAATTTCCTGCCCAGCACTTGCAGCGATAGCATAATGCCTTCATTGGGCGCCGCCGGTAAAAAGTAGTGGCACATCGCCGAACTTTCTTCCCGCTGCGCGACTCTGACCCCGTTGTTCCACCCCCGCTGTCAGCACCAGGAAGCTGACAATGAGCACGTCAACCGTAGAGCCCAGCGCCTTACGGGGCAGGCGACCTCACATGGATACCCCCTACGCTTGCTTGCCCGAGCATCCGAACATGCTATTTAACGCCCACAAAAAAACCATCAGCGCCCTGCAACATACCGTGGCCCAACAGGCCAGCCTGCTGGACGCCCTCGAGCGCTCCATGGCGGTGATCGAATTCGACCTGCAAGGCAACGTGCTGCGGGCCAACGACAACTTCCTCAAGACCATGAACTACCGCGCCGAACAGATCGTCGGCCAGCCCCACAAGCTGTTCTGTACCCCCGCATTTGCGCGTAGCGCCGAGTACAACCAGTTGTGGACGAACCTGCGCAACGGCCAATTCCAGTCCGGCACCTTCGAACGGGTGGCAGGCGACGGCCATTCAGTGTGGCTGGAAGCCAGCTACAACCCGGTACGCGACGACGCCGGCCGCGTGGTCAAGGTGGTGAAGTACGCCATGGACGTGACCCCACGCCTGCAAGCCGAGAGCGAAGCCAACGCCAAGTTGGACGCCATCGGCCGGGCGATGGCGGTGATCGAGTTCAACCTCGACGGGATCATCCTCACCGCCAATACGAATTTCCTACAACGCATGGGCTACAGCCTCACACAGGTCCAGGGCCAGCATCACCGCCTGTTCTGCACCCCGGAGTTGGCCAACAGCGCGGCCTACAGCGAGTTCTGGCGCCGTCTGAACCAGGGCGAAATGTTCAGCGGCCAGTTCGAGCGCGTGGATAAAAACGGCCGCACCGTGTGGCTGGAAGCCAACTACAACCCGGTGTATGACGCCGGCGGACGCCTGTGCAAAGTGGTCAAGTTCGCCTCCGACGTCACCGCCATGGTGCAGCAGCACAGCGCCGATGCGGCCAGCGCAGCCCAGGCGTACCACATCTCCCTGAGCACCCGGGACATCGCCGAAAAAGGTGCCGAAGTGATCCAGCAAACGGCCAGCGGCATGCGCGACATTGCCGCCGACATTGACGGCTCCTCACAACTGATCGCCAAGCTTGGCGAGCGTTCGCAGCAGATCACCGCCATCGTCAACACCATTCGTGGCATCGCCGACCAGACCAACCTGCTGGCCCTCAACGCGGCCATCGAAGCGGCGCGCGCGGGTGAACAAGGCCGTGGTTTTGCCGTGGTGGCCGATGAAGTGCGGCAACTGGCAGCGCGTACCAGCGGCTCCACCGCGGAGATCTCCAGCATGATCGCGATGATCCAGGACGAAACCCGCCAGGCCATCCACAGCATGGACGGCACCCGCGACCGCGCGGCCCAGGGTGTCGACCTGGCCAACCGCGCCGGCACGGTGATCCTGCAGATTCGTGAAGGCACCAGCGAGGCCGTGCAGGCAGTCAGTGCATTCGCCAACGAGCGTGGCGGCAACTGACCCGATCTTCATACGTAGCGTCGGGGGCTCGGTCTATAGTGCTTCACTGTCTCTCAGTTGAAGATCCGAGCCCATCATGACCCCAAGCAAACCTGAAGCCGCCCCCGTCGATCACCTGCGTTTCCACCGCCCCCACGCCCACCTGGCACCGACGTTTGGCAATGACACCTTTGCCCTCAAGGCCGAAGCCTTCGCCCGATTCTTCGGCACGCCGACCTTCCTCGGTGCGCAGACGGTGATCGTGGTGGTGTGGATGGTATTGAACATGACCGGCGTGACGCACTTCGACGCCTACCCGTTCATCCTGCTCAACCTCGCCTTCAGCCTGCAAGCGGCCTACGCCGCGCCGCTGATCCTGCTGGCGCAGACACGCCAGGCAGCGCGGGACAAAGCCCAGTCCGACGCCGATGCGCAGCACCGTGAAGCCCTCGCCGTTGCCAATACCGAACGCCAGGCCCAGGCCGCGCAGACCACCAAACAGTTGCTGGAATTACTCGAACAGAACACCCGGCTGACGGAAATGACCAAGCAACTAACGGAACATGTCGAAAGCCTGACGTGTGAACTGCACGAGCACTTTGTAAGAAAACCCCAAGAACACCCGTAATCCCATATGGGAGGGGGGATTGTCCCCCCGCATTTTTGATTTGGGTCTAGGGTTTCATCCGGATGTGCCGCCCCAATTCATCAAACAACGCCACCACCGAGCGCAACGCCCGGCAGTCAGGACGGGTGAGCAACCACAGCGCCGTGCCATACCCTGTCAACGTCGGCCCCATCGGTTGCAAGCCTTCATCCAGGAGAAAGTCCGGCAACGCCGCCACACCCAGCCCGGCACGCACCAGTTCGGTGACCGACAGCATGCTGTTGCAGCGATAACCAAGGCGTACACCCGGCAGGTGCTCGCGACGCCAGGCCACCGTCGGATGGTCCGGCATGAAATCATCCGGGGCGATCCAGGCCAGTTCGGCCAACTCGCGCCCGGCATGCTCACGCGCAAAACCCGGGCTCGCACACACCTGGTAGGCGACGTTGCCGAGGCAGCGTCCTACAAGGTACTCCGGCGGCGTCTTGGTCAAGCGTAGGGCGATGTCCGCATCGCGGCGGCTGAGGTTGGCGAAGTCGTTGGACGTACTCAGCTCCAGGGTCAGCGCCGGGTAATCCGGCATGAATTGCGCCAAGGCGGGCAGCAGCAACCCTTGCAACACCGAGTCGGTACAGGTCAGGCGCACCGTGCCGCTGATCACTTCACCGCCCTGCTCCACGCCAATGCGCGCCGCCTCCAGCGCTTGTTCGGCACGTTCGGCCTGTTGCGCCAGGTCCCGCGCCAAGCCCGTGGGCAAGTAGCCGGCGCGGCTTTTTTCAAACAGCGTCTGGCCCAATGCCGCCTCCAGGCGCCGCACTGCGCGAAACACCGTGGACACGTCCACCCGCAACAACGCCGCCGCCCTCGCGAGGGAGCCACCGCGCACCAGGGCGAGGATCAGCGACAGGTCGGGGTAGTCAATCTGATAGTGCGTTGACGCATTGAACATATGGGTAAACGCCAATATTGATTGCGTGAACGCCAATTTATAGTGCGCCCCAGGACACCACAAGCCATGGGATGCACAGGATGAACGCCTCTACGCTGCACCTCGCCCTGATCGGCGAGCACCACCCCGCTGTCACCGCGCACCAAGCCATTCCCGTGGCCCTGCAACAGGCAGCCGACAGGCTTGGCCTGACCGTTCACCTGCAATGGCTCGACACCGACAACTTGCCATCGCTGCACGGCTTTGACGGTTTTTGGTGCGTGCCCGCCAGCCCCTATCGCGACACCGACGGCGCCCTGCAAGCCATCCGTTTTGCCCGCGAGCAGCGGCGACCGTTCCTCGGCACCTGCGGCGGTTTTCAGCACGCAGTGCTGGAATATGCCCGCAACGTATTGGGCTGGGCGGATGCGCAACATGGCGAACTGAACCCCGAGGCCAAACGCGCGGTGATCGCGCCGCTGAGCTGCGCCCTGGTGGAAGCCACCGACCGCGTGCGTCTGGCGCCCTACACCCGCATCGCCGAGGCCTACGGCACGCTGGACCTTGAAGAGGGCTATCGCTGCCGCTACGGGGTCAATCGCGAGTTTCTCGATGCCCTGCTCGAAGGCGACTTGATTGCCTGCGGCCACGACTCGGCGGGCGATCTGCGCGCGGTGGAGTTGCTCGATCACCCGTTTTTCGTCGCCACCTTGTTCCAACCCGAACGCGCCGCCCTCAACGGCATCACGCCGCCGCTGGCGATGGCCTTGCTCAACGCCTGCCGGGAGGTGTCCGCATGATCGCCGCCACACCCACCCCGCCCTACTACGCGGTGATTTTCAGCTCGCTGCGCACCGAGGGCGATCACGGCTACGGCGCGGCCGCCACGCGCATGCTGGAACTGGCGCGTGGGCAACCGGGGTTTCTCGGGGTGGAATCGGCGCGGGAGGATGGCCTGGGGATCACCGTGTCGTACTGGCAAAGCGAGGCGGCGATCCTGGCGTGGAAGCGGCAAGCCGAGCACAGTGCCGTGCGTGAGCAAGGACGGGCCCTTTGGTACTCGGCGTTTCAGACACGGGTGTGCAAAGTCGAACGGGACTATGCGTTCCAGAACTGAAATGCTGACCCCCTGTGGGAGCGGGCTTGCCCGCTGCCACATTTGGCTCTCTATAACCTCGCAAACAGGTAGCTAGCTGACCAGACTGCGCAACGCAGCAATCTGCGGGATCTCGACCCGGCGCATGTACACCCGCAGCGGCTCACTGATGTTGATGCGGTCGTCGATGTTCTGGTCCAGCAGCAATTGGATGCGCTCGCGGGACAACGTCATGGTGTCATCCTCGGCGGGCAGCCAGACAAATTCGGCGGTGGGGATGATGCCGTCATCGGCCACATCCATGCCGAAGGAGTCTTCGCTGAAACGCACGATGTACTGCCCGGTCTTGCGGTTCAGTCCGACAAAACCGTGGAGTCTGTCGGCAGCCTGGCAGATAAGCTCGGAAGTGATGCGCATGGTAAACCTCACTGAAAAGTCCCACATGGACTGGAAAGATGGTTTACACGCGTGGCAGAAATTGCCGCCCTCTGGCGGGGAAGCTTCGGGCAAGAGTACTGCAATGCACCGCAAAAAAACCCAGAAAATTGGCGCATGCGCACGTTAATGTCGGTTTGGTGATGGCGCCGTTCGCAATCAATTGTTAAAAAGGAGGCCTTCTCAAAGCTACCTCCACGAAAGGACTTCGCATATGCCTGTCACGTTCACCAAGAGCGCCCTGCTGCTCGCCCTGACGCTTGGCCTCGGCCAGGCCCAGGCTGCCGATCCGATCAGCCCGGCTGAATTGGCGACAAACGAAGGCATTCCGTATCCCGCCGTCATCGCTCACCGTGGCGCCTCGTACGACGCTCCCGAATCCACCGCCGCCGCCTACAAAGTTGCACGCGACCTGGGTGCCGACTACCTGGAAATGGACCTGCAACGCAGCAAGGACGGCGTGCTGTTCGCCCTGCACGACAACAACCTGCAGCGCACCACCGACGTGGCCACCAAGTTCCCCGAGCGCAAAGACGCACCGGCCAACGAATTCACCTGGAAAGAACTGCAAAGCCTCGACGCCGGCAGCTGGTTCAACGCCGCTTACCCGGACCGCGCCCGCCCGGGTTTCGTCGGCCTGAAAATCCAGAGCCTGGACGACATCATCAAGATCGCCGAAGGCAACCCACAGCACAAACCCGGCCTGTACATCGAGACCAAGGAGCCCAAGCAATTCCCGGGCATCGAGGCCGACCTGAAAAACAAGCTGCTGGATAAAGGCTGGTTGAGTTCCGCCGGCTCCAAGCTGGGCAAGAGCAACACCGGTGTCGGCCAGGGCAAGGGCCGCGTGGTGCTGCAAACCTTCGAGAAGTCGAGCCTGGTCGAGCTGCAAAAAGAGATGCCGAACACCCCGAAAATCCTGCTGTTGTGGGTCGGTGAAGGCAGCATCGAGCCAAAATCCAAGCAGACGTTCGCCGAGTCCGGCGAAACCACCAAGGCCGCCTACTATGCCAAGCAAGAGCCGAAAGACGCCGCCGAGTTCGAAAAGTGGGTCGACGAAGCCAAGAGCCTCGGCGCCATCGGTACTGGCCCGTCGGCTGAGCTGACCGCCCATGGCGATCAAAGTTATTCGAACCTGGTCAAGCCTGAAATGAACAAGCTGACCCACGACAAAGGCCTGCTGGTGCACGTCTACACCGTCGACGAGCCGGTGGACTTCGACAAGGTGATGAAGGCTGGCGTGGACGGCATCTTCACCAACCGCGCGGCCGAACTGCTGAAGTTCTACAAGCGCTGGCCGTCGTCCAGCGTGCAGGACTTGCTGAACGACTATAAGTATTGAGTGAAGGCCCATTGGTCAGGCCGCCTGTGGTTGGGGCGTGACTACGGCCTGATCATCGGCGAGCTGGGGCGTACCGCGCCCCATGCGTACTATGCGCATCAGGTGATGTGCTCCAACGGCTCGCCGATCACGGTCAACCCCGACGGCCAGGTCACCAGGGCCCATCGTCTGTTTATCCCTTCGCGTCAGCCCCACGCCATTCTTGCGAGCCAGGGTGAGGTATCGGTGCTATATGCCGAGCCTGCCGTGTTCGATCTCGCCCCGTTGTTGCACGCAGACCTGTCCTTGGAGGCCGTGCGGTAGGCATCGCGATAAAACGCAGTGCCCGCGAACACCAGCAGCAGGTGCGGTTGCCACAGCCCCCGGCATGAAACCCGCCGCGCCCGACGAATTGAACAAACTGCGCAACTGCTTGAAATAATTAAGGGTGAGTTAAGTTGCGCTGACTAACCTGAGGCCACTTAAACAGCTCACCCCAAAAGGACCCACACGATGAAAACCCTGACCGCTTTGTTCGCCGCCACCGCCTTGACCCTGACCGCCGGCCTGGCTCAAGCCGACGTTCGCCCTGACCAGATTCCAAGCCTGTTGCAATCCGGCGCGGTGAAGCCTTTTGAACAACTCAACAAAGACGCCCTGGCCAAACACCCTGGCGCCGTGATCAACGACACCGAGCTTGAGGACAAGGCCGGTCGCCTGGTCTACGAAGTTGAACTGACCGACACCACCGGCAAGAAGTGGGACGTGAAGCTCGACGCCAAGACCGGCGAAGTGCTGGAAAACAAACTGGATACTTGATCAAAACGCAGAACCCAATGTGTGTGCGGGCTTGCTCGCGAAGGCGGTGGATCAGTCACTGAATGTGTTTCTGATAGACCGCCTTCGCGAGCAAGCCAGCTCCCACAGGTTCATCAGGCGCCCAAGCGCGCCGTATCTGCCGGGCTAGACGCTGTTTGAACGTTCCCTGAGAAATAATCAAATAAACCTCACGCAGCGGAAATAAACACAAAGCCGTCACAAAACTGTCAATTCCCCTTGCAATGATTCGGCTACGCGACCTGTGAAACGTCCTACAGGCCCTTTCCCTGCGAGCCTCCATGAATCACAGCATTGACCACAGCCACCAGGACTGCGACCTGTTCGGCTTGCTCTACGGTTTTCGTTTTCGCCCAGGCGAAAAGGGTGAACAGATCGACTCGGCCACCGCACTGGCTGCGCTACAGGCCCCACAAGACCCGGAAGAATTCCTGTGGCTGCACCTGAACCTGGCCCATGCCGCGTGCGAACGCTGGATGCAGAAGCACCTGGAATTGCCGGATGAGTTCTTCGAAGCCCTGCACGAAGGCTCACGCTCCACCCGTATCGAACACGTCGACTCGGCCTTGCTGGCGGTGGTCAACGACGTGGTGTTCAACTTCAGCAGCATGGTCTCGTCGGATATTTCCACGCTGTGGGTGTGCGCCCGCAGCCGCCTGCTGATCAGTGCACGCCTGCAACCGTTGCACTCGGTGGACAAACTGCGCTCGTCGGTAAAGGCCGGGGAACGCTTCCGTTCGCCGCTGGAGTTGCTCGTGCATCTGCTGCGCGATCAGGGCGAGGTGCTGACGCAGATCGTGCGCAAGACCAGCATCAGCGTCGACCATATCGAAGACCAGTTGCTGTCTTCGCGCCTGTCCACCAACCGCGCCGAACTCGGTGCCGCGCGGCGGGTGCTGGTGCGCCTGCAACGCCTGCTGGCGCTGGAACCGGGCTCGCTGCTGCGCCTGCTCAACCGCCCACCGCAGTGGCTGCAAAAGGAAGACGTGAAGGAGTTGCGCAAATCCACCGAAGAGTTTGCGCTGATCATCAACGACCTCACGGCGCTCGGAGAACGTATCAAGCTGTTGCAGGAAGAGATCGCCGCCAACCTCAACGAGCAAAGCAACCGCACGCTGTTCACCCTGACGGTGGTGACGGTGCTGGCATTGCCGATCAACATCATTGCCGGTTTTTTCGGCATGAACGTGGGGGGCGTGCCGCTTTCCCAGGACCCGGAAGGCTTCTGGATATTAGTGGCCTTGGTCGCGACCTTTACCCTGATTGCCGGGCGCTGGGCGTTCCGCAAACGCAAGGATTACTGAACTGGAACGCCATTGAAAATGTGGTCGCTCCCACATTTGGCCCTGCGGTGTGATCTCGACCAGCGGCATCTTCAATCATTAAAACACTGACATATGGCAGCATCTCTGTAACATTCTGCAATGATCATGGGCAGCATCCCTCTCACACTGGATGCTCCGGCATGGCCACCCCTTCCCTGACTGCCTCCACGCACGCCTCCCCCGCAGACCCCAAACCCCGGCTGGACAAGAAGCCCAACCTGCTCACGGTGATCATTTTCTTCGCCGTGCTCGCCATGGGCCTGCTGTTCACCGCCTACAGCCTGATGCACGACATGCACGAACTGGGCACGGTGGTCACCACCTGGACCCCCTTCCTGCTGCTCGGCGTGGCGCTGTTGATTGCCCTGGGCTTCGAGTTCGTCAACGGCTTCCACGACACCGCCAACGCGGTGGCGACGGTGATCTACACCAACTCGCTGCCGCCGCATTTTGCGGTGGTGTGGTCGGGCTTTTTCAACTTCCTCGGCGTGCTGCTCTCCAGCGGTGCCGTGGCGTTCGGCATCATTGCCCTGCTGCCGGTGGAGCTGATTTTGCAGGTCGGCTCGTCGGCCGGTTTCGCGATGATCTTCGCCCTGCTGATCGCCGCGATCCTGTGGAACCTGGGCACCTGGTGGCTGGGTTTGCCGGCCTCGTCGTCCCACACACTGATCGGCTCAATCATCGGCGTCGGCGTGGCGAATGCCTTGATGCACGGGCGTGACGGCACCAGCGGAGTGGATTGGGCCCAGGCCACCAAGATCGGTTACGCGCTGCTGCTGTCGCCGCTGATCGGCTTTGGCTTTGCCGCCCTGCTGTTGCTGGCCCTGCGCGCGTTTGTGAAGAACCGTTCGCTGTACAAGGCGCCGAAAGGCGATACCCCGCCGCCGTGGTGGATTCGCGGCATGCTGATCGCCACCTGCACCGGTGTGTCGTTCGCCCACGGCTCCAACGATGGGCAAAAAGGCATGGGCCTGATCATGCTGATCCTGGTGGGCACGTTGCCGATGGCCTACGCGCTGAACCGCACCATGCCCGCCGAGCAATCCTTACAATTCGCCGCCGTGGCCGAAGTGACTCAAGTGGCGCTGGCGAAAAGCGCGCCGCAGGCATTGCCGGGCAACCCGCGGCCGATTCTGTCGGCGTACGTCAGTACCAAGGAAGTCACTCCGCAACTGATCCCGGCCCTCGCCGCCCTCGCCGGGCAGATCGGCGAGCAGGTCAAAGGCTACGGTTCCCTGGCCAAGGTCCCCGCCGAAGCGGTGGGCAACGTGCGTAACGACATGTACCTGACCAGCGAAACCATTCGCTTGATGGACAAAGGCAAGGTCGGCAATTTCGACGCCGATACCCAAAGCAAGCTGCAACTGTTCAAGCAACAGATCGACAACTCCACGCGCTTTATCCCGCTGTGGGTGAAGATCGCCGTGGCCATCGCCCTCGGCCTGGGCACCATGGTCGGCTGGAAACGCATCGTGGTGACGGTGGGCGAGAAGATCGGCAAGACCCACATGACCTATGCCCAAGGGGCTTCGGCGGAAACCGTGGCGATGCTGACCATCGGCGCGGCGGATATGTTTGGCTTGCCGGTGTCGACCACCCATGTGCTGTCCTCCGGTGTGGCGGGAACCATGGTGGCCAATGGCGGCGGGTTGCAGATGAAGACCATCCGCAATCTGTTGATGGCGTGGGTGTTGACGTTGCCGGCGGCGATTGTGTTGTCGGGCAGCCTCTACTGGCTATTCACCAAACTCTTCTGACCCGACAGAGGGTAAAAATGTGGGAGGGGCAAGCCACCTCCCACATTGGCTACAACTGCGACTGTAAAAGAGTGGCCAACCAATCCATGAATACCCGCACTCGCTGCGGCAAGTGCCGCTGACCGGCGTACAGCAACGACACATCCAACGGCGGAGCCGGGTAATCGGGCAACACCGCCACCAGTTCCCCACTGGCCAGCAACTCGCGAATCCCCAGGGCCGGCACCTGAGTAATCCCAAACCCGCCCAGGCACGCCACACGGTACGCGTCAGTGCTGTTGACCGTGACCCGCCCGGCCATGGGAATGCGCTGCACCTTGTTGCCCTGTTGGTACTCGAATCCCGCCGAACGTGAGCCCAACGGGCGCACATAATGCACCAGGTGATGATGCGCGAGGTCGGCCAGCGTCTGGGGCACGCCATACCGTTGCAAGTACGCCGCGCTGGCGCAGTTGATCATCGGCAGGCGGCACAGCAGCCGCGCGACGACGGTCTGGTCCGGCTGCGCGCCGACGCGCAGTACGCAATCGAAGCCTTCGGCGAGCAGGTCGACCTGGCGGTCGGTGCTGCTGATTTCCAGTTCGATCAACGGGTGCGCATCCATGAATTCGGGCAGGCGCGGCAGGATCAATTCCCGTGCCATCACGTTGGGCATGTCCACGCGAATGCGCCCGCTCAGTTGCGCTTCATCCTGGCGGAACAGCCCTTCCAGCTCGTCCATGTGCGCCAGCAAGTCCTTGCTGCGCTCATACAACACGCGACCGTCCTGGGTCGCCTGGACCTTGCGCGTGGTGCGCTGCAGCAGGCGCGTGCCGAGCAGTTCTTCCAGCGCCTGTACATGCTCGGACACGGTGGAGCGCGGCAGCCCCAGGCTC
This sequence comes from Pseudomonas sp. RP-B7, assembly GCF_059803535.1. Classification (NCBI taxonomy): domain Bacteria; kingdom Pseudomonadati; phylum Pseudomonadota; class Gammaproteobacteria; order Pseudomonadales; family Pseudomonadaceae; genus Pseudomonas; species Pseudomonas sp. RP-B7. The sequence continues at coordinate 52,052 of NZ_JAPFHC010000005.1, forward strand.
TCGCCCGCGCCGGTGAAACTCGACAGTTCGGTAACGCGCACAAAGGTGCGCAACAGCTCAAGTTTGTTCATGGGATTGTTCGCTTTATCCGGCCAGTGATTCCGGTATAGCGCTGTTTATCACGTAATGACCGGACAAATACACTCAATCCCACTGACCACCCGAGAGGATTGCACCATGACCCGTAAAATCGCATTGATCACCGGCGCCAGCCGTGGCCTGGGCAAAAGCACCGCGCTGCACCTGGCAGCACAAGGCGTCGACATCATTGGCACCTACCACAGTGCTGCCGCCGAAGCCCAGGCGGTGGCCGAGCAGATCCAGGCGCTGGGCGGCCGTGCCGCGATGCTGCAACTGGATGTGGGCCAAAGCGCGACCTTCAATGATTTTGTTGGCGACGTCGGCACTTTGCTCAAGGATGTTTTCGCACAGGAGCGCTTCGATTTTCTGATCAATAACGCCGGCATCGGCGCCCATGCCAGCTTTGCCGAGACCACCGAGGCGCAGTTCGACCAACTGCTGGCGATCCAATTCAAAGGTCCATTCTTCCTGACCCAGAAGCTGCTGCCGCTGATCCGCGACGGTGGTCGCATTCTCAATATTTCCAGCGGCCTGGCGCGCTTCAGCCTGCCGGGTTATGCCGCGTATGCCGCGATGAAAGGCGCAATGGAAGTGCTCACGCGCTATCAGGCCAAGGAGTTGGGCGGTCGCGGCATCAGCGTGAACATCCTTGCACCGGGTGCCATCGAGACCGATTTCGGCGGCGGCGCCGTGCGTGACAACGCCGCATTGAACACGATGGTCGCCAACAATACCGCCCTGGGTCGCGCCGGTTTACCGGACGATATTGGCGGGGCCATTTCCCTCTTGCTGGCCGACGGCAGCCACTGGATCACCGGGCAGCGCATCGAGGCCTCGGGCGGCATGTTTCTGTAGGAACTTGTCACGCAGCACGTCATAGACCCAGTGATAGACATAGGTGTACGGCAGGAAGAACAGCAGTACACCGATGTCGAGGATAAACGCGTCCATCAAGCTGATGTTCAGCCACGCCGCGATCAACGGCACACACACCAGGATCAGCCCGCCTTCGAACATCAGCGCATGCAGCACCCGCGTGCCGCTGTTGTTGGCCAGTTGCAGACGCGCCTTGAGGCGGTCGAACAGGCTGTTGAAAATGATGTTCCAGGTCAGCGCCAACAGGCTGATCCCCAGCGTGACAGCGCCCATCTCCAACGCCGGCCGGCCGGTGATCCACACCAGCAACGGGGTGCAGATCAACAAGGCCAGGCCTTCAAAACCCAGGGCTTGGCACACACGTTCAGTCATCGATTTGGTAGGGGTCATGGCCCGGCTCCGTGAGTGAAGAGGTTGCCATCATTACCCCTTGTGCCGATACTTCATAACCAATAACCATCGATCAAGGCGATAGTCATGGCCTCACATGAAGTGCTCCAGGCGTTTGTCCAGGCGGCGACCCAGGGCTCGTTTTCGGCGGCGGCGCGCAAGCTGGGCAAGAGCCAATCGACGGTCAGCGCGGCGGTGGCGAGCCTGGAGATCGACCTGGACGTGGTGCTGTTTGATCGCAGCAGCCGCAAGCCAACGCTGACCCCGGCCGGGCATGTGTTGCTGCAACGCGCCGAACAGGTGCTGGAAGCCAGCAGCCGCCTGGAATTGGCGGCGAGCCAGTTGTCCCAGGGCCTGGAGCCGAAGCTGACGATTGCGATGTCCGACACCTACCAGTCCGACCGCTTTGAAGTCGCCCTCAGTGCGTTTGAACAGCGTTATCCGGACCTTGAACTGGAATGCTTGATCGCCGAGTGCGAAGACTTGATCGCCCTGGTACAGAGTGGCCGGGCGCAGATCGCGTTTATCGAACAACAGGAGACTTACCCGCCCGACCTCACCGGCGCGCCAGTGCAAGAGCGCACGGAAATCGCCCTGTTTGCCGCGCCCGAACATCCGCTGGCCAGGCTGAAAAGCATCCCCGTCGACACCCTGCGCCAACACCGCGAACTGCGCCTGGCGAGCATCATCAACCCGACTGAAACCCGTGCCAGCGGGCGGGTGTGGTCGGCGCCCAGTTACTTGATGTTGATGGAGATGGCCCAGCTCGGCTTTGGCTGGGCACCGCTGCCGCGCTGGCTGGTGGAGCGTTTTGATGGCGGCCGCCTGGTGGAGCTCAAGGCCCGCAGCTGGCCGCGGTCGGTGGCGGTGGATGCCCTGTGGTCCCGCCACCACCCGCCGGGGCCGGCGGGGAGCTGGTTACTGGGCAAGATGTTGGAGTGATGCCCGAATATGCTGGGCGCAACAATGCAGAGCAAATGTGTCGAGCTTTGGCGAGGCTGCGAAGGCGGCGGTACTGTTGGCGGATATGCTGCCCCTCAACCATAGAATCTCCCACAGTGTTGATTGCCTACAGCCTGGTCAATCGCGCATGCCGGTTGTGACCAGCGTCACCAAGCGATCCAGGCTCTGGCCCCAGCCGTCATGAAAGCCCATCGCTTCATGCGCCTGTTTATCCTCAGCACTCCAATGCATCGCCCGCGCGGTATAGAGCGTCTTGTTGCCTTCGACCTCCTGCAACGTCACTTCTGCGGTCATGAACGCCTTGCCCGAGGGGATCCACCCCGGCCTGAACGCATCGGTAAACACCAGCCGCTGGGGCGCGACGATTTCCAGGAACACGCCCTCGGTCGGGTATTCGCTGCCGTCCGGCGCGCGCATCAGGGTGCGAAACAGCCCACCGACCCACAGGTTCATTTCGCATTCGGGGGTGGTCATGCCGTGGGGGCCCCACCATTGTTGCAGCAGAGCCGGCTCGGTCCAGGCGCGGAACACTCGGCTGCGGGGCGCGTCGATCACACGGCTGATGGACAACTCAAATTCGGCAGGTTGGGTAGACATGGAATAAACCTCCTGAGTCTTATGTTTGTTGTGTTCAGAGAGTCAACGGTGCACGGCATTCACTATAGTTCGCAGCGCCGGGAGGTGGCACTCGAACAGACCGGCGCCAAACCCGCTAGAATCCGCGCCTCTTTGTAGTATTTGGGATGCAGCCCCGATGGAAACCCGCCTCGTCCCCTATGAGACGTTGAGCATGTTGCAAAAACAGCAGCTCGACAGCCTGCAAGTGCACCCCGAACAGCTGCCGTTTTGCGGCGACATCTACTGCGCGCTGAACAGCCTGCGGGTCAATCCCAACCCTGGCATCAAAGGCTTCGCCCTCCTCGCAGACGACCAGCCCGTGGCTTTCCTGCTGCTCAAACGCCCGCCGTGCCTGCCCCATTGGGCCGACGAGCACAGCGCCACGCTGCATGCGCTGCAAGTCGATCGTGGCCAACAAGGGCGCGGGTTCGGCAAGGCGTGCTTGCAGGCGCTGCCCGCTGCGGCGTTGCTGGCGTGGCCGCAGATCAAGGGGATCGAGTTGTCGGTGGACACCGAAAATGTGGCAGCAATGGGCTTGTATCTTGGAGCTGGATGGGTGGATTGCGGGGAGGCGTACAAGGCGCGGGTGGGGTATGAGCGCAGGTTGAAATGCGCCATTGCCGAGTCAACGACGCTAGACCTGTAGCGAGGGAGCTTGCTCCCGTTGGGGCACGAAGCGTCCCCCAGCGAGGGGCCTGCTGCGCAGTCCAGCGCCAGCAGGCGCCCTCGCCACAGAGATCGATGGGTTTACTTGGGCTCCACCGGCAGCCAGACCTCCACCGTCCCCGTGCCCTTCGTCACATCAAAATCCGCGCTGTAACGCTCGAAATCCGGCCCCGCCACCTTGAAGCCCGAGTGCGGCAACCACTCGAACATGATGCGTTCATAGGTCTGCTCCAGCGCCTGTACCGGCCCGTAATGCGGGAACACGGCGTAGTGATGGGCTGGGATTTCAACGGTTTCGAAGTTACCGGGCACATCGCTTTTACGCGGCACTTCCACCCCGGCCATGTAGTCGAACTCGCCGTGGTTGGGGTTATGGCACACCCCGTAAGTCACGCCGCCGACGCGTTGCTTGATGTCTTTGATGCAGGTGTCGAACAACTCCCACAATTTGGGAATATCACCCACGGTGGCCTTCGAATAACGCCCTTGTACACCGGCGATCACCAGGGCTTTACCCTCTTCCATGCGTGGCTCTAACGGTTGTGTTGTGTGCTGATCCATTGGAACAGTCTCCTTCTTATGGGGGAACAAACCCGCATCGAGTATAGGGCTATATCGACGCTGCACTCCAAGCAGAAAATTTTCCTACGCATCTGGACAACTGGCCATCATCGACCGTATTGTCTGCCCCGCAGGCCACCGCAGTGGCCAACGTCGCTCGGACGGTTCCGGGCGCTTACGTACTCTCGAGGCAACAATGGCCGACCAAGGTTCGCCGCGCCGCTTTGCGCGCATAGATCGACTCCCCCCTTACGTTTTCAATATCACTGCCGAGCTGAAGATGGCTGCGCGTCGGCGCGGCGAAGACATCATCGACTTGAGCATGGGCAACCCCGACGGCCCCACGCCGCCGCACATTGTCGAGAAACTCGTACAAGTGGCCCAGCGTGAAGACACCCACGGCTACTCCACCTCCAAAGGCATTCCGCGTCTGCGCCGGGCGATTTCGCGCTGGTACAAGGACCGTTATGAAGTGGACATCGACCCCGAGTCGGAAGCCATCGTGACCATCGGTTCCAAGGAAGGCCTGGCGCACTTGATGCTGGCCACCCTGGACCAGGGCGACACCGTGTTGGTGCCCAACCCCAGCTACCCGATCCACATCTACGGTGCCGTGATTGCCGGCGCCCAGGTGCGATCGGTACCGCTGGTGCCTGGCGTGGACTTCTTCGCCGAACTGGAACGGGCGATTCGCGGCTCGATCCCCAAGCCAAAGATGATGATCCTGGGCTTTCCGTCCAACCCCACCGCGCAGTGCGTGGAGCTGGACTTCTTCGAGCGCGTGATCGCCCTGGCCAAGCAATATGACGTGCTGGTGATCCACGACCTGGCCTACGCCGACATCGTCTACGACGGCTGGAAAGCCCCGTCGATCATGCAAGTGCCTGGTGCCAAGGACATTGCGGTGGAGTTCTTCACCCTGTCCAAGAGCTACAACATGGCCGGCTGGCGCATTGGTTTCATGGTGGGCAACCCGGAACTGGTCAACGCCCTGGCGCGCATCAAGAGCTACCACGACTACGGCACCTTCACCCCGCTGCAAGTGGCGGCGATTGCCGCGCTGGAAGGCGACCAACAGTGCGTGAAGGACATTGCCGAGCAGTATCGCCAGCGCCGCAACGTGCTGGTCAAGGGCCTGCATGAACTGGGCTGGATGGTGGAAAATCCAAAGGCGTCGATGTACGTCTGGGCGAAGATTCCCGAGGCGTATGCCGAAATGGGTTCGCTGGAGTTTGCCAAGAAGCTGCTGCTGGAGGCGAAGGTGTGTGTGTCGCCGGGCATCGGCTTTGGTGAGTATGGCGACGATCATGTGCGCTTTGCGCTGATCGAGAACCAAGACCGGATACGGCAGGCGGTGCGGGGGATTCGCGGGATGTTCAGGGCTGATGGCCTAGGCCCTAAAGCCTGACCCGATCAACCTGTAGGAATAGGGTCAAAACTGTGGGAGCGGGCTTGCTCGCTCCCACATTTGGATTGGGTTTGAACCCTATCTTTGTGGTGTACCTGTTACACCACCAGCGACAACAGCATGATGAAGATCAGCGCGACCACAGACAGGATCGTCTCCATCGCCGTCCACGTCTTGAACGTTTCCGCCACGGTCATGTTGAAGTACTGCTTCACCAGCCAGAAGCCCGCATCGTTGACGTGCGACAGGATCAACGACCCCGCCCCCGTCGCCAGCACCAGCAGCTCACGGTTAACCCCTGGAATCATCCCCACCACCGGCACCACGATGCCCGCGCCAGTAATGGTCGCCACGGTCGCCGAACCGGTCGCCACGCGGATCACCGCCGCCACCAGCCACGCCAGCAGGATCGGGTTGATCTGTGCGTTCACCGCCATATGGCCGATGACGTCGCCCACACCACTGGTCACCAGCATCTGCTTGAAGCCACCACCGGCACCGATGATCAGGATGATCGCGGCGGTCGGCGCAAGGCTGGCGTCGAGCAACTTGAGGATCTGCTTGGAGTGAATGCCCTGGCGATGGCCAAAGGTGTACAGCGACAGCAGCAACGCCAGCAACAGCGCGGAGATCGGGTGACCGATCATGTCCATCCAGTTGCGCACGATATGGCCGTCCGGCAGACCGATGTCGGCAAAGGTTTTCAGCAACATCAGGAACACCGGCAGCAGCACGGTGATCAGGGTGATGCTGAAGCTCGGCAGCGACTTGTGTTGCGACTCGCGGGCCAGTTGATCGACCAGTTCCTGGGACGGATTGCCCGGGATGTACTTGGCGATAAACGTACCGAAGATCGGGCCGGCAATGATGGCGGTCGGCAGTGCCACGATCAGGCCGTACAGGATGGTCTTGCCGATGTCCGCGCCAAACACGCCGATGGCCAGCAGCGGGCCCGGGTGCGGTGGCACCAGGCCGTGCACCGCCGAGAGGCCGGCGAGCAGCGGGATGCCGATCTTGATCAGCGACACGCCGGTGCGGCGCGCGACGATGAATACCAGCGGGATCAGCAGTACAAAACCGATCTCGAAGAACAGCGGGATGCCCACCAGGAACGCGGCGAACATCATGGCCCACTGGACCTTTTCCTTGCCGAAGGCACGGATCAGGGTCTGGGCGATCTGATCGGCACCACCGGATTCAGCCATCATCTTGCCGAGCATCGTACCCAGCGCGAGGATAATGCCGACAAAGCCGAGCACCCCGCCGAAGCCGTCCTGGAACGCCTTGATGATCTTGTCCACGGGCATGCCCGAGGTCAGGCCGAGGAAGCCGGCCGCGATGATCAGTGCAATGAACGGATGAACCTTGAACTTGGTGATCAGAACGATCAACCCGATGATAGTGACCACTGCATCTAGCAGCAGGTAGGACTCGTGGGACATGCCAAACATGGGGGGTCTCTCCTGTTTGTTGTTGTTATTAAAGCGGGTGTTGAATTTCCTGCCGTAGATAGCGCTATCTTTTCCGGCAAAAAATCACTTGGAAGGTTCGAAGCCGTGTTGCAGCCACCAGGCATGGGTCTGCTCGGCCAATTGCTCGACGCTGTCGACGCTGGCGTTGAGGGCCAGGGTCAGCGGCTCGCCCACGGGTGACTCAAGGGTGGCGAACTGGCTGTCGATCAGGCTGGCCGGCATGAAATGGCCGGGGCGATGGGACACGCGGTCGGACGCCACTTCACGGCTCAACTCCAGAAACACGAAACCCAGGCCCGGCGCGGCTTCGCGCAGGTGGTCGCGGTATTTCTTCTTGAGGGCTGAACAGGTGAGCACCGGGTGTTCGCCGGCTTTTAGCGAACGGCGCAGTTCATCGCAAAGGATGTCGAGCCAGCCGGCGCGGTCGTCGTCGTTGAGGGGGTGGCCGGCGCTCATCTTTTCGATGTTGGCGGCAGGGTGGAAGCTGTCGCCTTCGATGGCGGTAGCGCCGTTCAGACGGCACACGGCTTCGCTGACGCTGGTCTTGCCACAGCCAGCAACACCCATGATGACCAGGGCAGTAACAGGTTGACTCATGAAACACCTCAGGACGCAGATAGCGCTACCTTTGCACGCTGTAAGGCTAGTGCAAAAACAGGCTTTTCCCGCGCCGTCTTGTCTTTTTTTATGGAGTGACGCGTGCATCCGCTCCAAGCGTTTGAACAGGATCAGGCAACCCTTTGTTCAAGAATTTGCAGCCTTTTGGAGACAGCGCTACCTTAGTGCCTCGATTTTTGTTTGGCAAGCCGCCTGATGACCTCCAAGAACGATAAAAAATTGCGCACCACGGGTCGCCCGACCCTCAACGAAGTCGCCCGCCTCGCTGGCGTCAGCCCGATTACCGCCTCCCGCGCCCTGCGCGGCATCAGCACCGTAGCGACTGAGCTGGTCGAAAAAGTCCAGCACGCCGCTGCCGAGTTGAATTACGTGGTCAACCCCGCCGCCCGCGCCCTGGCTTCGGCCCAGAGCCATTCGGTGGTGGTGATCGTGCCGTCGCTGTCCAACCTGCTGTTTATCGAAACCCTCGAAGCCATCCACCAAGTGCTGCGGCCCAAGGGTTTTGAAGTGCTGATCGGCAACTCCCACTATTCGCGCGACGAAGAAGAAAACCTGCTGCGCAACTACATGGCCTACCAGCCACGGGGTTTGCTGCTGACCGGCTTCGACCGGACCGAGAGCGCCCGACGGATGGTCGAGAGCAGCAATGTTCCCTGCGTCTACATGATGGACCTGGACCCCAACGCCGGCGTGAACTGCGTAGGCTTCTCGCAACTGGCAGCCGGTGAAACGGCGGCTGCGCACCTGCTGGCCCGTGGGCGCAAGCGCCTGGCGTATATAGGCGCGCAACTGGACCAACGCACCCTGCTGCGTGGCGAAGGTTTCCGCCGCGCGCTGCAACAGGCCGGCCTGTACGACCCGGCGCTGGAAGTGCTGACGCCACGCCCGTCCTCCGTGGGCCTGGGCGGCGAACTGTTCCTGCAGTTGCTGGCCGCCCATCCCGATGTGGACGCGATCTTCTTCGGCAATGACGACCTGGCCCAGGGCGCTCTGCTCGAAGCCCTGCGCCACAGCATCAAGGTGCCGGAACGCGTGGCGGTGCTGGGTTTCAACGACTTGCCGTCGTCATCGTTCATGGTGCCGCGCCTGAGCAGCATCAGCACGCCGCGTGAAGCGATTGGTCGGCGTTCAGCGGAGCATCTGTTGACGATCATGGCGGGCAACAAGGTGGCCAAGCCGGTGGTGGATATGGGCTTTGAGCTGCAGGTGCGCGAAAGTACCTGACGCTCAAAAGCCGAGCACACTAAACCTGTGGGAGGGTACTTGCCGCCGAGTGCTGAGTATCCGTCACTGCACCAGATACTTGACCCACCGCTTAGTGCGCCGTCGGCTGCGCTGGCGCGGCTTGCATCAACCACTGGATTCATTTCTAAGCGCTAGAGTCTCATCACCTCCTGACTCACCCGAGCACTAAAAGCAGCCAATAGAAACTTGCAATAGTTAAATAAAAAAGCACCACCACCCACTCACATATAAAAACCTTAAACCATACGGTAAGAGACAGGTGGCTACCACTGTCAAGTATGACAGTAGACACACCACGCTCGCCGCCTATACTCGCACCATCTCCCAATAGAGATAAACCCCCATAAAAAGCATAAGAGAGATCCACCATGAACACCACACCAAACAAAAACCCTAAGTTCAGAGGTTACTTCAACGTAACTAAATCGCCCTTCGGCTCTTTTAGTGCTACAGAATATTATTTCATGGCCAGTGGGGTCATGATCGTGACGGGATCAACAACACTTCCATCTGGCGATAAGATCCTGATTGAACTCAACGTCGTACTCGCGCATGGTACGTCTAAGGGAGATTTCCAAGTGACCGATGGCGATGGCAGGCCGTGGGCCTTTGGCATTCGTATCGACAGTAATGGCGGTGGAGTTTTCTATAACGCCGACTCTGGCTCTTACGAAATGATTTACATCGAAAAGGCATCGCACCTAACGGGAAAACTCAACTTCATATCAAACAGCGCCGGGACTGATAATGAGTTTGAAGCCGAGTACAACATTACGCCCACTTAGAAACACAAGCATCTTTTCAACAATGCCTTTATCAGATGAGAGTAGCGACACTCAGTTTATCAAGCACGTCGCAACCTCGCTAAACTATATGACTATTGGCAATAAGACGTGGCCACCGACAGGACACGTCTTGCCGAAATCATCGCGCCACATCCCTCAATGCACTCCGAACTCATAGACGGCATGAGAACATCCATCCCGAGCGCATCCGTAAACAATAGTTAAAGGATCTGAGTTCCAGTGAGAAAGAAATAAACAACATGCACTCGCCGTCGCTGTTGTCCACTGCTAGATTGGCTGCTCTCCACCGCAAGGGAAGCACCATGGGACACTCACTGAAAATCTTGGGCCGCACCTCCTCCATCAACGTGCGCAAAGTGCTGTGGACCTGCCAGGAACTCGGCATCGACTACAAGCGCGAAGACTGGGGCATCGGCTACACCCCCACCCAATCCCCCGAGTTCCTCGCCCTGAACCCCAACGCCCAGGTGCCGGTGCTGATCGACGATCACGGTGTGCTGTGGGAATCCAACACCATCTGCCGTTACCTCGTGGGCCTCTACGAACGCCATGACCTGCTGCCCGCCGAACCCGCGCCACGGGCGCGCGTCGAGCAATGGATGGATTGGCAAGCCACCGAACTCAACCCGTCCTGGGGCTACGCGTTCCATGCACTGGTACGCCAGAACCCCGACTACCAGGACCCGCAGCGTATCCAGGCCGGCGTGCAAGCCTGGAACAGCAAGATGGGCCTGCTCGAACAACAGTTGCTCAAGACCGGCGCCTTTGTCGCTGGCAATGAATTTACCCTGGCCGATATCCTCGTGGGCCTCTCGGTACACCGCTGGCGCAACGCCCCGCTGGAGCATCCGCCCTACCCCGCTGTCGAGGCTTACTATCAGCGCCTCAGCCAGCGCCCCGGTTTCCAGACCTTCGCCCTCGACGGCCATGATTGAATAGAAGCAGCGTCAAGTTTTTAGCTACAAGCCGCAAGTAACAGCCTCTCAGCTTGAAGCTTGCAGCTCGAAGCCCGAAGCTCACAACTTCTATCTAACCGGAGGTCACATGAAAGGACTCAACGTACTGCTCACCGGCGCTTGCGGCAGAATCGGCAAGACGTTTTTCGACGCCTCGAAAGACCATTACCGCTTCACTCTCACCGACCGCATCGCCCCGGATTTTGCCCTCGGCGAACACCGTTTCGTACACGCCGACCTCAGTGACAGAACCGGCCTGGCGGCGCTGCTCGACGGCATCGACGTGATCGTGCACCTGTCGGGCATCCCCCACGCCAGCGCTTCGTTCGACGAATTGCTGCCGAACAATATCCTCGCCACCACCTACCTGTTTGAAGCCGCCGTGGCCGCCGGGGTCAAACGTCTGGTCTTCGCCAGCAGCGCGCAGACCATCGAAGGCTACCCGGTGGACCGCCAGATTATCCCCGGCATGCAGGTGATGCCGGCCAACTTGTATGGCGTGAGCAAATGCTACGGTGAGGCGCTGTGTGCCTACTACGCAGCGAAAACCCCGCTGTCGACGATTGCCCTGCGCATTGGCGCCTTCGAGTTTGTCGAAACCCACGACCTCAACAACGCCCGCGACCTCAGCGCCTGGCTCAGCCCGCGCGATGCGGTGCAGCTGCTGCAACGCTCGGTAGAAACCGAGGGTGTGAGGCACCTGATCGCCCATGGCATCTCCAACAACCGCTTCAAGCGCCTGGATTTGAGCGAAACCACGCGGGTGCTGGGTTATCAACCGGTGGACGATGCCTTCCAGACTTTTGAAATCCCCATCACTTAAAGCAATCAATGCCCATGGAAAGCACACCACTGCCATTCGTCAGCCAGGCGTCATAACTGTTAATTATGACAGTACCGCCCTAATTCCCCCGGGTATCTACTCTCGGAAGGCGAGCCCAGCTCGGGCCGCCCTCCGATGACGAAAGAGGAGCTGGACATGCCCAATACCAAGGGACTACCCGGAAAAACTCTGATTGCTACAAGTGCGCCTGATGGCCCTATTGACGCCGTCACCACCTCGTATCGCCAATGGGGCAACGGCGGCCGAAACATTACGCTGGACGGCTTGCAGCCTGAAACCAATGGCAGCTCGAGGGGCGTGCAAATTGATTTCCCCAGTTCCGCGAGCTTGGGTCAACACACCATTCCCCAAGGCTTTCCCGATACCTACTCGGTGAACTACTTCCGCCAAGTGGGCAGCGCCAGGCAGTCTTTTCCAGCGAAGAGTGGGACATTGACGCTGGAAAGCTTCAGCACAGCCAATGCTGAGGCTTCAGGCAAGTTCGATGTCGTCGTCACCGTAGAAAATACTGACTACACACTCGCGGGCCACTTCGATATCAAAGCCTAAACCCAGGCAATACTTTGCAGCACAAGCGGCAATGAACAGCCCTGCATGGGCCATTCATTGCCGCTCCCGCCGGCCAGAAGCCACGCGGCAAAGGGAATAAACCTCGGCACGCTATTTGCTCCACCTGTGGCACACGAACATTTCCCCAGGTGACCGATCATGCTGGTTAACAACAACACCCAAGCTGTGACGACCCTCCAGCAGCTCAAGCGCTCCGACATGGACCCCGCCAACGCCGCCGCCAGCGCGCTGTACAGCGGTGCGGTGCAAGCGGCGCAGCAGAGCATTACCGTGCCGGCCGCGCAGAAGGAACTGGACAAGGCCGCCGACCGTATCGACGAAGCCTTCGCCAAGACCCGCGTGCAGTTGCAGGCGGCAACCACGGATGTTCCAGCGGTCAATGCCACGTCGGCGGCACGTTCGGAATTCACCGACTACATGAGCAAGACTCCGGCCGAGCGTATCCGTGAACAATTGCTCAAGGAACAGGGTTTGACCGAAGCGGATGTGCAGAACATGACGCAGGAAAAGCAGGACGCGATTTCCAAGCAAGTGGCCGAGCGTTTGAAGCAGCAGCAAGAGCAGCAGGTTGCCGCCAAGGCCACTGACCCGGCTCAAAGCGTAAAAGAAACCCTCGCCGCAATCTAAAACGCAACCTGTAGTGAGCGGGCTTGCCCCGCGCCGGGCGGCGAAGCCGCCCCAAACAGATCGCCGCGGTGGATCAGGAAGACCGAGGTGCCTGGATTTGGGGCGGCTTCGCCGCCCAGCGCGGGCAAGCCCGCTCACTACGGGTGTTATTGCAGTTGCAGGGTCGAATTGAACTGACTGATCGCATCCACCACGTGCCGTGACCCTTCCTGGATTTCCAGGATCACCTGCCCTGCCTCATTCGCCAGTTCCACACCCAGCCCCGTGCGGCTCAGGCTCGATTGCATGCTCGACACCGCGCTCAGCGAAAGGTCGTGGTTCTTGCGTACAACGTCGACAATCTCCACCGTCGCCTGGCTGGTGCGCCCCGCGAGGCTGCGCACTTCATCGGCCACCACCGCAAAGCCGCGCCCATGCTCACCTGCCCGGGCGGCTTCAATGGCGGCATTGAGCGCGAGCATGTTGGTCTGCTCGGCAATGCTGCGGATGGTCTGCACGATGGCGCCGATGATGTCCGACTGCTTGCTCACCGCGTCGATACTCACGGCGGCCTGGTTCAAGTCCTGGGAAATTTCTTCGATGATCTGCACGGTTTGCTGCACCACCTCCGAACCTTTGCGCGCGCAGGCGTCGTTTTGTACCGATGTGGCGTGGGCCGAATCGGCAGCGTTGCGTAGGGTCGAGACCTGGTCGGTGATGTCGCTGGCGAACTTCACCACTTTGTACAGGCGCCCATTGGCGTCGAAGATCGGGTTGTAGGACGCTTCCAGAAACAGCGTCTTGCCGTATTTGTTTTTGCGCTCAAAGCGGTGAGAGTGATATTCGCCGCGGTTCAGCGACGCCCAGAACGCCTTATAGGCGGGCGATTCGACCTCGCTGCGGTGGCAGAACATGCTGTGATGCTGGCCGATGATTTCGTCCAGGGAGTACTGCACGGTGCGCAGGAAGTTGTCGTTGGCGTTGAGGATCTGCCCTTGCGGAGTAAACTCGATCACCGCCATGGAGCGGCCGATGGCATCGATCAGGCTCTGGTTTTCGTGTTCATGGTGGACCCGCGCGGAAATATCCGACGCCACCTTGATGACACTCTGTACCTGATTGTCACTGTCCAGCACCGGCATGTAGCTGGCTTCAAGCCAGACCTCCTCGCCGTGCTTGTTCAAGCGCATGAAGGTGCCACTGATGGCATCCCCCCTCGCCAGGTCGCGCCAGAGCTTGGCGTAGGGCTCGGTTTGGGTGTAGGCCTCGTCGCAAAAAATCCGGTGATGCTTGCCGCGAATTTCCTCGGCGCTGTAACCCATGGTTTTGCAGAAGTTGTCGTTGGCATCCAGGATCACCCCATTGCGATCGAACTCGATCATCGCCATCGAACGGCTGATGGCGGCGAGTTTGGCGTTGGCTTCGGTCAGGGCGCAGGAGAAACGTTCGATTTCGCGCAGATCGGCTTTGTGATGGCGGTTGAACATGGTCAGATCACCCTTGAGTCCCGGCGCCTGGAAGGCGCATTCCATTCATCAGTTGGATACTGCTGGCACGCTTTTCATGGGGAACAAACCATCCGAAACGTTTTATATGCCAAGTGTCATCATCGGTTTTGGATGAGCATAGACAGGGCTCGGCGCTACGCAAGGCCACTAGTCAGCCAGCGTTTTCAACAACGCGCGGGCGGCTGCGGAGGGCGGGCAGGTTTGCGAGGCGACCAAAGAGAACTCACGGTGCAGGGGCACGGCCAGTGGCATCACCCGCAGGCCCTGGCGCTGGACAGGCAGTGTCACTTCGGGCACCAGGGTCACGCCGATGCCATCACGCACCAGGCTGAAGGCGCTGCTCCATTCGCGCACTTGCACGCGAATATCAGCCAAAGTCAGCCCCGCCTCGGCGGCCAGGCTGCGGGCATTGGCAGTGCAGCCGCCAGTGGCCAGTACAAACGGCTGTTGCAACAACTCCTCCAGCGTCAGCGTGGCATCCGCCGGACGCTGGGCCAGCGCATGCGCCTGCGGCAACACCGCCAGCCAGTTGTCGCGCCCCAACACCGTGGCATTGCGCTCCGGCTTGGGGTTGAGCACCACGCCCAGATCGATCAGGCCGGCGTCGAGCAAGGTGTTCACTTCGTTGTCGGTGACTTCCAGGGTGGTGACGTAGATGCCTGGGTACAGTTGAGCGAAACGCTGCAACAGCGGCGTCAGAAACGTCGCCAGCACCATGGGGAAACTGGCGATGCGAAGACTTCCACGCAACATCGGCCTGGCTTCGTCGACGGTGCTGCGAATCGCCTGCAAGGCGCCGAGCATCACCCGCGCCTGCTCGATCACACTCAGGCCCAGGGCGGTGGGCAAGGTCTGGCGCGGCGCGCGGGTAAACAGTTGCGCCCCCAGGGTCGACTCCATGCCTGCCATGGCCTGGCTGGCGGCGGACTGGGTCATGCCCACGCGCTCGGCGGCGGCGGTGATGCTGCCGTGGTCGGCAACGGCCACCAGCAGGCGCCAGTGCATCAGGTTCATCATGGCAGTAGCTGTCCTTATGGCAGGGCTCTGAAGGTTTAATTTTACGCACGGTGTCATGCCCGCGAGACTGGCGCAAATCCAACGGAGTTGCCCTCGATGAAACTGTATTACTTCCCTCACGCCTGTTCCCTCGCCCCACACATCGTGCTGCGGGAGTTGGCGCTGCCATTTGAGTTGGTGAAGGTGGATAACCAGGCAAAAACCACGGCCAACGGTGAGGACTTCCTACAGATCAACCCCAAGGGCTACGTGGCGGCACTGCAACTGGACAACGGCCAGGTGTTGACCGAAGCCAGCGCGATCCTGCAATACCTGGCGGACCTGAAACCCGCCGCCGGACTGGCCCCGGCCAATGGCAGCTGGGAGCGGGTACGCTTGCAGGAATGGCTGAATTTTATTGCCACCGAGATCCATGGCGGGCTGGCGGTGTTCTTCAACGGCGCGATCCAAGGCGAAGTGCGGGCGATGTTCCAGGCCACACTGTTCAAGCGCTTTGCGATTCTGGTGCAGACGTTGGAGCGCCAGGACTATCTGCTGGGTTCGCAGTATTCGGTGGCGGATGCTTATCTGTTCGTGGTGCAGCGCTGGGCGGCGTTCCACGCTATTGATCTGCGCGAATGGCCGGCGCTGCAGGCGTTTGAACAAAGGGTCGGGCAGCGGCCGGCAGTGATTGCGGCACTGGCGGCAGAAGCTCAATGAGCTGAAATGGGATGAGCATGTGGGAGCCAGGCAGCTCCCACATCAGGCTTGAAACTCAATGGCCGAACAAACCACCCTCGGATTTCTTGGCTTTCTTGTCGGCGCGTTTTTCATCGGCGGTTTTTGCCGGTTTTTTCTTCGCGGCTTTCTTTGAATCCATACCTTTGGCCATGATGCGTACTCCACTGTCAGGGAACGTGACACTGGGTATACCACCTATTGCCCGACAGAAGGGGCTTATAATCGCGTCCCCTTCATCACGTCGTCTGAACACCATGCCCGAGTTGACCATCGATCTACTGGCAGAACCCCTGTGGCCGCTGCTGAACAAGTTCTATCGCAGCCACAATTGCTCGATGAAAGCGCTCAAGGGCGGGCGTTTGTGGGTCGCACGCGACGGCGAGATTGTCGCGGGCCTGTGCCTGACGCCGGTGGTGGGCGGGCAGTGGTTGACCGGGGTGTTTGTAGACCCGGCCTATCGCGGCCGGGGGTTGGCGGCAACCCTGATTCTGCAGGCGGTGGCCGCGTGCGAAGGCACCGTATGGCTGCTGTGCCATCCGGACCTGGAAGGGTTGTATCAACGCATGGGGTTCACTCAGGACACACTGCTACCGCAATCCCTCAGCGAACGTCTGGTGCGCTACAAACGCAACAAGCCGATGATCGCCATGGGCTTAGAACCGTTAGTGAGGTTGACCTCGGATAATGTGTGATCCGTGGGTACAGGGCCCATGCTAGCCTCGGCGACACAGTGGCCCCCTCACAGGATGATCATGAAAACGACGCTTGCAGCTTTCTGCCTCACCGCCCTCCTCGTCCCGCCCCTCAGCCAGGCCGCCGACGCGCCGATCAGCGCCAAGCAGTACCAAAGCGTACTCGCCGGCAGCTGGCGTGACCCGGCCAATAGCGCCCGCGACGGTTATCGCCATCCACAACAGACCCTGGAATTCTTTGGCCTGGGCGCCAAACAGAGCGTGATCGAAATCACCCCGGGCGGCGGTTGGTACAGCGAGCTGCTGGCGCCGCTGCTCAAGGACCACGGGCATTACATCGCTGCCGTACAGGCCGCGAGCAGCAGCGCCTACGCGCGTACGTCCGAAGAGAACCTGAAGAAGAAATTCGCCGCAGACCCGACGCGGTATGGCAAGGCCGAAGTCCTCGAGTTCGATCCCAAGGCGCCGGTGTTCGGCAAGCCGGGCTCGGCGGATGCGGTGCTGACCTTTCGCAATGTGCATAACTGGGTGTTGGCGGGCACCGCCGACGCGACCTTCAGCGCGTTTTACAAGGTGCTCAAGCCCGGTGGCGTACTGGGCGTGGAAGATCACCGGGCCAAGGACGGAGCAGACCTGGAAGCAATCAAGGACAGCGGCTACCTGACCACCGCCCAGGTGGTGAAACTGGCCACCGATGCCGGGTTCAAGCTGGCGGCGCAGAGTGAAGTGAACGCCAACCCCAAGGACACCAAGGATTATCCGGCGGGGGTGTGGACTTTGCCGCCGACGTTGAAGTTGGGCGAACAGGACAAGGCCAGGTATGTGGCAATTGGCGAGTCGGATCGGCTGACGTTGCGGTTCGTCAAACCAGCCAAATAAACCTATTTGAAGTGCATTCCAACTGTGGGAACGGGCTTGCTCGCGAATGCGGTGTACCAGTCACCTGATATGTCGGCTGAAACACCGCATTCGCGAGCAAGCCCGCTCCCACAGTTTTGCCTCATTGGGCTTGAAAGCTAATCGTCAGCCGTGGGGTCCATGTCGGGGAACATCACTTCGATAAATCCGAACTTGCTGAAATCGGTAATCCGCGACGGGTACAACCGGCCGATCAAGTGGTCGCATTCAT
Source organism: Pseudomonas sp. RP-B7 (assembly GCF_059803535.1). Classification (NCBI taxonomy): domain Bacteria; kingdom Pseudomonadati; phylum Pseudomonadota; class Gammaproteobacteria; order Pseudomonadales; family Pseudomonadaceae; genus Pseudomonas; species Pseudomonas sp. RP-B7. The sequence goes on from NZ_JAPFHC010000005.1 coordinate 69,798, forward strand.
GCTGCACCACCCGCGCATGGAACCCGTCGGCAACCCGTACGATCGGCTCGCCCTTGGGGTCGAAACCCTCGTAGCGAATCTGCTGGTAACGGTTCACCGCACCACGCAAGCCGGGCACGGACAGGCAGCCTTCATACCCCTCCTCCAACACCGGACTGAGCGGCGTGATCAACGGGTTGATCAGGATGGTCTGCGGCACCGGCGGCGCGTCCGGGTAGCGTTCGCTGGCCTCGAAACCAAAGATCACCAGTTGCAGGTCAACGCCGATCTGCGGGGCGGCCAGGCCGACACCACCGACGTGCTCCATGGTCTGGAACATGTCGTCGATCAATTGCCACAGCTCGGGGCTGTCGAACATCTCCGGCGGCACCGGTGGCGCGATACGCAGCAGGCGCTCGTCGCCCATTTTCAGGATTTCACGGATCATCGATCAGACTTCATCAGTAGTGGGCTTGGAATGGTCCCGGCCGAGGCCGGAGACATGCTGTTTTTCATGGGCTGGCTGGTCGAAATCCTTCGCGCCAGGCTCCTTGCCTTCAGCCGACATGTGTTCGATTACGGCATTCATCTCTGCCCCCAGCAGCAGCACGGCGGCGGAAATGTAGAAATACAGGAGCAGCACGATGATCGCACCGATGCTGCCGTACATGGCGTTGTAGTCGGCAAACGTCTTGACGTAGTAGCCAAAGCCCAGGGACGCGACAATCCACACTACCACCGCCAATACCGAGCCTGGGGTGATGAAGCGGAATTTCTGTTTTACGTCGGGCATCACGTAGTACATGAGGGCCACGGCGAACATCAGCAGGATCACGATCAGCGGCCAGCGCAGGATGGTCCACAGGGTGACCACGAACTCCTGCATGCCGATCTGGCCCGCCACCCATTCCATCACTTGTGGGCCGAGCACCATCAGCGCCGCAGCGGCCAGCAGCATGCCGGCAATGCCGACGGTGTAGAAAATCGACAGCGGAAAACGCTTCCAGATCGGCCGGCCTTCGACGACGTCGTAGGCGGCGTTCATTGCGCTCATCATCAGGCGCACACCCGCTGAAGCGGTCCACAGCGCAATCACGATACCCACCGACAGCAGCCCACCCTTGGATTGCTGCAGCTGGTCGATCACCGGGTTGACCTGCTCCAGGGCTTGGGGCGGCAATACCAGCTCCGACTGCAGGCGCAGCCAGGTGAAGAAATCGGGCAGGTGCAGGAAACCAATCAGGGCGATGAGGAACAGCAGGAAGGGAAACAGCGAAAACAGCATCTGGTAGGCCAGCGCCGAGGCGTAGGTGGACATTTCGTCATCGACGAACTCTTTGACGGTGCGCACCAACACTTTATGTAGCTTGAGGCCATCAAGGACCGGAAAAATCATAGCGTCTCCTTTCGCCGCAAAAGATGAGTTCAAGGGCGACTCAGGGGCCGTTTTCTACATCAAGGTAGCTTATTTGGCGACCTTGAAACAATTTCGAAACTTTAACCGCATCCGGTGACAAAAAAACGGCCATCCGTGGATGGCCGCTCCGACTGCTCAAGTGCTGCCTTATTTGACGGCTTTCTTGACCGCGTCCTTGGTGTCACCAATGGCCTTTTCAACCTGGCCTTTCTTTTCCTGCACCACGCCTTCAGCGCGCAGTTTGTCGTTTCCGGTGACTTTGCCGATGCCTTGCTTGATGTTGCCGACGGCTTCGTCTTTCAAACCTTTTGCCTTATCCGCTGTGCTGCCCATGGTATTTCTCCAGAAGAACAATCAAGGGTTTTGGTCATTACGTAGAAATTGACCCGGGGCTGTCCGGCAGAGTTTCAATTATTTTCCACGGACATTTCATCGCCGGGCGCAGGTTTGGCTTTATGTTTTGTGGCCAACCCACGAGAATGCCCGGCACATTCAGGCTATAACGCTGAATAACAGATCCCGTAGGAAGGTTATGAAACTCAATAAAGCACAGGCCATCGCCCGCAGAAACACCGAACTGGGCGGTGCCGTACTCGGCGTCAACAACTGCCACTTCACCGACCTGGACCGCAAACGCAACATCTGGTGGTTCGATCTGCCGGTGGGCCGTATTGCGGTGGGCCAGTACGAGTGGATTCACCTGTTGATGCACAACGCCGAGACCGACCAGTTGCTGCACCTGAAGGTGCCGACGGCGTTTTTGCGCGAACACATCGAAGGCCTGGTGGTGCGCAATGCGGGCAAGCGCAAGCCGGAGATCACCCTGGAGCTGAGCGCAGACAAGGATTCCTTCCTGAAGGATGTGCGGCCAGCCGGTGCGGGTATCAGCTTCGCCCAGTTCGCCCTGTAAGAACCCGGTTCAAAAACTGTGGGAGCTCCCGCATTGGATTGGATTCCAATCCTGGAAATCAGCAGGCGTAAAAAACCCCGCATTCGCGGGGTTTTTTATGGGGTTACTTCTTGAGGCCGAGCTTCTTCAGCTCTTCATCACGCAACTCACGCCGCAGGATCTTGCCCACGTTGGTAGTCGGCAAGGCATCGCGGAATTCCACGAGCTTGGGCACCTTGTAGGCGGTGACGTTGGCGCGCATATGCTCCATCACCTGATCCTTGGTCAACGTGGCACCCGGTTTGACCACGATAAAGAGCTTGATGATCTCACCGGACTTCTCGTCCGGCACACCGATGGCCGCGCATTGCAGTACGCCCGGCAGGCCGGCCAGTACGTCTTCGAGCTCATTGGGGTACACGTTGAAGCCCGAGACCAGGATCATGTCCTTCTTGCGGTCGACAATGCGCATGTAGCCATCCGGCTGGATGATCGCGATGTCGCCGGTCTTCAACCAGCCTTCGCTGTCGAGCATCTCGTCGGTGGCGTCCTGACGCTGCCAGTAGCCCTTCATCACCTGTGGGCCCTTCACGCACAGCTCGCCGGTTTCGCCCAGCGGCAACTCGGTGCCATCATCGGCGATGACCTTGCACACGGTGGACGGCACGGGAATGCCGATGGTGCCGATCTGGATATGCTGGATCGGGTTCACGGTCGCCACGGGGCTGGTTTCGGTCATGCCGTAGCCTTCGCAGATGCCACAACCGGTCACGTCCTTCCAACGCTCGGCGGCGGCCAGTTGCAGGGCCATGCCGCCCGACAGGGTGACCTTCAGCGCAGAGAAGTCCAGCTTGCGGAACGCCTCGTTGTTGCACAGCGCCACGAACAGCGTGTTCAGGCCGACAAAACCGCTGAACTTCCACTTGGACAATTCCTTGACCATCGCCGGCAGGTCGCGCGGGTTGCTGATCAGGATGTTGTGGTTGCCGATCAGCATCATCGCCATGCAATGAAAGGTGAACGCATAGATGTGGTACAGCGGCAGCGGCGTGATCAGGATCTCGCAGCCCTCATTGAGGTTCGAGCCCATCAGCGCCTTGCATTGCAGCATGTTGGCGACAAGGTTGCGGTGGGTGAGCATCGCACCCTTGGCCACGCCGGTGGTGCCGCCGGTGTATTGCAGCACGGCCACATCACTGCTGGCGGGGTTGGCGTCGCTGACCGGCTGGCCCTGCCCCTTGGCCAGCACGTCGTTGAACTTGATCGCCTTGGGCAAGTGATAAGCCGGGACCATTTTTTTCACGTACTTGATGACGCTGTTGATCAGCAGACGCTTGAGCGGCGGCAACAGGTCGGCGACTTCGGTGACGATCACATGCTTGACGGCGGTCTTGGGCACGACCTTTTCCGCCAGGTGCGCCATGTTGGCCAGGCAGACCAGGGCCTTGGCACCGGAGTCGTTGAATTGGTGTTCCATTTCCCGCGCGGTGTACAGCGGGTTGGTGTTGACCACGATCAAGCCGGCCCGGATGGCACCGAACACGGCGACCGGGTACTGCAGGACGTTGGGCAGTTGCACGGCGATGCGGTCGCCGGGCTTCAAGTCGGTGTGCTGTTGCAGGTACGCGGCGAAAGCACCGGACAATTCGTACAACTCACCGTAGGTGATTGTCTTGCCCAGGTTGCTGAAAGCCGGTTTGTTGGCGAAGCGCTGGCAGGACTGCTTCAGTACCGCCTGAATATTCGGATACTCGTCTGGATTGATTTCTGCAGCAATCCCGGCGGGGTACTTATCCTTCCAAAAGTCTTCGTTCATGGAAGCCCACTCCTCAGCGACGCGAATTCATCATCGCATTTGATGCGATTATTATTGGTGTATGTTTTTTTAAGGTGAATCTGGCGCTTTCAAGCAGGCCGAGACGTCACAAAGCGCGCCGAGAGTAGCAGCTTTGCCAAGGGCCGACTAGAGCCAAACGCGGGCCCTACAGTCATATTCGCGACTGTCCTACAATATTTGGTCACACTATAAACAGCACTTAATTTGCCCCGGGAAAGGCTCTGGAATAAGGCTTTGAGGACACCGAACAGCAAATGTGAGAGCGGGCTTGCCCGCGAATGGGGTGTACCAGTCACACAGATATGTCGACTGATGCACCGCATTCGCGGGCAAGCCCGCTCCCACATTTTTTGATTGCATTTCAACTCAGGGTCAGGCGATGTCGCGCAGTTCCCGCCGCAAGATTTTCCCTACAGGCGTCATCGGCAACGACTCACGCAACACAATATGCTTGGGCACCTTGTAGCCGGTGAAGTTGGTCTTGCAGTACGTCTTCAATTCCTCAAGGCTCACACCCTGGGCGCGGGCGACCACGAACAGCTTCACCGCCTCCCCCGTGCGCTCGTCCGGCACGCCGATCACCGCGCAGTTGGCCACCGCAGGGTGGGCCATCACCACATCTTCGATCTCGTTGGGGTACACATTGAAGCCCGAGACAATGATCAGGTCTTTCTTGCGATCGACGATGCTGACAAAGCCATCGGTGTCGATCACCGCAATGTCGCCGGTCTTGAGCCAGCCTTCGGCGTCGAGCGTCTCGGCGGTGGCCACCGGCTGCTGCCAGTAGCCCTTCATGACCTGCGGGCCCTTGATGCACAACTCGCCGCGCTCGCCCAAGGGCAATTCGCGGCCTTCGTCATCAATGACTTTCATCGCCGTGCCCGGCACCGGAATGCCCACGGTGCCCAACCGCGATTGGCTGCCGTAGGGGTTGGTGCTGGCGACCGGCGACGTTTCCGTCAGCCCGTAGCCCTCGCCGATAGTGCAGCCGGTCAGCGCTTTCCAGCGCTCCGCAGTGGCCTTGACCAGCGCGGTGCCACCGGAGTTGGTGATCTTGAGGTGGGAGAAATCCAGGGTCTTGAAGTCCGGATGATCCATCAATGCCACAAACAGCGTGTTCAACCCCAGCAGGCAGGAGAAGCGCCACTTCTTCAACTCCTTGATAAAGCCGCCGATGTCGCGCGGGTTGGTGATCAGCACGTTGTGGTTGCCGGTCACCATCATGCACATGCAGTTCGCCGTGAATGCATAGATATGGTACAGCGGCAGCGGCGCGATCATCACTTCCTGCCCCTCGCGCACCAGCGGTTGACCGTCGTCGTTGACCTGGGACATGCACGCCCGCGCCTGCTGCATGTTCGCCACGAGGTTGCCGTGGGTGAGCATCGCGCCCTTGGCCAGGCCGGTGGTGCCGCCGGTGTATTGCAGCACTGCGATATCGTCCAGGGTCACGGGATGGCGGATCACGCCCAGGCCTGCGCCCATGCGCAACGCACGCTTGAAGGAAACGGCGCGCGGCAGGCTATAGGCCGGGACCATTTTCTTGACCTTGTCGACCACGGTGTTGACCAGCCAGCCTTTGGCGGCGGGCATGAAATCGCCCATCTTGGCTTCGATCAGGTAGTCGATCTCAGTATCGGCGCACACTTCCTGCACCCGCGAACCGAACAGGTTGAGGTAGACCAGCGCACGCACGCCGGCGTCCTTGAACTGGTGGCGCATCTCGCGCGGGGTGTACAGCGGGTTGGTGTTGACCACGATCAGCCCGGCGCGCAGGGCGCCGAACACGGCAATCGGGTAATGCAGCACGTTGGGCATCTGCACCGCAATGCGCTCGCCGGGCTTGAGGTCGGTGTGCTGTTGCAGGTAGCCGGCGAACGCCGCACTTTGGCGCTCCAGCTCGGCGTAGGTCAGAGTGATACCCATGTTGCTGAACGCCGGACGGTCGGCAAAGGTCTTGCAGGAACGCTCGAAGACTTCGATCACCGACTTGTAAGAGGTGAGGTCGATGGCATTGGGAACGCCCGCGGCGCGTTTGTCATTCCAGAAATCAGGTTGCATTATTCTTGTCCTCTTACCTGAGTGTGTCCGGCCGCTTTTGCACTGCATACAAAGCGGAGCTTTGGGGACGTTAGCAGCTATGGCCAAACAGGCAAATACAGGAAAGAGCGTCATTAATTGCGTGAATCTTCCTACAAGGCCCTGCACTGATCAGACGCTTACCGTGGGATGAGCTATACACTGCAACGACCCCGAGCAAAGGAACCGCCATGAACCACAGCACCTTCTGGCTGACCGCGAATGACCACAGCCGCCTGTATGTCAATCAATGGCTGCCGGACGGCCCCGCCAAGGCGATGATCATGCTGTCCCACGGCATGGCCGAGCACAGCGGGCGCTATGCGCGCCTGGCGCAGGCACTGTGTGCGGCGGGCTACGGCCTGTACGCACCGGACCAGCGTGGCCACGGCCGCACCGCCGACGAAGGCACCCTGGGCCTGTACGCCGAGCACGACGGCTGGAACAAAGTGGTGGGCGACCTCGCCAGCCTCAACCAGCATATCGGCCAGCAGCATCCGGGGGTGCCGATCATTCTGCTGGGCCACAGCATGGGCAGCTACATCGCCCAGGCCTATCTGCTGCATCACAGCGCCAGCCTGAGCGGCGCGGCTCTGAGCGGCTCGAATTTCCAACCCGTGGCGCTGTACCGCGCCGCCCGGGTGATCGCGCGCATCGAGCGGGCCCGTCAGGGCCTGCGCGGGCGCAGTGCGTTGATCGACTTCCTGTCGTTCGGCTCATTCAACAAAGCGTTCAAACCCAACCGTACGGCCTTCGACTGGCTCAGCCGCGACCCGGCGGAAGTCGACAAGTACATCAACGACCCGCTCTGCGGTTTCCGCTGCACCAACCAGCTGTGGGTCGACCTGCTCGGCGGCTTGCAGCAAATCAGCAAAGCGTCCAATCTCGCGCAGATCGATCCGGGCCTGCCGATCCTGGTGACCGGCGGCGAATGTGATCCGGTGAGTGAGGGCAAGCGTCTCACCCATCTGGCCAACGCCCTGCGTGAAGCCGGCTGCCGCCACGTGCAGCTGACGATCTACCCGCAGGCGCGCCATGAAGTGTTCAACGAAACCAACCGTGACCAAGTCACCGCCGACCTGCTGACGTGGCTCGACCAGGCCCTGACCCTGCACAGGCCGGCCCGCTGCGAATAATGTTTGCTTTAGAATCAGCCGATTAAATTACCGATTAGCCACAGGATGCACCTTTAGATGACCCAGGTAACCAACACCCCGTACGAAGCCCTTGAAGTCGGCCAGACCGCCAGCTACAGCAAATTGGTGGAAGAGCGCGACATCCAGCTGTTCGCCGCGATGTCCGGTGACCACAACCCGGTGCACCTGGACGCCGAATACGCCAAGGCGACCATGTTCAAGGAGCGTATCGCCCACGGCATGTTCAGCGGTGCCCTGATCAGCGCGGCGGTAGCCTGCGAATTGCCTGGGCCGGGCACTATCTATATCGGCCAGCAGATGAGCTTTCAGAAGCCGGTGAAGATCGGCGACACCCTGACCGTGCGCCTGGAAATTCTCGAAAAACTGCCGAAATTCCGCGTACGCATCGCCACGCGGGTGTTCAACCAGCGCGATGAGTTGGTGGTGGATGGTGAAGCGGAGATTCTGGCGCCGCGCAAGCAGCAGGTGGTGACGCTGACCGAATTGCCGCCGATCAGCATTGGCTGAAATCTACACAATACAAATGTGGGAGCGGGCTTGCCCGCGAAAGCGGTGGATCAGTCACCAACACTGTGACTGAAAGACCGCATTCGCGAGCAAGCCCGCTCCCACATTCGTTACAGCGTAAGGCTTACGACTGGGCGCGAGCCTGGTTACGCAGCGCCTTCACCTGGTCGTGGTTACGTTGCACGCCGTGGTACTGACGCTCAACCAGGTCACGAATGCCCAACAGGTTGTGCTTGTTGATCTTCTCGATCGCTTCTTTGTAAGCCTTCAGTGCGTGGTCTTCACCGCGCTCGGCTTCGTTCAGTACCGCCTCTTCATCCTTGCCGGTGAGCATCGACTTCACGTCGACCCAGCCACGGTGCAGTGCGCCGGCAACGCTGCCGGAATCTTCCGGATCGCCACCCAAGGCACGCACGGCAGTCTTCAGCTCGGCAGCAGCGGTGGCGCAGTCGGCGGAACGCTTGGCGAACAGCGCTTTGAGCTCTGGGTGCTTGATGTCTTCAGCGCACTCTTTGAAACCCTTTTGACCGTCGATGCTGGTTTCAATCAGGTCGTTCAGTACGGAGATCGATTCTTTAGTGATGTCAGTCATTTTTCAATTCCTTGTACGGGTTAAGAGGTTGTCTTAATGATTGCAGCGCCCGTGCCAGTTTTTTCAATAACAACTTTTCTTTTATTTTCAATAACTTAAAAATATTTGAACCATCTGTATGTACGTTATTTGCATGATCTGTCAATTGGCCTTCATGCAGAATGCCTGTATTTTCAGGGCTCTCGACTCATTCGTCTGAAGCCCCATGAACCCCGAAAAACTCGAACTGCTGATCACCCGCCAAATGCCCTTCGGCAAGTACAAGGGCCGGATCATCGCCGACCTGCCCGGCCCCTACCTGAACTGGTTTGCCCGAGAAGGTTTCCCCCACGGCGAACTGGGCGGGCTGCTGGCATTGATGCAGGAAATCGACAGCAACGGCCTGGCCGAATTGCTCGAACCGTTGCGCGTAAAACACGGCAAGCCCGCCCCCCGCCATTAAGAAAGAACCCCGCCATGCCAAGGAATGCCGATAACGAGCAACACTGGACCGCCATCGCCAGGCGCTATGAGCTGGAGCCTGGCCCGATCAATCTGGAAAACGGCTATTTCGGACGCATGAGCCGCGTCGTGCGCGCGCAGTATCTGGAACACGTGGCGTTTATCAACCGCAGCAATTCCCTGCATGTGCGCCAGCGTTTCGAGCAGGGCGAAAACGTCGAGATCCGCCGCCAACTGGCTGGGCTGATCAACGTCGACCCCGAGTCGGTCGCCTTCACCCGCAACGCCACCGAGGCCTTGCAGTCGCTGATCCGTAACTACAACCGCCTGGCGCCGGGGGATCAGGTGTTGATCAGTGACCTGGAGTACGACACGGTCAAAGGCGCCATGCGCTGGTTGGCCGGGGTTCGCGGCGTGGAGGTGATCGAACTGTCCCACGCGCACCCGGCGAGTTTCGACAGCCTGCTGCGCACATACCGCGATGCGTTCGCGCAATACCCACGTTTAAAGCTGATGGCGCTGACCCACGTCACCCATCGCACTGGCCTGGTGATGCCGGTCGAGGCGATCGCCAAGGCGGCGCGTGAATATGATGTGGATGTGATCCTCGACGGCGCTCACGCCCTGGGCCAGATCGACTTCAACCTCGCCGAACTGGGCATTCAGTTCGCCGGTTTCAATCTGCACAAATGGATCGGCGCGCCGCTGACCCTGGGTTTTCTGTACATCGCGCCCGAGCGCCTGGCCGACATCGACCCGGACATGGGCGAGTTTCACTACCCGCCCAGCGACGTGCGCGCACGCACGTCCTACAGCACACCGAATTTTCCGGCGCTGATGACCTTGCCCTTGGTGTTTGAGGAGCATCGAAGCCTGGGAGGCTCGGCGGCCAAGGGCGCGCGGGTGAATTACCTGCGTGACCTGTGGGTGAGCAAGGTGCGGCCGTTGGCGGGGGTTGAGGTGCTGACGTCGGATGATCCGCGCCTGTATTGCGGGATTACGGCGTTCAAGTTTGTCGGAAGGGACCAGCAGGTGATGGCAGATCGTTTACTCAAGGACTACAACCTGTTTACCACCACACGGGTGGGCGCGGCGTTTGGGACCTGCATTCGGGTGACGCCGGGGTTGGTCACGTCGGCCGCGGACATCAATGCCTTGGTCACCGCCATCGCCGAACTCAACGCCGATTAAAACTGTGGGAGCGGGCTTGCTCGCGAATGCGGTGTGTCAGCAATACATCTGCAAGCTGAACCACCGCATTCGCGAGCAAGCCCGCTCCCACACAAACCCATTCCAACTCAAGGAGTTACGCCGACCTGAGAGGTTTTCTGCAGGCAAAAAAAAGCGGTACACCGACCAAGTGCACCGCAAAAATGCCGTCAAGCACAGCAACAACGATTCGATGAATCAGATCAATCCAGCAGCGCCAGCGCCTCGGCGGTGACTTCCTGAATGCGGGCCCAGTCGCCGTTCTTGATCCACTCAGGATCAAGCATCCAGCTACCGCCCACGCACATCACGTTTTTCAACGCCATGTAGCTTTTGATGTTGGCCGGACCAACGCCGCCGGTCGGGCAGAATTTCACTTCGCCAAACGGGCCGCCCAGGGCCTTGATTGCCGCGACGCCGCCGCTGACTTCAGCCGGGAACAGCTTGAAGCGGCGATAACCCAGCGCATAGCCTTCCATGATCCCGGAGGCGTTGCTGATGCCCGGCAGCAGCGGGATTGCGCTGTGTACCGAGGCTTCCAGCAGGTCGCGGGTGATGCCTGGGGTGACGATAAATTGCGAGCCGGCGACTTCGGCCGCTTCGAGCATATGGCGATCCAGCACGGTGCCAGCACCGGTGCACAGTTCCGGGCGTTGCTCGCGCAGCACCTGAATGGCCTTGAGGCCGAACTGCGAACGCAGGGTCACTTCCAGCGCGGTCAAACCACCGGCGGCCAGGGCATCGGCCAGCGGCAGGATGTCCTGTTCGCGGGCGATGGTGATCACCGGCAGGATCCGCGCCTTGGCGCAGAGGCTGTCGATCAGGGCAACTTTATCCGCCATGGACACGGTCGGTTGAGGGCTTTTCATAGCGGCTGATCCTTGGCTCATGGGCACCAGTAAATCTCTAATGTGGGTTGCAAAAACGCGCGAATCGGCATGGCAGCGATGTCGTCACCGGCCAGTGCAGCGCTCAAGGTCGTCAATTTCGAACTGCCGGAAATCGACAGTACGGTGTAGTTCGCCGAAGCCAGCAGCGCGCGACTCATGGTCAGGCGCTGGTGGGGTACGGTCGGCGCCAGCATCGGCCAGCAACGGCGCGTGCCGTCCGGCTGCAAGGCTTCGCTCAGGTTCGGGCTGTTGGGAAACAGCGACGCGGTGTGACCGTCATCGCCCATGCCCAGCACCAACACGTCAATCGCCGGCAATTCCGCCAGCAGGCGATCGGCCTGCTCGGCAGCGTCTTCAAGATTGGCCGCGGCGCTGTACAGGCTCAGGAATTTGGCCTTGGCCGCCGGGCCTTGCAGCAAGTATTGCTTGAGCAGACCGGCGTTGCTGTCGGCGTGTTCCACCGGCACCCAGCGTTCGTCGGCCAGGGTGATCGTCACCTTGGACCAGTCCAGGCCTTGCTTGGCCAGGTTCTGGAAAAACGCCACGGGGCTACGGCCACCGGACACCACCAACGTGGCTTCGCCACGGGCGCTGATGGCCGCACGCAATTGCTCGGCAACATCATTGGCCAGGCCTTGCGCCAGCAGCACCGGCGTGCGGTACTCGTGCGGCGTGACGCCCTGGGGCAGTTTCAAATCAGATATCGCCATACCACGACCTCCCATCCCGCGTGATCAGTGCAATGGAGCTCATCGGCCCCCAGGAACCCGCCGCGTACGGCTTGGGCGCATCACCGGATTTTTTCCACCCGGCGATCAACTGGTCACACCACTTCCACGCGGCTTCGATTTCATCTTTACGCACAAACAGGTTCTGATTGCCGCGCATCACTTCGAGCAACAACCGCTCGTAGGCATCGGGAATCCGTGCGCTGCGATAGGTGTCGGAAAAATTCAGTTGCAGCGGCCCGCTGCGCAGTTGCATGCCCTTGTCCAGGCCCTGCTCCTTGGTCATCACACGCAAGGAAATACCTTCGTCCGGTTGCAGGCGGATGATCAGCTTGTTGCTGATCTGCAAGCGCTGCTCGGGGGCGAAGATGTAGTGGGACGGTTCCTTGAAGTGGATAACGATCTGCGACAGCTTTTGCGGCATGCGCTTGCCGGTGCGCAAGTAGAACGGCACCCCGGCCCAACGCCAGTTGCGGATGTCGGCACGCAGGGCGACGAAGGTCTCGGTGTCGCTCTGGGTGTTGGAATTCTCTTCTTCGAGGTAACCCGGCACCGGCTTGCCAGCGCTGTAGCCGGCGATGTACTGGCCGCGCACAACCTGGGTGGTCAGGCCTTCCGGGCTGATCGGCGCCAGGGCCTTGAGCACCTTGACCTTCTCGTCACGGATACTGTCGGCGGACAGGTCAGCCGGCGGGTCCATGGCGATCAGGCAAAGCAGTTGCAGCAAGTGGTTCTGGATCATGTCGCGCAGCTGGCCGGCCTTGTCGAAGTAGCCCCAACGGCCTTCGATGCCAACCTGCTCGGCGACAGTGATTTCCACGTGGGAAATGTAGTTCTGGTTCCACTGGGTTTCGAACAGGCTGTTGGCGAAACGCAGGGCGATCAGGTTCTGGACGGTTTCTTTGCCCAGGTAGTGGTCGATGCGGTAGGTGCGGTTTTCCGGGAAGAACTGCGCCACGGCATCGTTGACCTTGCGCGAGGATTCCAGGTCCGAGCCGATGGGTTTTTCCAGAACCACGCGGGTGTTTTCCGCCAGGCCGGCCTTGGCCAGGTTTTCGCAGATCGCGCCGTACACCGCCGCCGGGGTGGCGAAGTAGGCGATCAAGCGTTGCTCGCTGCCGACTTTTTCCGCCAGGGCGGTGTAGTCGTCAGCGTTTTTGAAGTCAACGTGAACGTAGGTCAGGCGCGCCAGGAAACGCTGGGCGATGCTTTCGTCCAGTTCTTTGCCGACGTAGCTGCGCAGTTCTTTTTCGATATGGGCCAGGTGCTGTTGCTCGGTCCCGGCTTCACGGGCCAGGGCCAGGATGCGGGTGTCGTCGTGCAAGAGCCCGGCGCCATCGAGTTGATAGAGGGCAGGAAATAACTTGCGCAGCGCCAGATCACCCAAGGCGCCAAACAGGGCAAAGGTGCAGGGTTCTACGGTTATCGAAGGCATGATGTTTGTTCTTTTATCAAGTTAAGCTACAAATACCTTTTTTCAAGGCATCACTCAAGGAAAAATGTAGTAATAACCACAACATTTTCCCGAAATACGCATTGCGAGTGGTGGTGTTCAGCTACCCTCAGTAGGATAGGCCACCGCAAAAGACCACTGGTCGATTGGTTGCCACCCTTATTTGCATCGTCGCCCGAAGGAAAGACTGAATGGACCGCGTGCGAAATCTTCTGGAACAGATCCAGAACCGCCTCGAAGAATTGAACAAGGCCGAGAAAAAAGTCGCCGAGGTCATCCTGCTCAACCCGCAGCAGGCGACCCGCTTCTCTATCGCCGCCCTCGCCCAAGCCGCCTCGGTCAGTGAACCGACGGTCAACCGTTTCTGCCGTTCGTTCGGCGTCAGCGGCTACCCTGAACTGAAACTGCAACTGGCGCAAAGCCTGGCCAGCGGTGCTGCGTATGTCAGCCGCGCCGTGGAGGCCGATGATAACCCCGAGGCCTACACCCAGAAGATCTTTGGCAGCGCCATCGCATCCCTGGACAGCGCCTGCCAGGCCCTGGACCCGAACTTGATCAGCAAGGCCGTGGACCTGCTGATCCAGGCGCGGCAGATCCACTTCTTCGGCCTCGGCGCTTCGGCACCTGTGGCGATGGACGCGCTGCACAAGTTCTTCCGCTTCAACCTGTCGGTCACCGCCCACGCGGACGTGCTGATGCAGCGCATGATCGCGTCGGTGGCGCATACGGGCGAGCTGTTCGTGATCATTTCCTACACCGGGCGTACCCGTGAGCTGGTGGAAGTGGCACGTATCGCCCGCAGCAACGGCGCCTCGGTGCTGGGCGTGACCGCCGAGAACTCACCATTGGCCAAGGCCAGTACGGTGAGCCTGAATATTCCACTGCCGGAAGATACGGACATCTATATGCCGATGACCTCGCGGATCATTCAGTTGACCGTGCTGGATGTGCTGGCGACAGGCATGACGCTGCGCCGTGGGGTGGATTTCCAGCCCCATCTGCGCAAGATCAAAGAGAGCTTGAATGACAGCCGGTATCCGGTTGGCGATGAGTTCAACTAAGGCTGGAATCTCTACCAGCTGTACCGGCCTCTTCGCGAGCAAGCCCGCTCCCACATTTTGATTTGTGAACACATTCAAATGTGGGAGCGGGCTTGCTCGCGAAGGGGCCCGCAGCCACACCGCTACACCCCAGCCCTGGCCTGCAGACTCAAATGCGCCCGTTCCCCCGGCGCCAGGCTCGCGCCGGCCATTGCCGACTCCACGCACACAAACCCCGACGCCTCGTTGAAGCTCACGCCCAACAGCGGCCGGCTGCCCGGATGCCACACCACGGTGTCGGCGCTGTCGCCGGTGTCGATGCACAGTTCGCGCTGCCAGGCGTGGTCCTTGAGCTGCAATTCCCCATCATGCTGGAACACCCGCTGGCATCCACCGTCCACCCGCAACTCACCTTCCTGCTGGCAAGCCTGGCGACTGAGCTGGTCATAACCTTGCGCGCCGTCGAGCCCAGACAGCGCTACCTCATCAACGTGACCAATACGCCAGTAGGCGTGCAAAGCATGGCTCAACTGACACGGCAGTTCGTCCTGATGCTCGGTGCTCAGGCGCAGTTCCAGGGTGTCGCCCAGGTGTGCGTGCAGGTCGACCTGCCAATCACACAACTGCAGTTGCCAGTGCAGACGCACACCGTCGTCGTCGGTGCTGCTGTCGAGCAGTTTCCAGTCGATCAGCCGCGCCCAGCCGTGGGATGGCCACGCGTTCTCGCTGGGATGACGGCCATACCACGGCCAGCACACCGGCACGCCACCACGGATCGCGCCGACTTGCGGCCACTTCGCCGCACACCACAGCCAGGGTTTTTGCCCCGTGGGTTGAAAGTGCAACAGTTGCGCGCCCTGACGACTGAACACCGCCTGGCACAGCGGGTGGTCGATCACCAATACGTCGCGCATCTGAAAGCGCTCCCAGGCGAACACTGGACGTTCGCGCAGGGATTTGAAAAAGCGTTGCAGCGGTTGCTCATGCATTTGCCACTGTCCTGAAGGTCTTCACAGTGCTGCGCAAAAAAAAGCGGATAGCCATGGCTACCCGCAAAATGCGCACAGAGAGAAGGAGCTTATCGCAACAACGTTAGAACGTAGACTGAATTTTCAGGCCAGCCACCAACGCGTTGTCGACTTTATCCACGCCGCCAGGTTGCACGACGTATTGCAGGTTAGGACGCACGGTCAGCCAGTTGGTGACGTGGAAACCGTAGTTGATTTCGAAGTTGTACTCGGTCTCGCGGATCGGCGTGTACAGCGGGTTATCGTAGTCGCTCACGCCGTTGGAGGCGTTGAGCAGCTCAGCGTTTTTCTTCACGTCATTGTTGACGTGCAGACGCGCCGCACCGATGCCGACGTCATCTTTTGGACGCGCGTCGAACGGCCCTTTGTACACCAGCATCAACGACTGGTAGTTGTCGACGGTGTTGGTTTCCTTGTCGTGGAACGTGGCGTTGGCCGCGATGTTCAGACCACGGGAAGCGTCGCCGTTATGGGTGGTGAGTTGCTGTTGGGCAACGAACCAGTAGCCTTTCTTGCTGCTGTGGGTGCGGTAGTCCGCGCGTGTGGTCGCCGCATCGTTACCGTTCACGTCTTCACGCACGTCGGACGCCTCGGCGGCGCTTTTGTAGTAACCCACACGGTATTCGCCCGGCAGGTTGTTGACCTTCGGCGACCAGACCAATTCCACCGGGATTACAGTGCCCTTGGTACCGCTGCCGCTGAGCTTGAAGCCGTTACCGTGCTCCAGCTGCGACGGGTTCTGGTTGTACGCACCGATTTGCGCGTACAGCTCAGGCGTGATGTGGTACTTCACGCGGATCGCAGCCTGGCTGACCGGCCAGTTGTACCAGGTGCTCACATAGTTACCGACCTGGGAACCGCAGAACGACAGGTTCTGGAAGTCGCACGGGAAGGTGTTGAAGTCTTCGCCTTCACCGAAGTAACCGAGCTTCACGTCCAACTTGTTGTCGAACATCTGGTGCTGGATCCAGAACTGGGTCAGACGCACCATGTGGCCACGGCCGTAGACTTCCATCGACGAACTCAGCGTGCCGGCACGCGGGTCGCCGATACGATCGTTGGAGATGTTCTGGCCATTACGGTTGGTCAACTGGATCTTGGCCTGGGTGTTGTCCCAGCCCCACAGTTTTTGCAGGTCCAGCGCGACGCCCAAGCCGAACTGGTCGGAGTAGCGACCGGTCTTGTCGGTGTTGTAGCCGCCGTGGGCGTTGTAGCCCATTTCACCTACGTAGTCAGCCTTGATATCGATACCTTGCTCGATCAGCTTGGTCCGTTCGCCGCCCCAATCGCCGGTCATCCACTTGGAATCGGCGCTGAATGCTTCGTCCGCCATCGCATTGGCGGACAAAACCAGGGCTGCTGCCGCTGACAGTTGGCAGATCAGCCGGGTAGTGTTGTGTTGCTTTTTCATCCCTACATCCTCGTCTTTATTGTTATTAAACTGTTTTTATCTAACGCGGGTTACTTTTTTATTTAAAACAACAACTTATCTGCTTCAACGGCCTTTGAATTGGGCCACATTGTCGGCATGCCCCTGTGCGGGCAATGAAGAAGCAGTGCCCAGACGCTCGCCGGTATTGGCGTCGAACAGCAATACCTTGGATGGATCAAATTGCAGGGTCAGGGTCTCGCCCACCTGCGGGGCCACGTCGGGCGCCAGGCGGCAGCAGACCTTGGTGTCGTTGAGTTGCACGAATACCAGGGTGTCCGGGCCGGTCGGTTCGGTGACCTGCACTTCGGCGCGGATGCTCGAACCGTTACCCTCACCCGCCGCCAGCAGGATCTGCTCGGGGCGCAGGCCAAGGATCACGTCACGGTCTTCAAGACCGGCGTCGGTCACGTTCAGCACCAGCTCGCAACGGGCCTGGCCGCTGTCGAGCAGGGCCACCAGACGACCGTCCTTGCGTTGCAGACGCAGGGGCACGAAGTTCATCGGCGGCGAACCGATAAAGCTCGCCACGAACTGGTTGGCCGGGTTGTTGTAGATGTCTTTCGGCGTGCCGAACTGCTGGATGATGCCGTCCTTCATCACCGCCACTTTGTCGCCCAGGGTCATCGCTTCGATCTGGTCGTGGGTGACGTAGACGGTGGTGGTTTTCAGACGCTGGTGCATCAGTTTCATTTCGGTGCGCATCTCGACGCGCAGCTTGGCGTCGAGGTTGGACAGCGGTTCGTCGAACAGGTAGATCTTCGGCCGACGTGCCAGGGCGCGGCCCATGGCCACACGCTGTTGCTGGCCACCGGACAGTTGGCCCGGCTTGCGGTTGAGCAGGTGTTCGATCTGCAACAGCTTGGCCACGCGCGCCACTTCGGCGTCGATGTCGGCCTGGGGCATCTTGCGGATTTTGAGGCCGAATTCGATGTTCTCGCGCACGCTCATGGTCGGGTACAGCGCGTAGGACTGGAACACCATGGCGATGTCGCGATCCTTGGGGCTCATGCCGCTGACGTCCTGGTCGCCGATCATGATCGCGCCGCCAGTGATGGTTTCCAGGCCGGCGATGCAGTTCATCAGCGTGGATTTACCGCAACCCGAAGGGCCGACCAGGATGAGGAATTCGCCTTCCTTGATCGACAGTTCGATGTTCTTCAAGGTGTCGGGCAGGCCGGGGCCATAGGTCTTGTTTACATTGCGAAGTTCAAGCGTAGCCATGATTACCCCTTGACCGCGCCGGCCGTGAGGCCGCGCACGAAATACTTGCCTGCGATCACATAGACCAGCAGGGTCGGCAGCCCGGCGATCATCGCCGCCGCCATATCCACGTTATATTCCTTGGCCCCGGTGCTGGTGTTGACCAGGTTGTTCAGCGCCACCGTGATGGGTTGGGAGTCGCCGCTGGAGAACACCACGCCGAACAGGAAGTCGTTCCAGATCTGGGTAAATTGCCAGATCAGGCAGACCATGATGATCGGGGTCGACATCGGCAGAATGATCCGACGGAAGATGGTGAAGAAACCTGCACCGTCCAGGCGTGCAGCCTTCACCAGCGCATCCGGAATGCTCACGTAGTAGTTACGGAAGAACAGCGTGGTGAACGCCAGCCCGTAGACCACATGGATAAACACCAGGCCGGTGGTGGTGCTGGCCAGGCCCATCTTGCCAAGGGTGAACGACGCCGGCAGCAGCACGGTCTGGAACGGCAGGAAGCAGCCGAACAACAGCAAGCCGAAGAACAACTGCGAACCTTTGAAGCGCCAGAACGACAGCACATAGCCGTTCAACGCACCGATGGCGGTGGAGATCAGCACGGCCGGCACAGTGATCTTGATCGAGTTCCAGAAGTAACCATCCACCGTGGCCCAGGCCTTGACCCAGCCGATGCCGGTGACCACGGTCGGCCAGCTCAGCAGGTTGCCGTTACTGATGTCATCCGGGGTCTTGAAGCTGGTGAGCAACATCACCACCAGCGGCACCAGGTAGAGCAGCACCGCGAGGATCAGCACCGCGTAGATCGCGACGCGACTCAAGCTGATGGCAGGTTTGGAAGCGAGACTAGTCATGGCGTTTGGTCCTCAGCTCGGAGTAGAGGTAAGGCACGATGATCGCAAGGATCGCACCGAGCATCAGGATGGCACTGGCCGAGCCCATGCCCATCTGGCCACGGCTGAAGGTGAACGAGTACATGAACATCGCCGGCAGGTCGGACGAGTAGCCCGGCCCACCTGCGGTCATCGCCGCCACCAGGTCGAAGCTCTTGATCGCAATGTGCGCCAGGATCATCACGGCACTGAAGAACACCGGACGCAGGCTGGGCAGCACCACGCTCCAGTAGATGCGCGGCAGGCTCGCGCCATCGATCTGCGCGGCGCGGATGATCGATTGATCCACCCCACGCAGGCCCGCGAGGAACATCGCCATGATGAAACCCGAGGCTTGCCACACCGCGGCGATTACCAGGCAATAGACCACGCGATCCGGGTCGATCAGCCAGTCGAGACGGAAGCCTTCCCAGCCCCAGTCCCGCAGGAGTTTGTCCAGGCCCATGCCCGGGTTGAGCAGCCACTTCCAGGCCGTACCCGTAACGATCATCGAGAGCGCCATCGGGTACAGGTAAATGGTGCGGATAAAACCTTCACGACGGATACGCTGGTCGAGGAACACCGCCAGCAGAACACCAATCACCAGGGTGATGCCGATAAACATGCCGCCAAACAGCGCCAGGTTTTTGCTTGCGACCCACCAGCGGTCGTTGTCGAACAGGCGCTCATATTGCGCCAACCCCGCCCACTTGTAGCTGGGCAGGAAAGTGGATGTGGTGAACGACAGCACAAACGTCCACAGGATGTAGCCGTAGAAGCCCACCAGTACGATGAACATGCTCGGCGCCAGCACCAGTTTCGGTAGCCAGCGCTGCAGTGCATCGAACGGCGAGGCTTTGCTGAACACAGCAACAGAACTCATGGGGAAATCCAATGAAAGAGTGAGGGCAGCTGCAAGTTACAAGCTATAAGCGGCAAGAGAGGTTGCAGACCACTTGCAGCTAATAACTTGCAGCTTGTCGCTTACTTGGCCGACTTGATCGCAGCGCCCAGTTTCTTGGCGGTGTCGGCCGGGTCGGCTTTCGGGTCGTTGAGGAAGTTGGTCACGACATCAAAGAACGCGCCTTGCACCGCCAGGTTGGTGGCCATGTTGTGCGCCATGCTTGGCTGCAGGCCGCCGGTCTTGGCGTCGGCCAGGAAGTCCTTGGCAGCGGTCTGGGCGCAGGAGTCGAAGCCGAGCTTGTCCATGTTGTTCAACATGTCGTTACGCACCGGGATCGAGCCTTTGTTGATGCTGAAGACCTTCTGGAAGTTTTCACCCAGCACGACTTTGGCAATGTCCTGCTGGCCAGCGGCAGTGCCTTTGTCTTTCTGCTTGAACACCGCCAGGGAGTCGATGTTGTAGGTGAAGGCTTTCTCGGTGCCCGGGAAGGCGACGCACTCGTAGTCCTTGCCCGCGACTTTCTTGGCGGCGGTCCACTCGGACTTGGCCCAGTCACCCATGATCTGCATGCCGGCCTTGCCGTTGATGACTTTACCGGCTTCGAGGTTCCAGTCCTGGCCTTTGCCGTCGACGTCCATATAGGTCGCGACTTTTTTCAGCTCGGTGAGCGACTTGACCATTTCCGGGCCCGTCAGCGCAGCGTTGTCCAGGTCGACCAGGGCTTTCTTGTAGCCGTCGGCTCCCATCACCGACAGGACGACGGCTTCGAACACGGTGCTGTCCTGCCAAGGCTGGCCGCCGTGGGCGAGCGGAATGAAACCGGCAGCCTTGAGCTTGTCGCCGGCTGCGTAGAATTCTTCGAGGGTGGTCGGGTTCTTGGTGATGCCGGCTTTCTTGAAGACTTCCGGGTTGATCCACAGCCAGTTGACGCGGTGGATGTTCACAGGTACGGCGACGTAGTCACCGTCGAACTTCACGGTATCGGAGACTTTTTTGTCGAGCAGGGAATCCCACTTTTCGTCTTTGGCCACGCCTTTCAAGACGTCGGTGTCGAGCAGGCCAGTGGACGCCCATTCCTGGATGTCGGGACCTTTGATCTGGGCAACGCCGGGCGGGTTGCCCGCAACTGCGCGGCTTTTCAGCACAGTCATGGCCGTGGCACCACCGCCACCGGCGACGGCACCGTCTTTCCAGGTGAAACCGTCTTTCTCAACTTGGGCCTTCAGGACATCCACTGCCGCTTTCTCACCGCCAGAGGTCCACCAATGCACCACTTCAACCGTACCTTTGGAGTCGGCGGCAAATGCACTGAGGGGAAACAACGAGGCAATGGAAATAGCGACGGCGAGGCGATTAATCGCGTTCATCTGAGTACCTTTTTTTGTTGTTATGCATGCAAGTCTAGAGCTTGCGCTGCACGGAGTTTAAACATGGATATTTAGGGCGCAGGTAACAAAGGGACGTACAAATGTCACCAGCTGGTGACATAAGACCCCGCCCCCAATGCACTGGCCATGCTTGGCGCCAACGGTAGCGCAGGCAGCAGCACCGCTTGCCAGGCATGGTACAGGTCCGGCTTGCCAGCCCAGATCGTGCTGCTGGGTTGGTTGCGCGGGCTGAGCTCGTGGTGCCAGCTGCCGTGGATGCGGTCGATGAAATGGGTTTCGCAGAACTCCCAGAAACGCCGATACCAGGTTTCGTAGTGCAACTCACCGGTGCGTTTGAGCAAGGCCTGGGCTGCGGCGCTGGCTTCGGCGTGGGTCCAGTGCAGGCGCTCACGCACCACCGGGCGCTGGTTCCAGTCCAGGGTGTAGACGATGCCGGGCGCACCATCGACCGCCCAAGCGTATTCGCAGGCGCTGGCGAACAGGCCTTTGGCGTCGGTCAACAACCAGTCCGGCGTGACCAACCCAGCGCGCAGGCGCGAGGCCTCCAGGTGCAGCACCAGCCGCGCCCACTCGAACCCATGGCCAGGAGTGATGCCGTAGGGGCGGAAGCCGTCGGCGCGATTGGCTTCGTTGTAATCCAGCAGGGGCTGCCAGTGGGCGTCGAAATGTTCGAT
This sequence comes from Pseudomonas sp. RP-B7, assembly GCF_059803535.1. Lineage (NCBI taxonomy): Bacteria > Pseudomonadati > Pseudomonadota > Gammaproteobacteria > Pseudomonadales > Pseudomonadaceae > Pseudomonas > Pseudomonas sp. RP-B7. Next base: position 91,529 of record NZ_JAPFHC010000005.1, read on the forward strand.
CACCATGTACTGGTTGCCGGCGGCGTGGGTGTGGATCACCCGCTCGACGATCCGCAGCGCGCGGTCCAGCCAACGCGTGTCACCGGTTACATCGGCCAGGGCGAGGAAGGCCTCGGTGGCGTGCATGTTGCTGTTGGCGCCGCGATAGGCTTCGACGCCACTCCAATCCTGGGCAAAGGTTTCGAGCATGACGCCCTCCTCCTCGTTCCAGAAGCACTGGTCGATGATGTGGATCGCATCGTTTAGCAGGGCCTGGGCACCGGGAACGCCGGCCACCACTGCGGAGCTGGCGGCCAGGGCGACAAAGGCGTGCAGGTAAGCAGCCTTGCCACGGTTGCCATCGAGGGCGCGGGGCGTGGCGAACCAGCCACCGTGCTGCGCATCCTTCAGCGGACCATTGAGGGCCGCGACACCGTGGGCCACCCACTCGGCGTAACCCGGCAGGCCAAGGGCGTAGGCCATGGCAAAGCTGTGGGTCATACGGGCAGTGTTCATGGTTTCGGCGTGGGCATCGGCCGGCAATTGGCCTCTGTCGTCCAGGTTGCCGAAACCGTCGGGCAGGCGCGCGGCCTTGGCGAATGCCAACAGACGCTGGCCTTCGGCGGCAAGCCAGGCGTGATGGGCAGGCGCGTTCAGCCAACTGCTGGCAGGCAGTGGTTGGGTGGTCATGGGTGGCCCTTATTATTGTTTATGGGGTGACCGGAGTCTAAACAAGGGGGCCGTGGGGGCAAGTAACGAAGGGGATGGGAAATGTCACCAGGCGGTGACAATGAGACCAAGAGCACTATTTAACTCCTGGCCCCAGTGCAAAATGTGGGAGCGGGCTTGCTCGCGAAAGCAGTGGGTCAGTCAACGGATTCATTGGCTGATTCACCGCTTTCGCGAGCAAGCCCGCTCCCACATTTGGATCGGTTTACAGGCCTGTTGTCTCAGGTGTGATCACTGCCCCAGCGGGGTGACCCTGGCCGGTGCATTCAGTTGCTGCTGCAGGTTCTGCACCTGGCTCTGCAAGGTGGTGATGTTGCGGGTGGTCTGGATGCGGAACACATCAAACTCTTTATTGGTCGGCGCATCGCTGCTGGCCGGCTGGTTTTCCTGGGCGCTCTTGAGCACCACCAGGTCCTGCTCCAGACGAGCAATGGCCGCGCTTGGGTTGCCTTGTTTCTTCAGTGCAGCCACATCGGCGGCCAGCTCCTTGAACTCGGCATCGCGCTTGGTTGCATCACCTTGCGCCGCTTTCAGGGTTGCCACGGCGTCGGTCAGAGCCTGCACCTGGCCTTGCAGCTTGCTGTTGGCGCTCGACAGTTCGGTGGTGCTGGCGGTCATGGTCGCCAGGCGCTTGTCGAGCTCGGTGGCCTGGCCGGCCACGCCGACCTGCTGCTTGCCCTGCTCCAGCAACTGGGTCTCCAACTGGCGGATCTGCAACTTCAACGCTTCACTGCCGTTGTTCACACTGGCCTCACTGGCGACGACCTTGCCGGAAATATCCTGCAGGCGCCCCGCCGCTTCTTCGCTGATGCGCGCAAAGCTTTCCTGGGTGGCGACCAGTTGCTGACCCATCAGGGAAATCTGCTGGAAGCTCCACCAGGCCAGCCCGGCGAAGGCGAAGAGCAGCGCGCCGATCAGGGCCCACAATGGCCCGGTGCTGGCGCTCTTGACCTTGACCACCTTCGTGTTGCGCGAACGCACCGAGGTGGCGGGAGTCGGTTCGAAATCATCGTCATCCCCTACATCGGCGCGCAGGCTGGGAACGTCGTCGAAATCGTCTTTGGCATCGTTACGCATGAATCAACCCTGAATCGGTGAGGTGGCGAGCGAAGGGAGTATAAACCGCAGTCCTGTCGCTCTGATCGACCCGGAACCACGAATTCGGTTCCCGATGTGTTGCCTGTTGTGACCTTACTTGAGCCCCGAATCCTGGGCCTTCCACCAGCTGCAGAACTCGTCGAGGGCAGTCCATAGGCTGACCTTGGGCTCGTAGTCCAGATAATGCCTGGCACGGCTGATGTCGAGGGTGAAATCTTTGTTCATCACTTGCATGCCCAGGCGCGACAGCGCCGGTTCCGGGCGGCCGGGCCACATCGCGCAGAACGCTTCGTTCAACGCCGCAACGCCGTAGGACAAACCGTAGGACCGGTAACGCTTCACCTGCGGCAGTTCCATTTGACGCATCACATAGTTCACCACATCCCACACCGGCACCGGGGCACCGTTGCTGATGTTGTAGGCCTTGCCCAACGCCGAACCTGTGGCGAGCAAACTGCTGAGCAGCGCTTCGTTGAGGTTGTGCACGCTGGTGAAATCAACTTTGTTCAAACCGTCGCCGACGATGGCCAGGCGGTTCTTGCGCTGCATTTTCAACAGGCGCGGGAAGATACTCATGTCGCCGGCGCCCGTCACGAAACGCGGGCGCAGCGCCAGCACTTCGAGGCCAAACTCCTGGGCGCCGAACACCTTCTGCTCGGCCAGGTATTTGGTCGCGGCGTAAGGATGCTTGAAACGTTTGGGGACTTGCTCTTCGGTCAACCCCAGGTGGTCGCGCCCATCAAAGTAGATCGACGGCGACGACAGGTGCACCAACCGGCCGACACGCTGTTTAAGGCAGGCCTCGACGACGTTTTCAGTCACCAGCACATTGCCCTGGTAGAAGTCCTGATACTTGCCCCACAACCCGACGGCGCCCGCGCAATGCACCACGGCTTCAACGTCGCGGCACAGTTCGCGTACCAGGTCGGCATCATTCAAATCACCCTGGATAAACTCGGCACCGCGCCTGACCAGGTGCTCCACACCTTCGGCGCGTCGCCCGTTGACCCGCACGTCGAGGCCCTGCTCCAGAGCGAAACGCGCAAAGCGTCCGCCGATGAAGCCGCTTGCGCCGGTGACCAGAATTTTCATGTATTACCCCATGTTCTTTCATTTTTCATCGCTGTTGCCTTGACGCCCGCTGTCAGTCCAACGGCACCAGCCATTGGCCACACGCCTGGGCCAGATGGTCGGTCAACAAGCCCAGCAATTGCCCGCCACTGCGCCAATGATGCCAGTACAGCGGCACATCGATGGGCTTATCTGGCAATAACTCCACCAGCACGCCCTTTTCCAACTGGTCGCGCACCTGTAATTCCGGCACCAGGCCCCAACCGAGCCCGGCCTCCGTCAGGCGGATGAAGCCTTCGGAAGATGGGCATAAATGGTGTTCGAAACCACCGTCCACACCAAGCGAAGCCAGGTAACGGTGTTGCAGGAAATCATCCGGACCGAACACCAGCGCCGGAGTGCGCGCCAGTTGATCGGCACGTACCCCTCCGGGAAAGTGCCGGGCGATAAACGCCGGACTGGCCAGCGCACGATAGCGCATGGCGCCGAGCAACAGGCTGCGGGCCCCGGCTACCGGGCGCTCGCTGGCGCAGATACAGGCCGCCACTTCACCGGCGCGCATGCGTTTGAGGCCGACGGTCTGATCCTCCACCACCAGGTCCAGCAGCAAATGCTGCTCGGCGCAAAACGCGCTGACCGCCTCGGCCCACCAGGTGGCAAGGCTGTCGGCGTTCAAGGCGATGCGCAGGCGTTCGGGCATGCCCTCTGCGTCCAGCGCCGGCACCTGGCTTTGCAGGTCGCGCTCCAGCAGGCGCACCTGTTGCACATGGTTAAGCAGGCGCCGGCCGATGTCGGTGGGCGTCGGCGGCGTGGCTCGCACCAGCACCGGCTGGCCGATGCGTGCTTCAAGCAGCTTGATGCGCTGGGAAATCGCCGATTGCGACAACCCCAGCACCTGGGCGCCGCGTTCAAAGCCGGCCTGTTCCACCACCGCTGCCAGGGCGGAAAGCAATTTATAGTCGAACATCAGTTTCTCTAATGAGCGATCAGCAATATTGGTTTTTCTTATACAGCTTCGCCCGTGAGAATGACCAGCATTGCTTCTCTCTATTCAAGGAATTCTCACATGACTGGCGAAACCGCCCTGGCGACCCTGCTAAGTAGCATGAGCCCGCAGTTGAATGACGGCGACTATGTGTTCTGCACCCTGCCCGACCACCGCATCCCGGCGGGCTGTGAAGTGATCGGCAGCTTTCGCGAACAGGAAGGCCTGACGCTGATTGTTAAGCGCGAGCAAGCCGAACAGGCAGGATTGCAGTTCGACTACGTGGCCGCCTGGATCACCTTGAACGTGCATTCGTCCCTGGAGGCTGTCGGCCTCACCGCCGCCTTTGCCAGCGCGCTGGGCCAGGCCGGAATCAGCTGCAATGTGATTGCCGGTTATTACCACGATCACCTGTTCGTCGGCCGCGCCGATGCCGAGCGTGCCTTGCAGGTATTACGGCAACTGGCGGCGGACGCGGAGTAAATCCTATGTGGCAAAGCTATGTGAACGGCCTGTTGGTGGCCCTCGGTTTGATCATGGCCATCGGCACCCAGAACGCCTTTGTGCTGGCGCAAAGCCTGCGCCGCGAACACCATTTGCCCGTCGCGGTGTTGTGCGTGGTATGCGACGCGTTGTTGGTGGCCGCGGGGGTGTTCGGCCTGGCCACGGTGCTGGCGCAAAACCCGCTGCTGCTGGCGATTGCCCGCTGGGGCGGCGCGGCATTCCTGTTGTGGTATGGCACCCTGGCACTGCGTCGGGCATTTTCGAGTCAAAGCCTGGAGCAGGGCGGCAACCTCAAGGTGCGTTCGTTGCGCGCGGTGATGCTCAGTGCCTTGGCGGTGACGCTGCTCAATCCCCATGTGTATCTGGACACGGTATTGCTGATCGGCTCACTGGGCGCGCAACAAACCGAACCCGGTGCCTACGTGGCCGGGGCGGCCAGTGCGTCCTTCCTGTGGTTCGCCACCCTGGCCCTCGGTGCGGCATGGTTGGCGCCGTGGCTGGCACGCCCGGCCACCTGGCGCCTGCTGGACCTGTTGGTGGCGGTGATGATGTTCAGCGTGGCCTATCAATTGATCGCCGCCTGACGAATATTCCAAAACGCTCTGGAACCTCTATCCCACACAGTTGTTGCGTGGTTTTGCCGCACCCCCGGTGCTATGATCCGGACCCTGCGCCGCAAAGAGTACAAACTCCCCGGCGCTTGTTTGGCCGCCCGTGATCGGCCTTGCGCTCACCGCAACTGACCTGATTAGGAGAATCATCATGGCTTTCGAATTGCCGCCGCTGCCCTACGCACACGATGCCCTGCAGCCGCACATCTCCAAGGAAACCTTGGAATTCCACCACGACAAGCACCACAACACCTATGTCGTGAACCTGAACAACCTGGTGCCAGGCACCGAGTTCGAAGGCAAGACCCTGGAAGAGATCGTCAAGTCCTCTTCGGGCGGCATCTTCAACAACGCTGCCCAGGTCTGGAACCACACCTTCTACTGGAACTGCCTGGCGCCAAACGCCGGCGGTCAACCAACCGGCGCGCTGGCTGAAGCCATCAACGCTGCGTTCGGTTCGTTCGACAAGTTCAAGGAAGAGTTCACCAAGACCTCCGTCGGCACCTTCGGTTCCGGTTGGGGCTGGCTGGTGAAAAAGGCTGACGGTTCCCTGGCCCTGGCCAGCACCATCGGCGCCGGCAACCCGCTGACCAGCGGCGACACCCCGCTGCTGACCTGCGACGTGTGGGAACACGCCTACTACATCGACTACCGCAACGCGCGTCCAAAGTATGTGGAAGCGTTCTGGAACCTGGTCAACTGGAAGTTCGTGGCTGAGCAGTTCGAAGGCAAGACCTTCACTGCCTAAGCAGCCCTTGCAGTAAAAAAAGCCCGGCAATGCAGGCTGTGTGAAAACGCAGCCCACACCGGTCTAAAGCAAATGCCCCGACTTGTCGGGGCATTTGCTTTTGCGGTTTCGGATAGCAAAAAAGGGCTTTTCAGCCCATCAACTCCATCATTTTTCGCACACCCAACACGTTTATGGCTCTTTTCAGGTTGTACACCTGCATCGCTAGCGCCATTTCCGTTCGTGTTCCGTCGAGTTGGCGAAACAGGAACCGGGCATTTTTTCGGGAATGAGTTCGTCCAGTGAGACTGGAAACAGAATGCCTTGGATACGGTCTTCACCTTGGATGTAGCGCATAAGAAAAATGCCCGTATCTTTCGATACGGGCATTTTTCTTAAACCGGGCGGCAGATTGCTAGGTTTTCACACAGCCTGAATTGCCGGGCTTTTTCATGGTTAGCGCAAACCCCACGAGGAACTCTCACAGCGTCAGCCGCCACTTATTCGGTGAGGGGATACGCCCCCTTAACCTATCGGAGAAATCACAATGACAATAAGCGCAGCCTCCGCAATCTCGCTGGGTGGCGATCTATTGAAAGCCGCAATTCCTGTCGTTGGCGAAGTGGTAAAAGCTATTGCACCACTGATCCAACCCTTTGCCGACGCAGTAGCAAAGAAAATCGGCGCAGAGAGTCCAAAGAGCGAATCCAGCGAACCGATACAGTTTGCCGCCCTGACCAACAAGGCTAAGCAGACGATCAGTTTCATTAAATAAACGATAGCGCCAGGGCAGGAGCGGGACCGCTCCTGCTCCTGCGGCTTTTGACTCCGCTATCGCACGGGGCATGCCAGGGAATATGTGGGCTTAACGCTTCACGGCATTCGCCAACATTTGGAGGCCTATTTGCTCCAGTACGTTATTGCGATTGTTGCTGCCCCCAAAGTTGATTGTTGGATTTGACTGCCCTAGACCCGCCCCCCCCAAGACTGCGCCCATCGCGCCTTTTACGACCTGCTCGCCAACATCCCCTAACATTTTCAAACCCTGCCCAACCACAGGGGCTGCAGCCGCAACCACTGCAGGCACCGCTACGCCTGCCAATGCCGTCAACATAAATAAGTACTCCAGTATTCAACGAGAGGCTCATTCCCCTCACCGCGTGGGTGGCAATTTCCGCGAGCTGGGTTCCACTTTTCTCAACATTTCCCGCTTAACCGAATGTCCCTTTGACTGCCACCCTCAGATTGCCAATACTCATGGCATATTGAGGCTACCCGCATGGAACAAGGAATCCCCCTTTGAAGCTGGAACTCAAAAACAGCTTGTCGGTGAAGTTGCTACGGGTCGTGCTGCTGTCGGCCTTGGTCGTGGGTGTAGCGCTGAGCGTGGCGCAGATCGTCTTTGATGCCTACAAAACGCGCCAGGCCGTGGCCAGCGATGCCCAGCGCATCCTCGACATGTTCCGCGACCCCTCGACCCAGGCCGTCTACAGCCTGGACCGCGAGATGGGAATGCAGGTCATTGAGGGCCTGTTTCAAGACGATGCGGTACGCATGGCGTCCATCGGCCATCCCAACGAAACCATGCTCGCGGAAAAAAGCCGCGCCCTGCAGCAATCCCCCAGCCGTTGGCTGACCGACCTGATTCTTGGCCAGGAACGCACGTTCACCACGGCATTGGTGGGCAAAGGTCCCTACAGCGAGTACTACGGCGACCTGAGCATCACCCTCGACACCGCCACGTACGGCAAGGATTTTATTGTCAGCTCGGTGATTATCTTTATCTCCGGAGTGCTTCGGGCCCTGGCGATGGGCCTGGTGTTGTACCTGGTCTACCACTGGCTGCTGACCAAGCCGTTGTCGCGGATCATCGAGCACCTGACGTCGATCAACCCGGACCGGCCCAGCGAACACAAGATCCCCCAGCTCAAAGGCCATGAACGCAATGAACTGGGGCTGTGGATCAATACCGCCAACCAGTTGCTCGAATCCATCGAGCGCAACACCCACCTGCGTCACGAGGCCGAGAGCAGCCTGCGGCGCATGGCGCAGTACGACTTCCTGACCGGGTTGCCCAATCGCCAGAAGCTGCAGGAACAACTGGACAAGATCCTCATCGACGCCGGCCGCCGGCAGCGCCGCGTGGCGGTGTTGTGCGTGGGCCTGGACGACTTCAAGAGCGTCAACGAGCAGTTCACCTACCAGGCCGGCGACCAATTGCTGCTGGCCCTCGCCGACCGTTTGCGCGCCCATAGCGGCCGCCTCGGCGCCCTCGCCCGCCTGGGGGGCGACCAGTTCGCCCTGGTGCAGGCCGACATCGACCAACCCTACGAAGCCGCGGAGTTGGCGCAAAGCATCCTCGATGACCTCGAAGCGGAATTCGCCCTCGACCACGAACAGATCCGACTGCGCGCCACTATAGGCATCACCCTGTTTCCGGAAGATGGCGACAGCACCGAGAAGCTGCTGCAAAAAGCCGAACAGACCATGACCCTGGCCAAGAGCCGGTCACGCAACCGCTACCAGTTCTATATCGCCAGCGTCGACAGCGAAATGCGCCGCCGCCGCGAACTGGAAAAAGACCTGCGCGACGCCTTGAGTCGCAACCAGTTCCACCTGGTGTACCAACCGCAAATCAGCTACCGCGACCACCGTGTGGTGGGCGTCGAAGCGTTGATCCGCTGGCAGCACCCGGAACATGGCCTGGTGCCGCCTGACTTGTTCATCCCATTGGCCGAACAGAACGGCACCATCATCGCGATTGGCGAATGGGTGCTGGACCAGGCCTGCCGGCAGTTGCGCGAATGGCATGACCTGGGTTTCACCGAGTTGCGCATGGCGGTCAACCTGTCCACCGTGCAGTTGCACCACACCGAGTTGCCGCGAGTGGTCAACAACCTGATGCAGATCTACCGTCTGCCGCCGCGCAGCCTGGAGCTGGAAGTCACCGAAACCGGCCTGATGGAAGACATCAGCACCGCCGCCCAACACCTGCTGAGCCTGCGCCGCTCCGGAGCGTTGATCGCGATTGACGACTTCGGCACCGGCTATTCATCCCTCAGTTACCTGAAAAGCCTCCCCCTGGACAAGATCAAGATCGACAAGAGCTTCGTCCAGGACCTGCTGGATGACGACGACGATGCCACCATCGTGCGGGCGATTATCCAGTTGGGTAAAAGCCTGGGCATGCAGGTGATCGCCGAAGGCGTGGAAACCGCGGAACAAGAGGCCTACATCATCTCCGAGGGTTGCCATGAGGGGCAGGGCTATCACTACAGCAAACCGCTGCCGGCGCGGGAATTGGCCGCGTATCTGAAACAGTCAGAGCGCAATAACGCCGCGATTCTTTGAACCGAGAAAACGATACTGAATATTTCCCGCGTTTAAGCCTTTACACAAAATGCAAATCTTTCGCATTATGTCGCAGTTTTGCGCTCCCCCCGCGCGCCCTATCAACAACCGAAGCAGGATGTTCGCCATGATTCGTATGCCCCTGGCCACCGCCAGTCTGCTGGCCATTGCCATTTCTCTCGCCGGTTGCGGCGAAGGTAAAGACAAGGCCGCCGCGCCACAGGCGCCGACCCCGGCTGCCAGCACTACCGCTCCAGCGGCTGCCACCCCTGCCGGCCAAGTCGACGAAGCAGCTGCCAAGGCCGTGGTCGCGCATTACGCTGACATGGTGTTCGCGGTCTACAGCGACGCCGAATCCACCGCCAAAACCCTGCAGACCGCCATCGACGCGTTCCTCGCCAAGCCGAACGACGAAACCCTGAAAGCCGCCCGCGCGGCCTGGGTTGCCGCACGCGTCCCGTACCTGCAGAGCGAAGTGTTCCGCTTCGGCAACACCATCATCGACGACTGGGAAGGCCAGGTGAACGCATGGCCGCTGGACGAAGGCCTGATCGACTACGTCGACAAGTCCTACGAACACGCCCTGGGTAACCCAGGCGCGACCGCCAACATCGTCGCCAACACCGAAGTCCAGGTCGGCGAAGACAAGGTCGACGTGAAGGAAATCACCCCGGAAAAACTTGCCAGCCTCAACGAGCTGGGCGGTTCCGAAGCCAACGTCGCCACCGGCTACCACGCCATCGAATTCCTGCTCTGGGGCCAGGACCTGAACGGCACCGGCCCTGGCGCCGGCAACCGCCCAGCATCGGACTACCTGACCGGCGACGGCGCCACGGGCGGCCACAACGAGCGTCGCCGCGCCTACCTGAGCGCCGTGACCCAGCTGCTGGTGAGCGACCTGGAAGAAATGGTCGGCAACTGGAAGCCAAACGTCGCCGACAACTACCGTGCCACCCTGGAGGCTGAACCGGCCACCGACGGCCTGCGCAAAATGCTGTTCGGCATGGGTAGCCTGTCCCTCGGCGAACTGGCTGGTGAGCGTATGAAAGTGTCCCTGGAAGCCAACTCACCGGAAGACGAGCAGGACTGCTTCAGCGACAACACCCACAACTCGCACTTCTACGACGCCAAGGGCATCCGCAACGTTTACCTGGGCGAATACACCCGCACCGACGGCACCAAGCTGACCGGCGCCAGCCTGTCGTCCCTGGTGGCCAAGGTCGACCCGGCTGCCGACAGCGCGCTGAAGGCAGACCTGGCAGCGACCGAAGCGAAGATCCAAGTCATGGTTGACCACGCCAACAAGGGTGAGCACTACGACCAGTTGATCGCGGCCGGTAACGATGCGGGCAACCAGATCGTGCGTGACGCCATCGCGGCGCTGGTCAAGCAGACCGGTTCGATCGAAGCGGCGGCGGGCAAGCTGGGCATCAGCGACCTGAACCCGGACAACGCTGATCACGAGTTCTGATCAACGCCGAGTTGAATGAGGCGGCCTTCGGGTCGCCTTTTTAATGCCTGCATCAAACACCACAAACCCCATGTGGGAGCGGGCTTGCTCGCGAATGCGCTGTATCAGTCACTGGAATATTTGGCTGACCCACCGCATTCGCGAGCAAGCCCGCTCCCACACAAGCCCACTCCCACATTTGCTCGGTATCGCCTGAAGGGGCCGGTTTACAAGACCTGCACCCCAGGTAGAATGGCGCCTCTGCCCAATCACCCGAGCTCACTTCATGGCGTTGCCGACCCTACGCATCATCGGTTTCATCATCGGCATCTTCCTGATCACCCTCGCAATCGCCATGGTGGTGCCCATGGCCACCCTGGTGATCTTCGAACGCACCCGCGACCTGCCCTCGTTCCTGTGGGCCAGCATGATCACCTTTCTCGCCGGCCTGGCCCTGGTCATCCCCGGCCGCCCCGAACACGTGCACCTGCGCCCACGGGACATGTACCTGCTCACCGTCACAAGCTGGGTAGTGGTATGCATCTTTGCCGCGCTGCCGTTCCTGCTGACCCAGCACATCAGCTACACCGACTCGTTTTTCGAAAGCATGTCCGGCATCACCGCCACCGGCTCCACCGTATTGAGCGGGCTGGATAGCATGTCGCCGGGCATCCTGATGTGGCGCTCGCTGCTGCACTGGCTCGGCGGTATCGGCTTTATCGGCATGGCAGTGGCGATCCTGCCGCTGCTGCGCATCGGTGGCATGCGTCTGTTCCAGACCGAATCCTCGGACCGCTCGGAAAAGGTCATGCCGCGCTCACACATGGTGGCGCGCCTGATCGTGGCGGCGTACGTGGGCATCACCATCCTGGGCAGCCTGGCGTTCTGGTGGGCCGGCATGGGTTTGTTCGATGCGATCAACCACGCGATGTCGGCGATTTCCACCGGCGGCTTCTCCACCTCCGATGAGTCGCTGGCCCACTGGAAACAACCGGCGGTGCACTGGGTCGCGGTGGTGGTGATGATCCTCGGCAGCCTGCCGTTCACCCTGTATGTCGCCACGTTGCGCGGCAACCGCAAGGCGCTGGTCAAGGATCAGCAGGTGCAGGGCTTGCTCGGCTTGCTGTTGGTAACCTGGCTGGTGCTCGGCACCTGGTACTGGTGGACCACCGACCTGCATTGGCTGGACGCCCTGCGCCACGTGGCGCTGAACGTTACCTCGGTGGTGACCACTACAGGTTTTGCACTGGGGGACTACAGCCTGTGGGGCAACTTCTCACTGATGCTGTTTTTCTACCTGGGCTTTATCGGCGGCTGCTCCGGTTCCACGGCGGGCGGGATCAAGATCTTCCGCTTCCAGGTCGCCTACATCCTGCTCAAGGCCAACTTGAACCAATTGATTCACCCTCGCGCGGTGATCAAGCAGAAGTACAACGGCCACCGTCTCGACGAAGAAATCGTACGCTCGATCCTGACTTTTTCGTTCTTCTTCGCCATCACCATCTGCGCCATCGCCCTTGCACTGTCGCTGCTCGGCCTGGACTGGATGACCGCGCTGACCGGCGCTGCCAGCACGGTGTCCGGCGTCGGCCCGGGCCTGGGGGAAACCATCGGCCCGGCCGGCAACTTCGCCAGCCTGCCGGATGCGGCCAAGTGGATCCTGTCGCTCGGCATGCTGCTCGGCCGACTGGAGATCATTACGGTCTTTGTTCTGTGTATTCCGGCGTTTTGGCGCCACTGACCGTCGACGCTTCGAGCAACCGCGTCCGGTATTCACCGGGCGTGGCATCGAACCAGCGACGGAAGGCGCGGAAGAAATTGCTCGGGTCGGCAAACCCCAACAGGTAGGCAATTTCCAGCAAGGTCATGCTCGGTTGCGCCAGGTATTGCTCGGCCAGTTCGCGACGGGTGTCATCAAGCAGGGTCTGAAAACTGGTGCCCTCCTCCTGCAATCGCCGTTGCAGGGTGCGCTGGGACAGGTGCAGCGTCTGCGCCACCACTTCGCGCTTGGGCTCACCCTGGGGCAACAGGCGGCACAGCACCTGCCGGGCCTTGTGGGTCACGCGGCTTTCCGAGAAGCGCGCCAGGTACTCACCGGCAAACCGATCATGCAGCAGCGCCATGGCCTCGTTGGCGGTGGGCAGTGGCGCCTCCATGTCGGCCTGCTCGAAAATCAGTGCATCGTAGGCCGCGTTGAATTCCAGCGGGGCATGGAAGGCTTGTTTGTACGGCCCCAGGTCCACCGGGTGATCGCCTTGCAACAGCACTTTACGCGGCTGCAGGGTGCGGCCGCTGAGCCAGCCGCACAGCGCCAAAGCACTGGCCAGCGAGGCTTCGGCGCTTTGCCGGGTGGGCGGCAGGTGATCGCCATGCACCGTCAGAATCAACGCATAGCCTTCAGGTAGCAGGCGGAAACTCAGGTCGGCACTTTCGGCAATGATCCGCTGGTAACGCACCAGGCGCATAAACCCCTCGGCCAGCGTGTTGCTCGACATCAACGCATACCCGGCCACATGAAACGAGGCCGGGCGCACCACCTTGCCCATGTTCAGACCAATTGCCGGGTTGCCGGACAGTTCCACCGCACGCTGCCACAGGCGGGTCATGGAGTCTTGCGCAAACCGTGCATCGGGGTCATTCAGGGCGGCGTAATCCAGGCCCAGTTGCTTGAACAGCGTCCGGCAGTCCAGGCCATCCATTTCCAATGCCTTGACTATCCCCATCGCCCAGCTTGCAGAAGTTGTTCGTTCGCTCATGGCGTCTTCTTAATAAAGCAGGCTTAAACGGCAGCCAGGAAAGCCAAGGATACTAAAGTGGCATCTATTGTCACTGGCCGTTACCACTGATCACTCTAGACTCAAATAAGCTCCCCGCCGAACATCTGTTGGGCGGCACAACAATCAAAGGGCCGGCAATCGTGGAAAATATCAAGCAATTCAATAGCTTTGCTGAGTTCTACCCGTATTACCTGGGCGAGCATGCCAACAGTACCTGCCGGCGCCTGCATTTCATCGGCACCACCCTGGTGATCGGCATCCTGGCCTATGCCATTGGTCGGGGCTCATTGGCGTTGCTGCTGGCCATACCGATTGCCGGCTACAGCTTTGCCTGGATCGGCCACTTCTTCTTCGAAAGGAACCTCCCGGCGACCTTCAAGCACCCGTTCTACAGCTTATTGGGGGATTTCGTGATGTATCGCGACATGATCCTTGGCAAAGTCCCGTTCTAGACGTGTGACCCCATGTCACTTGCGTTAAATGATCAAAGTTCTGACATCCGCCGACAGAAAAATCTTTTTGTCATTTGCAGTGCTGTATCCTGCCAAGGCTTTTTGAGAGCGCGGAATCACCTGCGATTGAAAAAACAGACCTTGCGAGGAGCGACGACGATGCACGAGATACCTAATCTCCCCTTCCCAAGCCTGCACGAAACTGAGCAGCCAACACCGCAGCAGGCCAGCCCAAAGCAGCCTGAGGCCAAAGAAGCAAAACCAGTCGACGGCAAAAGCCAGGGCTGACGCCGTACCAGACCGTGTGGAAAGCGCAGCTTTGCGCGCTTTCCACACTGCCTGAATAGACCTGGATAGACGCCATGACAGATACCCCGGATACCGCCGTCCTCGACGCTGCCTTGCAGATGGTCGACGTCTGGAACCGCCTCAGCGCGGACAAACAAGCCCTGCTGCTCAAGCGCTTTGGCACCCAGGAAAACGCCTTGGCCGCCCTCGTCACCACCCAATTGCTCGCCCCGTCCAAGTCCTGACGTCTTTCTGATCTGACGTTTTTGGAATTTACCGCCCTGCGTGGGCCAAACCATCGGTATCATTAGCAGCCTATCTTTACCTGCTGCGACTGTGGACCTCTCCCATGCCAGATACCCAGCGCCCCATGGCGGTCACGCTGCAAGTTGTTTCCATCGTGTTGTTTACCTTTATCGGCTACCTGAATATCGGCATCCCCCTCGCCGTATTGCCCGGCTATGTCCACAGTGAACTGGGCTACGGCGCCGTTATCGCCGGCCTGGTGATCAGCTTGCAATACCTGGCCACCCTGCTGAGCCGCCCGTATGCCGGCAAAATCATCGACAACCTGGGCAGCAAGCGCGCGGTATTGATCGGGTTGGTCGGCTGTGGCCTGAGCGGTGTGTTCATGCTGCTGGCCGCGTGGTTTTCCAGCCTGCCGGCGATCAGCCTGGGCAGCCTGCTCATCGGGCGCCTGGTGCTGGGCAGCGCGGAAAGCCTGGTGGGCTCTGGCGCCATCGGTTGGGGCATCGGCCGTGTCGGCGCGGCCAATACGGCCAAGGTCATTTCGTGGAATGGTATCGCCAGCTATGGCGCACTGGCCGTCGGCGCACCGTTGGGCGTGTTGCTGGTGAAAAGCCTGGGCCTGTGGAGCATGGGCGTCAGCATCATCCTGCTCGCCGTCATCGGCCTGCTGCTGGCCTGGAAGAAGGAAGCCGCGCCCATCGTCGCCGGCGTGCGCCTGCCGTTCATGAACGTGCTGGGCCGCGTACTGCCCCACGGTTGCGCGCTGGCGCTGGGCTCGATCGGATTCGGCACCATCGCCACCTTTATCACCCTGTATTACACCACCCAGCACTGGGACAACGCGGTGTGGGCCCTGAGCCTGTTCGGCGCGAGCTTTATCGGTGCGCGCCTGTTGTTTGGCAACTTGATCAACCGCATCGGCGGCTTTCGCGTGGCGATTGCCTGCCTGTCGGTGGAGATCCTTGGCCTGCTGCTGTTATGGCTGGCGCCGGACGCCAACCTGGCCCTGGCGGGTGCAGCATTGAGCGGCTTCGGTTTTTCCCTGGTGTTTCCGGCGCTGGGCGTGGAGGCGGTCAACCTGGTACCCGCCTCCAGCCGTGGCTCGGCGGTGGGCGCCTACTCGTTGTTCATCGACTTGTCCCTGGGGATCACCGGACCGCTGGCTGGGGCGGTCGCGGCCGGCTTTGGCTTTGCATCGATCTTCCTGTTCGCCGCCCTCGCTGCCCTCGGTGGCTTGCTGCTCAGCGTTTACCTGTACCGCCAGGCGCCCAAGGCCCGCGAAACGCGCGGCGACTAAAAGTCGACCTTGCCGCGCCCGGCCTTGATGTTGCCGCGCTTGGTCTTGGATTCGAGGCGACGCTTTTTCGAGCCCAGCGTCGGCTTGGTCGGGCGGCGCTTCTTCTCGACCTTGGTGGCACTGAGGATCAACTCCACCAGACGCTCCAGCGCATCCGCGCGGTTCTGCTCCTGGGTCCGATACTGCTGGGCTTTCAACACCAGCACGCCGTCGCTGGTGATGCGGCTGTCACGCAGCGCCAGCAGCCGCTCCTTGTAGAACTCCGGCAACGACGACGCAGGGATGTCAAAACGCAGGTGCACCGCGCTCGATACCTTGTTGACGTTCTGCCCACCGGCGCCCTGGGCGCGAATGGCGGTCAGCTCGATCTCGGCATCGGGCAAGTGCACATTGTTGGAAATCACCAGCATCAATCAAACACCCTAAGCAACGGACAAGCCCAACTGGGACAACAACATCGACGCCTGGGCTTTGGAAATCACGGCGCCTTTGAACAGTTTGGCATCATTGAGGCGAAAACCGCTCAAATCCAAGCCGATCAGGTCTAAAGGACCGCTGTGCCGGTCAGGCATTAAAACGAGGCGCGATTCTAACCTGCCGGCGCCCACAAAAAACCCGGCAAAGCGCCGGGTTCCGTGTTTTCAGGCGTTGGCTTATTTCAACGCCGCATTCGCCGAGGCTTGCACCGCTTCGGCACTGCGCTTGTTCTTGATGCCATAACACACCGCCATAAACGCCACCCACACAGGGATCGCGTACACCGACACCTGGATGCCCGGGATCATCAGCATCACCACCAGGATAAACGCCACGAACGCCAGGCAGATGTAGTTGCCGTACGGGTACCACAGCGCCTTGAACAGCGGCACCTGGCCGGTGCGGTTCATGTGCTGGCGGAACTTGAAGTGCGAGAAGCTGATCATCGCCCAGTTGATCACCAGCGTGGCCACGACCAACGACATCAGCAGTTCCAGCGCGTGCTGCGGGATCAGGTAGTTCATCAGCACCGCCACCAGGGTCACCGCCGCCGAGGCGAGGATCGAACGCACCGGCACGCCGCGCTTGTCGATCTTGGCCAGCGCTTTGGGCGCATCGCCCTGCTCGGCCATGCCCAGCAGCATACGGCTGTTGCAGTACGTGCCGCTGTTGTACACCGACAGTGCCGCGGTCAGGACCACGAAGTTGAGGATGTGCGCAGCGGTGTTGCTGCCGAGCATCGAGAACACTTGCACGAACGGGCTGCCGCTATAGGCATCGCCGGACGCATTGAGGGTGGTCAACAGGCTGTCCCACGGGGTCAGCGACAGCAGCACAACCAGCGCGCCGATGTAGAAAATCAGGATGCGGTAGATCACCTGGTTGATCGCTTTCGGGATCACGGTGCGTGGCTGGTCGGCTTCGGCAGCGGTGAAGCCGAGCATTTCCAGGCCACCGAAGGAGAACATGATGATCGCCATGGCCATCACCAGGCCGCCAACGCCGTGGGGGAAGAAACCGCCGTGTTCCCACAGGTTGCTCACCGAAGCTTGCGGGCCGCCGCTGCCGCTGACCAGCAGGTAGCTGCCCAGGGCGATCATGCCGACAATGGCCACCACCTTGATGATCGCGAACCAGAACTCGGCCTCACCGAAGACTTTGACGTTGGCCAGGTTGATCAGGTTGATCAGCACGAAGAACGCCGCCGCCGAGACCCAGGTCGGGATCTCCGGCCACCAGTAATGTACGTATTTGCCGACGGCCGTCAGCTCCGACATGCCCACCAGGATGTACAGGATCCAGCAGTTCCAGCCCGACAGGAAGCCAGCGAAACCGCCCCAGTACTTGTGGGCAAAGTGGCTGAAGGAACCGGCGACCGGCTCTTCGACAATCATTTCGCCAAGCTGGCGCATGATCATGAAGGCGATGAAGCCGCAGATGGCATAGCCCAGGATCATCGACGGGCCGGCGGATTTGAGCACCCCGGCCGAGCCGAGGAACAGGCCGGTACCGATGGCGCCACCGAGGGCGATCAGCTGGATATGACGATTTTTCAGGCCGCGTTTCAGCTCGCCTGAAGAGGAATGGGGTCCACTCATGAAAAGGGTCTCACGCAAGGTTTGATGATGTTGAATACACGTAGCTGCCGTGAATCTCGACTCAAGCAGCCCCGCTCAAACCCCAGCGCAGGCACCAGGAGTACAGCGTCGTTCTAAGGGTCATGCGTCACCTGTTTGTTTTTATCTGTGACGAAATCGAACCCGTCCGGCTCGTAGCCAAACGGAGTGATCAGGGTAGGCAAACCCTGAGGTCTTGGCCTTTCGCGTGGTTGCGCAAGGAGGGGTCACAGTAAAACGCGGCGCATTGTACACCGCTCGACTGCTTGGGGCCGCTCTCGAATGGTGCGTGCGACGAACTGTCAGGTATTCCTTACGGCAACCGCTACGCCAATGAACCCGCCACAGACCCGTAAATTTATCGTTACAGGGCGGAAAACCTACGTTACGGCTGTCAGTTTTAGAAAAATTGGCGGTCGCCGATTGGTTCAAAATCAGCACCGCCAGCCTGCTGTATTTCCTCAGGAAAAAATCCCCATGGAAAACCGCAACAAAAATCGCCAATGGAACCGTGTCATTAAATTTTTTGCTTTCTGAAACACTCTCTCCTAGGTTCAAACCACTTGCCGGTCGGCAAGCCATTCCGAAAATGCCTTCAAGGAGAGACAGCATGCACACACTGGAAAACGCTCTGGAAACCGAACTGCAACTCGACGATTGGTTTGAAGCCCCTACCCATGAGGCCGCCGTGGAAATGATGCAAGCCGACGCCGTGGTGCCGTTTGGCACCGCGATGTGGCCGTAACGCCCGACAGGCTCCTGGCAGGTGCTGTGCACGGCACCTGCCCCCCTTACCCAAGGCACACAAGGACACCCGTCATGGACAAGGCCCGCGCTGTCGAACACTTTCTTTACTACCTCGCCCACCACCCGGCCCTCACCGGCCTGAACTGCCCCACCGTACTGCTGGGCCACACCGCGCGATATGAGGCGATTGCCTTGGCCATCACCCACGCCAGCGCGGCGCGTTTCAACTTCCAGGTGCAGCGCCTGGATCTGGCCAGCAGCGAGACCCTGGCCCAGGCCATCGAAAGCTGCGACCTGTACCTGTTCCTGTACGACTCGTCGACACTGCCCAACCCCAGCGCCCAAGGCCCGGCGTTTATCCGCGACCTGCAAGGGGTGATGGCGGAGCACTGGCAGAAGTCCCTGCTGTTCAAGGATTACGGCGACTACTTCTACGACACCTTCAGCGTCGAGCCCCAGCGCATCGCCGACCTCAACGCCACGCTGATCCGGCGCCTGTCCCAGGCCCAGGTGCTGAGCTTTACCGACAAGCACGGTTCACGCCTTCAGGCGCCGCTGAGCAGCGTGCGCAAGTGGACCAATATCAACGGCGTCGGCAACCACGACCTGGCGCCCGGCGAAATCGCCACCCACAGCGAAGCCATCAATGGCCAGGTACGGTTTGTCGGTACTTTCCTCAGCACCATCCCGTTTGCGCGCAAGTACGGCGTGCTGCAATCGCCACTGCAGTTGTGGATCGAAAATTCGACGGTGTGCAGCGTGGCCAGTGATGTGCCGGGGCTGGTGGAGGATTTCAACAAGTACCTGAACGCCAACCCGTCGAACCGGCGCGTGGAGGAATTGGGGATTGGCACCAATGAAGGGGTCAAGGATCTGTATGCGCGCAATGCGGGCTTCGAGGAGCGCCACTGCGGCTTGCACCTGGGCTTGGGCGGCGGGCAGAAAGGCAGCCACCATCTGGACCTGATCTTCGCCAGCGGGGTGTTGGCACTGGATGACAAGCCGGTGTTTGATGGCAGCTTTGCCTTCTGAATCCCGCTATCAGCAGCGCTGGGGAGCCCCCACACACATTTTTTGAATGGCAAAAAAAAACGCCAACCCGAGGGTTGGCGTTTTCAGGCCGCGCTTAAAACATCACTGCGGCTTCTTGCGACCAAAACCAGGACGCTGGCCCGAACCGGCCGGCGCGCCACGGCGCTTGCCCGACGGCTCGTCCGCGACCAGTTTCGGGCCAGGGCGCTTGTTCGCCGCCGGCTTGGCTGGACGCTTGGTGCTGGCGTTGTCGGCCGGGCGCTCGGCTTCACCACGGTTGCTGCGACCACCCGTCGGAGCCGGACGCGGTGCACGTGGAGCGCGCTCGCCTTCCTGACGCGATGGCGCGGTTGGGCGGCGCTCGCCTTCGATGTGCGGCTCACGGGAGATACGACCGCCGGTGGCCGGTGCATTCAACGCTGGGCGCAGCGTGCGCGCAACACGCTCGGTACGCGCCACAGGACGCGACGATTTACGCTGCATACGCTCAAGCTTGTCTTTGCTCTTGGCGTTCATCTGCGGCATGGCGACCGGCGTCAGGCCGACTTCGGCGCTGAGAATGTCGACTTCGTACTGGCTCATTTCGCGCCAGCGGCCCATCGGCAGGTCGGAGTTCAGGAACACCGGGCCGAAACGCACGCGCTTCAGGCGGCTGACCACCAGGCCCTGGGATTCCCACAGGCGACGGACTTCACGGTTACGGCCTTCCATCACCACGCAGTGGTACCAGTGATTGAAACCTTCGCCGCCTGGAGCCTGCTTGATGTCGGTGAACTTGGCCGGGCCGTCTTCGAGGACCACACCGGCTTTCAAGCGCTCAATCATCTCGTCATCGACTTCGCCACGTACACGCACGGCGTATTCGCGGTCCATCTCATAGGACGGGTGCATCAGGCGGTTGGCCAGTTCACCGTCGGTGGTGAACATCAGCAAGCCAGTGGTGTTGATGTCCAGGCGCCCGATGTTGATCCAACGGCCTTCTTTAGGCTTGGGCATCTTGTCGAACACGGTCGGACGGCCTTCCGGGTCGTCACGGGTGCAGATCTCGCCATCGGGCTTGTTGTACATGATCACGCGGCGCACCGATTCGGCGGCCTCTTCACGCTTGATGACCTTGCCATCAATGGTGATTGCATCGTGCAGGTCGACGCGCTGGCCGAGGGTAGCCTCGACGCCGTTGACCTTGATGCGCTTCTGGGTGATCCAGGCTTCGACGTCGCGGCGCGAGCCCACGCCGATACGCGCCAGCACCTTTTGCAGTTTTTCGCCTGCTGGGCCGATTTCCTGGCTGTCGTTCTGGTCTTTGTCGTTCATCTTAAGCACCTCCCGGTGGGTCGATTCAGGCGTGGCCTGAAGAGTGTTGAAAGCGGGGTCTAGGCCGAAGAGGTCGGCGAAGGGTCGCGAATCATACGCGTATGCTGCGCGTTGCGCATCAGAGACTAGTTGATAAAGGCAAAGTCGCTGGCCTTGCGCCGACCAGTGGCCCACAACAGGTCAACATGTGGGAGCGGCGGTGCGACGATTCGACTTGCTCGCGAATGCGGTGTGTCAGTTACCACATAAGTCAACTGATAGACCGCTTTCGCGAGCAAGCCCGCTCCCACAGGGGGTTCAGCAGTGTTTGCGGGATTGGGTCAGTCTTCGAATTCGCGTCGCTCAGCTTCGATGGCTTCGGCCAATGCACGGGCTTCGGCTTCTTCGTCGCTCAAGGCCGGCTGTTCGAGGGCGGCGACGGCGGCCAGGAGTTTTTCGCGGGCTTGGGCAACGCCGAGGATGTCTTCCTCGGGTTCGGGTTCGGGTTCAGGTTCAGGTTCAGGTTCAGCAATCTCTGCGGCCTCAGGCTCAACGGCACCATCACGCAACAAATCATCAAAGTCAGTCTTGATGCCCTGCTCCATGTCGTCCAATTCCAGCAACAAGGTGTGGAAGCTGGTTTCGTCCTTCGGCTCTTCCGGCTCGGCGCTGGCATCGGCCAGCTCTTGCAGGCTGGCGGGCACAGGTGCGTCGTCGAAGTCCAGCACCGGGTCCGGCTCCATCTCGCGCAGTTCGGCCAACGGCGGCAAGTCATCGAGGTTTTTCAGGTTGAAGTGGTCGAGAAACACCTTGGTGGTGGCAAACATCGCCGGTTTGCCGGGCACGTCGCGGTAGCCGACGATGCGAATCCACTCGCGCTCCAGCAGGGTCTTGACGATATGGCTGTTGACCGCCACGCCCCGTACGTCCTCGATCTCGCCCCGGGTGATCGGTTGGCGATAGGCGATCAGCGCCATGGTCTCCAGCATCGCCCGCGAATAACGCTGCGGGCGCTCTTCCCACAATCGGCCGACCCACGGGGAAAACTTCTCACGGATCTGCAAGCGATAGCCTGACGCAACTTCGCGCAATTCAAAGGCTCGGCCATCGCAGGATTTGCGCAGAATCTCCAGCGCCTTCTTGAACACCGGCGGCTCAGGGCGCTCGGCTTCTTCAAACAGTTCGAACAGGCGCTCCAACGATTGGGGCTTACCCGAGGCCAGTAGAAAAGCCTCCAGGAGCGGGGCCAGTTCGCGGGGTTCAGTCAGATTCATCGATTCAGCTCTTTATTCGGCTCGCGCCCGCACGTGGATAGCCGCAAAAGGCTCATTCTGGACCAGCTCGACCAAGGATTCCTTGACCAATTCAAGGACCGCCATGAAGGTCACCACTACCCCCAAACGCCCTTCTTCTTTAGTGAACAGCTCGACGAACGGCACAAACCCGCCGCCCTTGAGGCGCTCGAGCACATCACTCATGCGTTCGCGGGTGGACAGCGCCTCGCGGCTGACCTGATGACTCTCGAACATATCGCCACGGCGCAGCACCTCGGCCATGGACATCAACAATTCTTCCAGGCTTACATCCGGCAACAGCTTTCGGGCGCGGGCCTCGGGCGCATCCAGCTTGGGCACCACCACGTCACGACCGACGCGGCTCAGACCGTCGATACCTTCGGCAGCAGCCTTGAAACGCTCGTACTCTTGCAGGCGACGGATCAGTTCGGCACGCGGGTCGTCTTCTTCGGCTTCCACTGTCTCCGAACGTGGCAGCAGCATGCGCGACTTGATCTCGGCGAGCATCGCGGCCATCACCAGGTACTCGGCGGCCAGCTCCAGGCGCACCGACTGCATCAGCTCGACATAGCCCATGTACTGGCGGGTGATTTCCGCCACCGGGATGTCGAGGATGTTGATGTTCTGCTTGCGAATCAAGTACAGCAGCAGGTCCAGCGGGCCCTCGAAGGCTTCCAGGAAGACTTCCAGGGCGTCCGGCGGGATGTACAGGTCCAGGGGCATTTCCATGACCGCCTGGCCATAGACCATGGCGAATGGCAGTTCCTGCTGGGCGCCGGCCTGGGGATCAACGGTTTCCACAGCGGACATTCAGGCCTCGACCATGAACGGCGCCGGATCGCCGCAACCGACGCGGATCACTTCCGGCTCGCCATCGGCCAGGTTGATCACGGTGGAGGCTTTGTTGCCGCCGAAGCCACCGTCGATGATCAGGTCGACCTGTTTTTCCAGGAGTTGGCGCATTTCGTACGGGTCTTCCAGCGGCTCGGTTTCACCGGGCATGATCAGCGACACGCTCATCAACGGCTCACCCAGCTCGGCCAGCAGCGCCAGGGCGATGGGGTGCTCGGGCACGCGCAGGCCGATGGTGCGTTTCTTCGGGTGCAGCAACAGGCGCGGCACTTCGCGGGTGGCGTTGAGAATGAAGGTGTAGGGCCCCGGCGTGTGGGCCTTGAGCAGGCGGAACGTGCCGGTGTCGACCTTGGCGAACAGCCCGAGTTGGGACAAGTCGCTGCAGATCAGCGCGAAGTTGTGTTTGTCATCCAGCTGGCGCAGGCGGCGTACACGTTCGACCGCGCCCTTGTCGCCGATCTGGCAACCGATGGCGTAGGACGAGTCCGTCGGATAGATCACCACGCCGCCGGCGCGAATGATCTCCACGGCCTGTTTGATCAGGCGCGCCTGGGGGTTTTCCGGATGAATCTGGAAGAATTGACTCACGTGTTCTACCTGTTCAGACGGTGGCAGTAATGGGGTCATGCTTGAATCGCCCCGACAAGAGCGGCAGGTCATCAGGTACCTGGCGATACTCGCCGATTTCGGACCAACCACCTGGGCCATGAAAGTCACTGCCGGCGCTGACCAGCAGACCAAATTCGCGGGCAAGGATCGCCAGGCTGCCCACCTGTTCGGCGGGCTGGTGCCCGTTGACCACTTCGATTGCGTGGCCGCCTGCTCCAATATAGTCGCTGATCAGCTTGCGGCGCTTGCTGCGGGTGAAATCGTAATGCCATGGATGCGCCAGGCTGACCCAGGCGCCGGAGGCGCGCAGGGTCTCGACCGTGTCTTCCAGGGTCGGCCAGTGTTGTTTGACGTCGCCCAGCTTGCCGGCGCCCAACCATTTGCGGAAAGCTTCGGCGCGGTCTTTGACAAACCCTTCGCGCACCATCCAGTCGGCGAAATGCGGCCGGGCCGGGGCGTTGCCACTGTCCCCCAGCTCCTGCTGGATGGCACGGGCGCCGTCGAGGGCGTTGGGCATGCCTTTGAGGCCGAGTTTGCGACTGATTTCTTCGGAGCGTAGCCAGCGGCCATCATGCAACGCCGCAATGGCGGCCACCAGCGGCGCGGCTGTTTGATCGAAACCGTAGCCAAGCACGTGAATGGTGGCGCCGCCCCAGGTGCAGGACAATTCCACGCCGTTGACCAGTTGCATGCCCAGCGCCTGCGCCGCCGTGCGGGCTTCATCGAGGCCCTCGAGGGTGTCGTGGTCGGTCAACGCCAGGACTCGCACGCCTTTTTCAAACGCACGCGCAACCAGTACCGCGGGCGCCAGGGCGCCGTCGGAGGCCGTGCTGTGGCAGTGCAAATCAACATTCACGGGAGTGTGTAACCTCAAGTCAGCTGGCGCTTTCGCTACCAAGGATGTTTGTTATTATGCCGCCACATCCAGCTTCTGGCTCTTACTGTGAAACAATTCATCGACTTCATCCCGCTGTTGCTGTTTTTCATCGTTACCAAACTCGACCCCAGGGTCATCGATATCGCCGGTCACCAGCTCTCGTTCGGAGGCATCTACAGCGCCACCGCCGTACTGATCATCAGCTCTATCGTCGTCTACGGCGCCATCTTCATCTCCCAGCGCAAGCTGGAAAAAAGCCAATGGCTGACCCTGGTCGCCTGCCTGGTATTCGGCGGCCTGACCCTGGCCTTCCACAGCGAAACCTTCCTCAAATGGAAAGCGCCGGTGGTCAACTGGCTGTTCGCCCTGGTGTTTATCGGCAGCCACTTCATCGGTGACCGCCTGCTGATCAAGCGGATCATGGGCCACGCGCTGACCCTGCCGGAGCCGGTGTGGACACGCCTGAACATCGCCTGGATCGTGTTCTTCATCTTCTGCGGCGCCGCCAACCTGTTCGTCGCGTTTACATTCCAGGACTACTGGGTCGACTTCAAGGTCTTCGGCAGCCTGGGCATGACCGTGCTGTTCCTGGTCGGCCAGGGCATCTACCTGTCGCGCCACCTGCATGACGCCGCCCCCACCACGCCAAAAACCGAGGACTGACATGCTCTACGCCATCATTGCCACCGACGTTGCCAACTCGCTGGAAAAACGCCTGAGCGTCCGCCCGGCCCACGTCGAGCGCCTCAAGCAGCTGCAAGCCGAAGGCCGCATCGTACTGGCCGGCCCGCATCCGGCGGTAGACAGCAACGACCCGGGCGAAGCCGGTTTCACCGGCAGCCTGATCGTTGCCGAGTTCGCCTCCCTCGCCGATGCCCAAGCCTGGGCCAAGGCTGATCCGTATGTCGCGGCCGGCGTTTATGCCGACGTGGTGATCAAGCCGTTCAAGCAAGTCCTGCCTTGACCGGGGTCCGTGCCGAACCTATTGCGTTCGGCACACTCCCAATGGCTCATTATTCTCGGTAACCTGCCGACAACGTTCTGAATATTCGTGTGGAATCAGGAGTTCCGATGCGCTTACGTCAGTTGTGTCTGTTGGTAGTGTTAACGATCGGGGCTACGGCCCACGCTGAAGAAACCCCTAACACCGGCAATTCGACGCCTCTGTCGTTGAGTGCCGGCAGCCAGATCACCGAGTTGCAGCAACGCTTGAAAGAAAGCGAACGCCAGCGCGATGAACTAAGCAAGCAACTGCAAAACGCGGACGCCGCCCGCGAAAGCGCGCAATTGAGTCGTCTTCGCCAAGAGAACCAACGCCTGGCCCAGCAACTCAAAGAGACACAGGGCGGCGCCTTGACGCGCTGGCTGACCGAGCAACAACAGTGGTTTGTCACCGGCGGGGCCGTCGCATTGATCGCCTTGCTGTGCGGGATCTTCGCCAGTGGTGGGCACCGTCGCCGTCGACAATGGCTAAATTGAGTGAGTCATGAGCGAGCTGTTACTGATAGATGATGACCAGGAGCTCTGTGAGCTGCTGAGCAGTTGGTTGAGCCAGGAAGGTTTCCAGGTGCGCGCCTGCCATGACGGCCTGAGTGCGCGCAAAGCCCTGGCCGACAGTGCGCCCGCCGCCGTGGTGCTCGACGTAATGCTGCCCGACGGCAGTGGCCTGGAGCTGCTCAAGCAATTGCGCACCGACCACCCCGAGCTGCCAGTGCTGATGCTGTCGGCCCGTGGCGAACCGCTGGACCGCATCCTTGGCCTGGAACTCGGCGCCGACGATTATCTGGCCAAGCCCTGCGACCCCCGCGAGCTCACCGCCCGCCTGCGCGCCGTGCTGCGCCGCAGCCACCCGGCCGCGGTCTCCACGCAGATGGAACTGGGCGACCTGTGCTTCAGCCCGGTGCGCGGTGTGGTCAGCATCGACGAACAGGAATTCACCCTCACCGTCTCCGAAAGCCGCCTGCTCGAAGCCTTGCTGCGTCAGCCCGGCGAGCCCCTGGATAAACAGGAACTGGCGCAGATTGCCCTGGGCCGCAAGCTGACCCTTTACGATCGCAGCCTGGACATGCACGTCAGCAACCTGCGCAAGAAGATCGGCCCGCACCCCGATGGCCGGCCACGGATCATGGCGCTGCGTAGCCGCGGCTATTACTACAGCCTTTAAGCCATCGCTGTCCCTGTGGGAGCAGGCCCGCTCCCACACGCGGTGTTCTGACGCGCAAGTTTTTGTCAGGCCCGACCAAAACCCTCTTTACCCAAGCTTTACGCTCCCCTGACCGCCGCTGACCTTGATCTCCGTAATCTACTCACATCCGGACTCACCGGAATAGAGACAGGAGAATCACCATGCGCAAGACCCTTATCGCTTTGATGTTCGCCGCAGCCCTGCCAACCGTCGCCATGGCAGCAATGCCTGAAGGCCCAGGCCCGATGGGCGGTCCGGAAGGCCACATGATGGGCGGCCCGGGCCACGGCGGTGAACACGGTCCGCGTGGCAAAGGCGGCCCCTTCAGCCAACTGGACCTGAGCAAGGAACAGCGCCAGCAGATCGGCAAGTTGATGGGCGACCAATGGCACGCTCGCAAAGACCTGACCAAGAAGTACCTGGACAAACTGCCAGCCGCTGACCAGAAAGCCATGCAGGACGAAATTGCCGCCAGCAAGCAGAAAACCCAGGCGGACATCCGCGCGGTACTCAAGCCTGAGCAGCAGAAGAAGTTCGACGAGATCGTCAAGAAACAAGCCGAGCGTCGTGCCGAGTGGAAGGAATTCCAGGCCTGGAAAGCGCAACAGCCGCAAAAAGCGCAATAATGCCCACGCGTTAACGCTCCCAGCCCAGTGGCCACCGCCACTGGGCTTTTCCTGTTTGAGGGTTTCCTGTGCGTTCATTGTTCTGGCGGATCCTGGCCAGTTTCTGGCTGGCCATCGCCCTGGTTGCCGGGTTGTCGATCCTGCTTGGGCATATGCTCAATCAAGATGCCTGGATTCTCAGCCGCCACCCTGGCCTCAACAACCTGGCGCAAGAGTGGACCGAGCTCTACGAATCCCAAGGCGAAGACGCCGCCCAGGACTTGCTGCAACAGCGCAAGCGCCAGTACCACATCGACGTGCAAGTGCTGAACGAAAGCGGCGACCCGGTGGTACGCGGCACCTTCCCGCGCCGCGCCGCCGCCTTCGAGGCCCGCCAGAACGACAGCCAGGACGGCCACCTGCCCTGGCGCCGCCTGACGGCCGAATACACCAGCGAAAAAACCGGCGACACCTACCTGCTGATCTACCGCATTCCCCACCCGGAACTGGATGCCTGGCACCGCAACAGCCTGCTGTGGCCGCTCAGCGCGCTGGCGATTGCGCTGGTGGTACTGACGCTGTTCAGCCTGCTGGTGACGCTGTCCATCACCCGCCCCCTCAGCCGCCTGCGCGGTGCGGTGCACGACCTCGGCCAAGCCACCTACCAGCAGAACAGCCTGGCGCAACTGGCCAACCGCCGCGATGAGTTCGGCGTACTCGCCACCGACTTCAACCGCATGGGCGCGCGCCTGCAAAGCCTGATCGGCAGTCAGCGCCAATTGCTGCGCGACGTATCCCACGAACTGCGCTCGCCCCTGGCCCGTCTGCGTATCGCCCTGGCCCTGGCCGAGCGCGCCAGCCCCGAAGAACGAGAAAAGCTCTGGCCACGCCTGACCCGCGAATGTGATCGCCTCGAAGCCTTGATCAGCGAAATCCTGGTGCTGGCGCGCGTCGATGCCGACAACGCCAGCGCCGAAGACATCGACCTCAGTGCATTGCTCAAGACCCTGCAAAAGGACGCCCAACTCGGCGCGCCGGATCAGCTCGTGCAACTAAGTGCAGCGCCCGACCTGCAGCTCAAAGGCTGGCCGACCATGATCGAACGCGCCGTAGACAACCTGCTGCGCAATGCCCAGCGCTTCAATCCGCAGGGACAGCCCATCGAGCTGGCTGCGCAACGCCTGGGCGAACGCATCCTGATCAGCGTGCGCGACCACGGTCCCGGCGTCGATGCCGAACACCTCAGCCAGTTGGGCGAACCGTTCTACCGCGCCCCCGGCCAGACCGCCCAGGGCCATGGCCTGGGCCTGGCGATTGCGCGCCGCGCCGCCGAGCGCCATGGTGGCAGCCTGACCCTCGCCAACCACCCTGACGGCGGTTTTATCGCCAGCATCGACCTGCCGTTGGAACCCGGAGTTGTCACACCGGCCTGATCATCTCTTATAGTGGCCCTTCTCTTACGGAGGGCCTTTGATGACTGATTTGCTGACACCCATCCAAGCCGCACTCGATCTGCCGCACACCCCACTGACCTTGACCGAGGCCGGCGCCCTGCCCTCGACCTTCGCCGTCACCGAACTGGCGGCCGCCAGCCTCGGCGCCGCTGGCCAGGCCGTGGCCCAGTTGATCCAGCAACAGACCGGGCGCCTGCCCAACGTCAGTGTGGACCGACGCCTCGCCTCCTTCTGGTTCGCGTCCTCGCTCCGCCCGCTGGGCTGGCAAGTGCCGCCGCTGTGGGACCCGGTGGCCGGCGACTACCCCAGCGCCGATGGCTGGATACGCTTGCACACCAACGCCCCCCATCACCGTGCCGCCGCCGAACGCGTGCTGGGCCAGGTTGCCGAGCGCAAGGCGATGGCCGCCAAAGTCGCCGCGTGGAACGCGGCAGAATTGGAGCAGGCGATTGTCGATGAGGGCGGGTGCGCCGCGCAGATGCGCACTTGGCAGGCCTGGCAGGCACATCCCCAGGGGCTGGCCGTCAACGCCGAAGCGCTGGTGCAGCGCCAGACCTTCGACGCCACCACCGACCAGCCCTGGCTCGGTTCGGTGGCGCGCCCGCTGGCGGGCATCAGGGTGCTGGACCTGACCCGCGTGCTGGCCGGTCCCGTGGCCAGTCGTTTTCTTGCCGGCCTGGGTGCCGATGTGTTGCGCATCGACGCGCCCACCTGGAACGAACCCGGCGTCGTCCCGGAGATGACCTTGGGCAAACGCTGTGCCCGCCTGGACCTGAAAACCGCGCAAGGCCGACAGGTTTTCGAAGCCTTGCTCAAGGACGCCGACATCCTGTTTCACGGCTACCGCGCCGATGCCCTTGAACACCTGGGCTACACCGCCAGCGAGTGGCAGGCCCTCGCCCCCGGCCTGATCGACGTGAGCCTCAACGCCTACGGCTGGAGCGGCCCATGGCGCAACCGCCGGGGCTTCGACAGCCTGGTACAGATGAGCAGCGGCATCGCAGACGCCGGCATGGCCTGGAAACACACGGACAAACCGGTGCCACTGCCGGTGCAGGCGCTGGATCACGCCACGGGGTATTTGATGGCGGCCGCGGCCATCCAAGCCTTGAGTGAACGATTGAAGACCCGACGCGGTGGCTCGGCGCGGTTGTCACTGGCCCGCACGGCGAGGTTATTGATGGAAGCAGGACAAGTCCCCGAACAACCGGCGTTGCGTGCCGAAACACCGGGCGATCAGGGTTTGCTGGTGGAGCAGACGGCGTGGGGCCAGGCCCATCGGTTGCTGGCGCCGCTGAGTATCAGCGGCTCGCCGTTGCAGTGGGATTTGCCGGCGGGAGAACTGGGTTCACATCGGGCGCAGTGGTGACCTGAAGCTCGCCTTCGCAGGCAAGCCTGCTCCCACATTGGATAGGCGGCGCGGTCAAAATGTGGGAGCGGGCTTGCCCGCGAAGAGGCCAGTACCGTCACCCCCTCACAAACTCAACACTCCGCTGTACAACCCATACGCCGCCAACCCCGCCCCCGCAATCACGCAGCTGAAAATGCCTTTCTCCATGTGGGTGAACAACGGCTGCCCCTGCTCGCGCTTGGCCAGGGCAAACAGAATCACCCCCGGCGCATACAACAGCGCCGACAGCAGCAGGTATTTCAACCCGCCGGCATAGAGCAGCCACACCGCATACCCCAGCGCGATCAAGCCCACCAGCAGATCCTTCATGCGTCGGCCCTGTTCACCTTCATAGGTTTCCCCGCGCCCACTCAACAGCACCGCATACGCCGCCGACCACAAATACGGCACCAGGATCATCGACGAAGCCAGATAGATCAACGTGGTGTAGGTGCTATGGGAAAACAGCGTGATCACCAGGAAGAGTTGGATCATCACGTTGGTCAGCCACAGCGCGTTGACCGGCACCTGATTGGTGTTTTCCTTCTTCAAAAACGCCGGCATGGTCTTGTCATGGGCCGTGGCATAGAGGATTTCGGCACACAGCAGCGCCCACGACAGCAATGCGCCGAGCAACGACACGGCCAGGCCGATGCTGATCGCCATCGCCCCCCACGGCCCGACGATATGTTCCAGCACGCCCGCCAGGGAGGGGTTTTGCAGTTGCGAGAGCTGCGACTGGCTCATGATCCCCAGTGACAACACATTCACCAGCACCAACAGCGCCAGCACACCGAGAAAACCGATCAAGGTGGCGCGGCCCACGTCCGAGCGTTTTTCGGCGCGCGCCGAGTACACGCTGGCACCTTCGATGCCGATGAACACAAACACGGTGACCAGCATCATGTTGCGCACCTGATCCACCACCGTGCCGAGTTTCGGATTGCCCAGGCCCCAGACGTCACGGGTGAAAATGTCGGCCTCGAACGCCACCACGGCGATCACGATAAACATCACCAACGGTACGATCTTCGCCACGGTGGTGATCTGATTGATGAACGCCGCTTCCTTGATCCCGCGCATCACCAGGAAATGCACGGCCCACAGCAGCAGCGACGCACAGCCGATGGCCACCGGCGTATTGCCCTGGCCAAACACCGGAAAAAAGTAACCGAGGGTGCTGAACAGCAACACGAAGTAACCGACGTTGCCCATCCATGCGCTGATCCAGTAGCCCCAGGCCGACGAAAACCCCATGTAGTCGCCAAACCCCGCCTTGGCATAGGCATACACGCCTGAATCCAGTTCAGGCTTGCGATTGGCCAGGGTCTGGAACACAAACGCCAGGGTCAACATACCGATGGCGGTAATTCCCCAGCCGATCAACACCGCACCCACCTCGGCACGGGCGGCCATATTTTGTGGCAGGGAAAAAATTCCGCCGCCGATCATTGACCCCACCACCAGGGCGATAAGGGCACTGAGTCGAAGCTTCTGGGCCGGTTGGGACATGCAGACTCCTAGCTAAAACAAAAATCAGCTGACAACTGTGCACTCAACTACGGACGCAAATGAGTGTAGCGCTTAATAGCGATAGCAAATAAAACTCGGCTGTTCATAACGCAATGGCATGTCAAAAAAGACACATTTAGTCTTATTTGAAATTTAAATACACCATCAACTTTTACAATTCTGAAAGATTTGTAAAACATCGTACAAAAATTTTGCACATCCGTGAAAACGGTCTAGCTTCAAACGTCCAACCCCCTGACTTATTAATTAACAATAACGGAGGAGCCGCTCTGGAAAGCACCTTTCGGAGCTTTTCATTGCCGATGGGATTCCATCCTAAGTCATTAATTCACAATGGAATGTGCCAATGAAGTGATCTGAGTCAGCTGTTTGAATAGCTCACGGATTTATTCTGTGGTCTCTCTTCTCCTGCATTGGAGTCACGCAATGTCTGAAACTCCTGGAAAACTTAGGCTTGGCGCACTGGTTGCACTTGTCGTGGGTTCGATGATTGGTGGCGGGATCTTCTCACTGCCGCAAAACATGGCCGCCAGTGCTGATGTGGGCGCGGTGTTGATCGGTTGGGTCATTACCGCCATTGGCATGTTGACCCTCGCGTTCGTCTTTCAAACCCTTGCCAATCGCAAGCCCGACCTCGACGGCGGCGTGTACGCCTACGCCAAGGCCGGTTTCGGCGACTACATGGGCTTCTCGTCGGCCTGGGGCTACTGGATCAGTGCCTGGCTAGGCAACGTGGGGTACTTCGTACTCTTGTTCAGCACCCTCGGTTACTTCTTTCCGATCTTCGGCGAAGGCAACACCCCCGCAGCCGTGATCGGCGCATCGGTGCTGCTATGGGCCGTGCACTTCCTGGTGCTGCGCGGGATCAAGGAAGCAGCGTTCATCAACCTGGTGACCACCGTCGCCAAGGTCGTGCCGCTGGTGCTGTTCGTGTTGATCGCACTGTTCGCGTTCAAGCTGGACATCTTCACCGCCGACATCTGGGGCGTGAAAAACCCGAGCCTGGGCAGCGTGATGAACCAGGTGCGCAACATGATGCTGGTCACCGTGTGGGTGTTCATCGGTATCGAGGGCGCGAGCATCTTCTCGTCCCGTGCGGAGAAACGCTCGGACGTGGGTAAGGCCACTGTCATCGGCTTTATCACCGTGCTGCTGTTCCTGATGCTGGTGAACGTGCTGTCCCTGGGGATCATGACCCAACCGGAACTGGCCAAGCTGCAGAACCCGTCGATGGCCGCCGTGCTGGAACACGTGGTGGGCCACTGGGGCGCGGTGCTGATCAGCGTCGGCTTGATCATCTCGCTGTTGGGTGCGCTGCTGTCGTGGGTGCTGTTGTGTGCGGAGATCATGTTCGCCGCCGCCAAGGACCACACCATGCCGGAGTTCCTGCGCAAGGAAAACGCCAATCACGTGCCGGTCAACTCCCTGTGGCTGACCAACGCGATGGTGCAGGTGTTCCTGGTGATCACGCTGTTCTCCGCCAGCACCTACTTGTCGCTGATCTACCTCGCTACCTCGATGATCCTGGTGCCGTACCTGTGGTCCGCGGCCTACGCCCTGCTGCTGGCGGTGCGCGGCGAGACCTACGAAAACGCCCTGAAGGAGCGCCAGAAAGACCTGTTCATCGGCGCCGTCGCCCTGATCTATGCGATCTGGCTGCTTTACGCCGGCGGTACCAAATACCTGCTGCTCTCCGCCCTGCTCTACGCCCCCGGCGCAATCCTGTTCGCCAAGGCCAAGCGTGAACTGGGCAAACCGATTTTCACCAACGTCGAGAAGCTGATCTTCGCCGCAGTAGTCATTGGCGCCCTGGTGGCGGCCTATGGGCTCTACGACGGTTTCCTGACCTTGTAATTGTTGATAACTGGAGGATCTGTAATGACCACGGAAAAAGTGAAGTACGGCGTACATTCCGAAGCCGGCAAACTGCGCAAAGTCATGGTGTGCTCCCCAGGCCTGGCCCACCAGCGGCTGACGCCCAACAACTGCGATGAACTGCTGTTCGATGATGTGCTGTGGGTGGCCCAGGCCAAGCGCGACCATTTCGACTTCGTGACCAAGATGCGCGAGCGGGATATTGATGTGCTGGAAATGCACAACCTGCTCACCGACATCGTTGCCATCCCTGAAGCGCTGGACTGGATCCTGGAACGCAAGATCACTGCCGATACGGTCGGCCTGGGCCTGGTCAATGAAGTCGGCTCGTGGCTGCGCAGCCTGGAACCACGCAAGGTCGCCGAGTTCCTCATCGGAGGCGTCTCGGCCGATGACCTGCCGAGCGAGTTCGGCGGCAAGACCATCGAAATGTTCCGCGACTTCCTCGGCCACGCCAGCTTCATCCTGCCGCCGCTGCCCAACACCCAGTTCACCCGTGACACCACTTGCTGGATCTATGGCGGCGTGACGCTGAACCCGATGTACTGGCCGGCGCGACGTCAGGAAACCCTGCTGGCCTCGGCCATCTACAAATTCCACCCCGAGTTCACCAACGCCGACTTCCAGATCTGGTACGGCGACCCCGACAAGGATCACGGCGCGTCCACCCTGGAAGGCGGCGACGTGATGCCGATCGGCAACGGGGTGGTGCTGATCGGCATGGGCGAGCGCTCGTCCCACCAGGCGATCGGCCAGCTGGCGCGCAACCTGTTCAAGAACAAGGCGGTGGAGAAGGTGATCGTTGCCGGTCTGCCCAAATCCCGCGCCGCGATGCACCTGGACACCGTGTTCAGCTTCTGCGACCGCGACCTCGTGACCATCTTCCCCGAAGTGGTCAACCAGATCGTCGCCTTCACCCTGCGCCCTGACGAAAGCAAGCCGCACGGTATCGACATCCAACGCGAAAAAACCAACTTCCTCGACACCGTCGCCGCTGCCCTTGGCCTCAAGGCCCTGCGGGTAGTGGAAACCGGCGGCAACGCCTTCGCCGCCGAGCGCGAGCAGTGGGACGACGGCAACAACGTGGTCGCCGTGGAGCCCGGCGTGGTCATCGGCTACGACCGCAACACCTACACCAACACCCTGCTGCGCAAGGCCGGCGTGGAAGTCATCACCATCAGCGCCGGTGAACTCGGCCGGGGCCGTGGCGGCGGCCACTGCATGACCTGCCCGATCATCCGCGACCCAATCGACTACTAAACGACCATCCACCCGGCGGCGCATATCCCGCGCCGACCGGGCCGATTACCGAATCCAAGGAGAATCATCATGGCGTTCAACATCCACAACCGCAGCCTGCTCAGCCTGGAACACCACACCCCGCGCGAGCTGCGCTACCTGCTGGACCTGTCCCGCGACCTCAAGCGCGCCAAGTACACCGGCACCGAACAGCAGCACCTCAAGGGCAACAACATTGCGCTGATCTTCGAAAAAACCTCGACCCGCACCCGATGTGCCTTCGAAGTGGCGGCCTATGACCAGGGCGCCAACGTCACCTACATCGATCCGGGCTCGTCGCAGATCGGCCACAAAGAAAGCATGAAAGACACCGCCCGCGTGCTCGGGCGCATGTATGACGCCATCGAATACCGTGGCTTCAAGCAGGAAATCGTCGAGGAACTGGCCAAGTTCGCCGGGGTGCCCGTATTCAACGGCCTGACCGACGAATACCACCCGACCCAGATGATCGCCGACGTGCTGACCATGCGTGAACACGCCGACAAGCCGATTCACGAGATCAGCTACGCCTACCTGGGTGACGCACGCAACAACATGGGCAACTCGCTGCTGCTGGTCGGCTCCAAACTCGGCATGGACGTACGCATCTGCGCACCGAAAGCGCTGTGGCCCCACGATGACCTGGTCAGCCGCTGCAAAAAATACGCGGAAGAAAGCGGCGCACGCATCACCCTCACCGACGACCCGAAAGCTGCGGTCAAAGGCGTGGACTTCATCCACACCGACGTCTGGGTGTCCATGGGTGAGCCAGTGGAAGCCTGGGCTGAACGCATCGAGCAACTGCTGCCGTACCAGGTGAACGCCCAGTTGATGAAAGCCACCGGCAACCCACGCACCAAGTTCATGCACTGCCTGCCGGCATTCCACAACAGCGATACCAAGATCGGCAAGCAGATTGCCGAGCAGTATCCGCACCTGGCCAATGGCATTGAAGTGACGGATGACGTGTTCGAGTCGCCGGCGTGCATTGCCTTCGAGCAGGCGGAAAACCGCATGCACACCATCAAGGCGATCCTGGTCTCCACCCTCGCCGACCTGTAACTGAAGGAATGCGGTCGACTGTGGGAGCGGGCTTGCTCCCACATTTTTTGCACCGTGTTCACAACGATGAATTTCAGAAGGACACTCTGTATGCGTATCGTCGTTGCACTGGGCGGCAACGCCCTGCTCCGCCGTGGTGAACCCATGACCGCGGACAACCAACGCGCCAATATCCGGATCGCCACCGAACAGATCGCCAAGATCCATTCTGGCAACGAACTGGTGATTGCCCACGGCAATGGTCCGCAAGTCGGCCTGCTGTCGTTGCAGGCGGCGGCCTACACCCAGGTTTCGCCTTACCCGCTGGATGTGCTGGGTGCCGAGACCGAAGGCATGATCGGCTACATCATCGAACAGGAACTGGGCAACCTGCTGGACTTCGAGGTGCCGTTCGCCACCCTGCTCACCCAGGTCGAAGTCGACGCCAAGGACCCGGCCTTCCAGAACCCGACCAAACCGATTGGCCCGGTGTATTCCAAGGCCGAAGCGCAGAAGCTCGCCGCCGAAAAAGGCTGGGCCATTGCGCCGGATGGCGACAAGTACCGCCGTGTGGTCGCCAGCCCGCGGCCCAAACGCATCTTTGAAATCCGCCCGATCAAGTGGCTGCTGGAAAAAAGCGCCATCGTGATCTGCGCCGGCGGCGGCGGCATCCCGACCCTGTATGGCGAAGACGGCAAACTGCGTGGCATTGAGGCGGTGATCGACAAAGACCTGTGTTCGTCGCTGTTGGCCTCGCAACTGGACGCCGATCTGCTGGTGATCGCCACCGACGTCAACGCGGCCTTTATCGACTACGGCAAGCCGACCCAGAAAGCCATCGGCCACGCCCACCCCGACGAAATCGAGAAACTCGGCTTCGCCGCCGGCTCCATGGGGCCCAAGGTGCAAGCGGCCTGCGAGTTCGCCCGCAAGACTGGCAAAACCGCAGTCATCGGTTCACTCTCGGACATCGAAGCGATCGTCCAGGGCAGCGCCGGTACACGCATCAGCACGGCAAAAACTGGCATTACCTACCTGTGAAGTTGAGGAGAAACGCCGATGGCCACCTTTGAACCGGGTCACTTGCACGTTGAACGTCATGCACTCAATGCCAATGACTACAGCTACAACCTGTGCATCGACTATGAAGTCAGCCAGGACCCCAAGGAAGGTAAGGGCATGCTCTTCAAGCTGCATGGCTCGGTGCAGGGCAAGGACATCAAAGAGGAGTTTTTCCTGCCCAAGGACCAGGCATTCGACTTTGCCCGGCATGCGATGAACATTGCGCAGAAGTACGGCATGCCAAAGGTGGCGGTGCTCAACGGCTCGATGCACAAGCAGTACGACTTGATGTTCGAGGATGTGCGCCATCAACTGGATGTGAAGCCAGGTGATCCGGTCAAACCTGAGCACTTAGAGTAAGCACAGCGTAAATCCCCTGTGGGAGCGGGCTTGCTCGCGAATGCGGTCGATCAGTTAGCACATCAGTGACTGATACACCGCATTCGCGAGCAAGCCCGCTCCCACATTTGGATCTTCATCCCATGTGAGATTTCACCTCTACCCTCGCTCCAAGGCATACTTGCCACCTCTCGCTCTGCAGAATTGCCATCCATCCCATGCGTATCCACGTCAGCTTCATCGACCGCGTCGGCATCACCCAGGAAGTCCTGGCCCTGCTCGGTGGGCGCAATCTCAACCTGGATGCGGTGGAGATGGTGCCGCCCAACGTCTATATCGACGCGCCGACCCTCAGCGCCGATGTGCTCGAAGAACTGCGTGATGCGTTATTCAGCGTGCATGGCGTGCAAGCCGTCACCGTGGTCGACATCCTTCCCGGCCAACGTCGCCACCTGCAACTCGACGCCCTGCTGGCCGCCATGACCGACCCGGTGCTGGCGCTGGACAGCGCGGGCACGATCCTGCTGGCCAACCCGGCACTGATCGCCCTGTACGGCCGCGAACCGGCCGGGGAAAGCATCAGCGCACTGTTCAACGACCCCAAGCTGCTGGAGACCTTGCTGGAGCAGGGCTTTCGTTTGCCCTTGCGCGAAATCAGCGTCAACGGCCAGACCCTGCTGCTGGACGCCACGCCGATCACTGATGCCGGCGCCCTGCTGACGTTGTACCAACCCAACCGCATCGGCGAACAACTGTCGGCACTGCACCACGACCACGCCGAAGGCTTTGATGCGCTGCTCGGCGAGTCCCCGGTGATCCGCACCCTCAAGGCCCGCGCACAGCGGGTGGCGGCGCTGGATGCGCCGCTGTTGATCCAGGGCGAAACCGGCACGGGCAAGGAACTGGTGGCACGGGCCTGCCACGCCATCAGTGCGCGGCACAGTGCACCGTTCCTGGCACTTAACTGCGCGGCGTTGCCGGAAAACCTCGCCGAGAGCGAGTTGTTCGGCTATGCACCGGGCGCGTTTACCGGCGCCCAGCGCGGTGGCAAGCCGGGGCTGATGGAGCTGGCCAACCAGGGCACGGTGTTTCTCGATGAAATCGGCGAGATGTCGCCGTATCTGCAGGCCAAGCTGCTGCGCTTTCTCAATGACGGTAGTTTCCGTCGCGTGGGGGGTGACCGTGAGGTGAAGGTCAACGTGCGCATCCTCAGCGCCACCCACCGCGACCTGGAAAAGATGGTCAGCGAAGGCACCTTCCGCGAAGACCTGTTCTACCGCCTCAACGTGCTCAACGTCGAAGTGCCGCCGCTGCGCCAACGGGGCCAGGACATCCTGCTGCTGGCGCGCTACTTCATGCAGCAGGCCTGCGCGCAGATCCAGCGCCCGGTCTGCCGCCTGGCCCCCGGCACCTATCCGGCGCTGCTGGGCAACCGCTGGCCGGGCAATGTGCGCCAGTTGCAAAACGTGATCTTCCGCGCCGCCGCCATCTGCGAAAGCAGCCTGGTGGACATCGGCGACCTCGACATCGCCGGCACCTCGGTGGCCCGCCAGAATGACAACGAAGTCGACAGCCTGGAGCAGGCGATGGAAGACTTCGAACGCAACCTGCTGGAAACGCTCTACACCAGCTACCCCTCGACCCGCCAACTGGCCAGCCGTTTGCAGACCTCCCATACGGCGATTGCCCATCGCTTGCGCAAGTACGGTATTCCCAACAAGCCCTGAACCCACAAAATCCAAATGTGGAATGCTCCCACATTTGGAATGCCTGCCCATTTTTGGTCCAGGAACGACATTCCGTGTACTGAAAGCGCTACAGCGTAACGATTTCGCTACAACCCTGTTTTTTGCGTGCCATGCAAGGCTTTGATCCACATAGGCTTTTTTTAACGGGTCCAGCTGTATCGAAATCGCTACAGGCAGAATGCATAACGCTATAACCAAATTCACTAAGTCTTTGTTTTATAACGATTTAATAACCTTGGCCGCGTTCTTGCTAAGCAACTCCTCATTATTCCAATCCCGTCCACCAGACGATTCTGGCCCTGAGGAGTTTCCATGAGCGAGTTGCGTTTCACCGAAGATCACGAATGGCTGCGCGCCGAAGCTGACGGCAGCGTCACCGTGGGTATCACGGCTTTTGCGCAAAACGCGCTGGGTGACGTGGTTTTCGTGCAACTGCCGGAGTTGCAGGCCTACGAGCAAGGCGCCGAAGCGTCCACCGTGGAATCGGTCAAGGCCGCCAGCGGCGTGTACATGCCCCTGACCGGCGAAGTGCTGGAAGTGAACGACAAACTGAGCGACAGCCCGGAACTGGTCAACGAAGACCCGCTGGGCGAAGGCTGGTTCTTCCGCTTTAAACCGGCCGATGCCGACGCGGTAGCTAAACTGTTGGATCAGGACGCGTACGACCGCCTGATCAAAGCCAACGCCGAAGCTTGAGGAGCGCGCAATGACCGTTAACATCAGCACCGCCAACGAATTCATCGCCCGCCACATCGGCCCGCGCGCGCAAGACGAGCAACACATGCTCGCCAGCCTCGGTTTCGACTCCCTCGAAGCCCTGAGCGCCAGCGTGATCCCGGAAAGCATCAAGGGCACCAGCGTACTCGGCCTGGAAGACGGCCTGAGCGAAGCCGCGGCCCTGGCGAAGATCAAGGCCATCGCCGGCAAGAACCAACTGTTCAAGACCTACATCGGCCAGGGCTACTACAACTGCCACACGCCGGCGCCGATCCTGCGCAACCTCCTGGAAAACCCGGCCTGGTATACCGCCTACACGCCGTACCAGCCGGAAATCTCCCAAGGCCGCCTGGAAGCGCTGCTGAACTTCCAGACCCTGATCAGCGACCTTACCGGCCTGCCGATCGCCAACGCCTCCCTGCTGGACGAAGCCACCGCCGCTGCAGAAGCCATGACCTTTTGCAAGCGCCTGAGCAAGAACAAGGGCAGCAACGCCTTCTTCGCCTCGATCCACAGCCACCCGCAAACCCTCGACGTGCTGCGCACCCGTGCCGAGCCACTGGGCATCGACGTGGTGGTGGGCGACGAACGCGAACTGACCGATGTCAGCCCATTCTTCGGCGCCCTGCTGCAATACCCGGCCAGCAATGGTGACGTGTTCGACTACCGCGCACTGACCGAGCGCTTCCACGCCGCCAACGCCCTGGTGGCCGTGGCCGCCGACCTGCTGGCCCTGACCCTGCTGGCCCCGCCGGGCGAG
Source organism: Pseudomonas sp. RP-B7 (assembly GCF_059803535.1). Taxonomy (NCBI): domain Bacteria; kingdom Pseudomonadati; phylum Pseudomonadota; class Gammaproteobacteria; order Pseudomonadales; family Pseudomonadaceae; genus Pseudomonas; species Pseudomonas sp. RP-B7. The sequence goes on from NZ_JAPFHC010000005.1 coordinate 131,882, forward strand.
TTCGGTGCCGACGTGGCCATCGGCAGCGCACAACGCTTCGGCGTGCCGCTGGGCTTTGGTGGCCCGCACGCGGCGTACTTCTCCACCAAGGATGCGTTCAAGCGCGACATGCCCGGCCGCCTGGTCGGTGTGTCCGTCGACCGTTTCGGCAAGCCGGCCCTGCGCCTGGCCATGCAGACCCGCGAGCAACATATCCGCCGCGAGAAAGCCACATCGAACATCTGCACCGCCCAGGTGCTGCTGGCCAACATCGCCAGCATGTACGCCGTGTACCACGGCCCCAAAGGCCTGACCCAGATTGCCCAGCGTGTGCACCAGCTGGCCGCGATCCTGGCCAACGGCCTGGCTACCCTGGGTTTCAAGGCCGAGCAGCAAAACTTCTTCGACACCCTCACCCTCAACACCGGCGCCCACACCGCGGCCCTGCATGACAAGGCCCGCGCCCAGCGCATCAACCTGCGCGTGGTAGACGCTGAGCGTCTTGGCGTTTCCGTGGATGAAACCACCACCCAGGCCGACATCGAAACCCTGTGGGCGATCTTCGCCGACGGCAAGGCCCTGCCGGACTTCAACGCCAGCGTCGACAGCACCCTGCCCGCCGCGCTGCTGCGTCAGTCGCCGGTGCTCAGCCACCCGGTGTTCAACCGCTATCACTCGGAAACCGAGCTGATGCGCTACCTGCGCAAACTGGCCGACAAGGACCTGGCGCTGGACCGCACCATGATCCCGCTGGGCTCGTGCACCATGAAGCTCAACGCCGCCAGCGAAATGATCCCGGTGACCTGGGCCGAGTTCGGCGCCCTGCACCCGTTCGCCCCGGCCGAGCAGAGCGCCGGCTACCTGGAGCTGACCTCCGACCTGGAAGCCATGCTCTGCGCGGCCACAGGTTACGACGCGATCTCCCTGCAACCGAACGCCGGTTCCCAGGGTGAGTACGCCGGCCTCCTGGCGATCCGCGCCTATCACCAGAGCCGTGGCGATGCGCGCCGCGACATCTGCCTGATCCCGTCGTCGGCCCACGGCACCAACCCGGCCACCGCCAACATGGCCGGCATGCGTGTGGTGGTGACCGCCTGCGATGCGCGCGGCAACGTCGACATCGAAGACCTGCGCGCCAAGGCCATCGAGCACCGCGATCAGCTCGCCGCAATGATGATCACCTACCCGTCCACCCACGGCGTGTTCGAAGAAGGTATCCGCGAAATCTGCGGGATCATCCACGACAACGGCGGCCAGGTGTACATCGACGGCGCCAACATGAACGCCATGGTCGGCCTGTGCGCACCGGGCAAGTTCGGCGGCGACGTGTCCCACCTGAACCTGCACAAGACCTTTTGCATTCCCCACGGCGGTGGCGGCCCGGGCGTCGGCCCGATTGGCGTCAAAGCGCACCTCACGCCGTTCCTGCCGGGCCACGCGGCCATGGAACGCAAGGAAGGCGCGGTGTGCGCGGCGCCGTTCGGCAGCGCGAGCATTTTGCCGATCACCTGGATGTACATCAGCATGATGGGCGGTGCGGGCCTCAAGCGCGCTTCGCAGCTGGCAATCCTGAATGCCAACTACATTTCCCGTCGCCTGGAAGAGCACTACCCGGTCCTCTACACCGGCAGCAACGGCCTGGTCGCCCACGAATGCATCCTGGATCTGCGCCCATTGAAAGACAGCAGCGGCATCAGCGTGGATGACGTGGCCAAGCGCCTGATCGACTTCGGTTTCCATGCGCCAACCATGTCGTTCCCGGTGGCCGGCACCTTGATGATCGAGCCGACCGAGAGCGAATCCAAGGAAGAACTGGACCGCTTCTGCAACGCCATGATCGCCATCCGCGAAGAAATCCGCGCAGTGGAAAACGGCACCCTGGACAAGGACGACAACCCACTGAAAAACGCCCCGCACACCGCCGCTGAACTGGTCGGTGAGTGGACGCACCCGTACACCCGCGAGCAAGCGGTGTACCCGGTGCCGTCGTTGATCGAAGGCAAGTACTGGCCGCCGGTTGGGCGCGTGGACAACGTGTTTGGTGATCGCAATCTGGTGTGCGCCTGCCCTTCCATCGAGAGCTACGCGTAACCTGAGGCTGTACTCGGTCAAAAATGTGGGAGCGGGCTTGCTCGCGAATGCGGTCTATCAGTTGATACAACTGTGATTGACCCACCGCTTTCGCGAGCAAGCCCGCTCCCACATTTAACCGAGTGGGCCTTCAGAAAATAATAAGAAACCGGAGAACAACCATGTCTTTAAGCGTGTTCGACCTGTTCAAGATTGGCATCGGCCCCTCCAGCTCCCACACCGTCGGCCCGATGCGCGCCGCCGCTCGATTCGTCGAGGGGCTCAAGCGTGACAACCTGCTGAGCGCCACCACGTGCGTCAAGGTGGAACTCTACGGCTCGCTGGGCGCCACCGGCAAAGGCCACGGCAGCGACAAGGCCGTGTTGCTGGGCCTGGAAGGCGAACACCCGGACACCGTCAACACCGAAACCGTGGCCACGCGCCTGGCGCAGATGCGCAGCGACGGCCGCCTCAATCTGCTCGGCGAACACAGCATCGTGTTCAACGAGAAAGAACACCTGGCGATGATTCGCAAACCCCTCGCCTACCATCCCAACGGCATGATTTTTCGTGCCTTCGACGCCGCCCATATCCAGATCCGCAGCCGCGAGTACTACTCGGTCGGTGGTGGTTTTGTGGTGGATGAAGACGCGGCCGGCGCCGACCGTATCGTCGAAGACGCCACCCCGCTGACCTTTCCGTTCAAACACGGCAAGGACTTGCTACAGCATTGCACCACCTACGGGCTGTCCATCAGCCAGGTCATGCTGACCAACGAAAGTGCCTGGCGCCCCGAAGCCGAAACCCGCGCCGGGCTGCTGAAGATCTGGCAGGTGATGCAAGATTGTGTGGCTGCTGGCTGTCGCAACGAAGGCATCTTGCCCGGCGGTTTGAAGGTCAAGCGCCGCGCGGCGGGGTTGCATCGCCAGCTGTGCAAAAACCCGGAATCGGCGCTGCGTGATCCGCTGTCGGTACTGGACTGGGTCAACCTCTACGCCCTGGCCGTCAACGAAGAAAACGCCAATGGCGGACGCGTCGTGACGGCGCCCACCAACGGTGCGGCCGGAATCGTGCCGGCGGTGCTGCATTACTACATGCGCTTTATCCCAGGCGCGAACGAAGACGGCGTGGTGCGCTTTCTGCTCACCGCGGCCGCCATCGGCATTCTGTACAAGGAAAACGCCTCGATTTCCGGCGCCGAAGTCGGCTGCCAGGGCGAAGTCGGCGTGGCCTGTTCAATGGCCGCCGGCGCCCTGTGTGAGGTGTTGGGCGGCACGGTTTCCCAGGTGGAAAACGCCGCCGAAATCGGCATGGAACACAACCTCGGCCTGACCTGCGACCCGATTGGCGGGCTGGTGCAGGTGCCGTGCATCGAGCGCAATGCGATGGGCTCGGTGAAAGCCATCAATGCGGTACGCATGGCCTTGCGCGGCGACGGGCAGCACTTTGTGTCCCTCGACAAGGTCATCCGCACCATGCGCCAGACCGGCGCCGATATGAAAAGCAAATACAAGGAAACCGCCCGTGGCGGTTTGGCGGTCAACATTATCGAGTGCTGACGCCTCAAGGCGCGCCAGCACGTTTTTCAGGAGCTGAACATGTCCACCGAAACCCTGTTGAAAACCCCACTGCATGCCCTGCACATCGAACTCGGCGCGCGCATGGTGCCCTTTGCCGGCTACGACATGCCGGTGCAATACCCACTGGGCGTGATGAAGGAACACCTGCACACCCGTGAGCAGGCCGGGTTGTTCGACGTGTCCCACATGGGCCAGATCCGCCTCACCGGCGCGAATGCCGCCAAGGCCCTGGAAACCCTGGTACCGGTCGACATCATCGACCTGCCGGTCGGCATGCAGCGCTACGCGATGTTCACCAACGAGCAGGGCGGCATCCTCGACGACCTGATGGTGGCCAACCTGGGTAACGACGAACTGTTCCTGGTGGTCAACGCGGCCTGCAAGGACCAGGACCTGGCGCACCTGCGCAAACACATTGGCGAACAATGCAGCATCGAACCGCTGTTCGAAGAACGCGCCCTGCTCGCCCTGCAAGGCCCGGCGGCGGTAAAGGTGCTGGCGCGCCTGGCGCCGGAAGTCACCAAGATGACCTTCATGCAGTTCGCCTCCCTGCGCCTGCTGGGCGTGGACTGCTATGTCAGCCGTTCGGGCTACACCGGTGAAGACGGTTTTGAAATCTCCGTACCCGCTGCCAGCGCCGAAAGCCTGGCCCGCAGCCTGCTGGCCGAGACCGAAGTCCAGCCCATCGGCCTGGGCGCCCGCGACTCCCTGCGCCTGGAAGCCGGCCTGTGCCTGTACGGCCACGACATGAACGCCGACACCACGCCGATCGAAGCCAGCCTGCTGTGGGCGATCTCCAAGGTCCGCCGGGCCGACGGCGCGCGTGCCGGTGGCTTCCCGGGTGCCGACCGCATCTTCACCCAACAGCAAGCCGGTGTGAGCCGCAAGCGAGTGGGCCTGCTGCCGCAAGAACGCACGCCGGTACGTGAAGGCGCAGAAATCGTCGACGAACACGGCACCGTGATCGGCAGCGTATGCAGCGGCGGTTTCGGTCCGACCCTCGGCGGCCCGCTCGCCATGGGTTACCTGGACAGCGCATTCATCGCGCTGGACACTGAAGTCTCTGCGTTGGTACGTGGGAAAAAGGTGCCACTTCGTGTAAGTAAAACGCCATTCGTCCCACAGCGTTACTATCGTGGCTGAGTAACTGTTCCTATAAGTAACGCGGTTGCGTTAATGCGCACTAATTTGTAACGCAACCGCCATAAAACAGTGCATTGACGATAGTCAATACATTAAGGAATAACCTATAACAAGTGATCAACTCTATCGAATAAGGCGAGTCCCGCGCAGCCACCAAAGTGTCATAAAACCGAGCAAACGCTGGGGTTTTGTCAGGGCTTGTATTTTACTTATTAGTTGGCGTAGAGTTTGCCCACTGTGTTTGCATGGGTCGCTTTGAACCTGGACCTGGGCAGTAGCTGAAGTAGTTGCGCTACAACCCGTTCGACGTCTTACTTTCCTGCAATCCAGTCCAGTACTCTTTCATGCGAAAGAGGCTGTCATTAATTTTTTAGCGTCAAGGAAATAAGAAAATGTCGGAGAGCAAACGTCAGAGCGGCACCGTCAAGTGGTTTAACGACGAAAAAGGGTTTGGTTTTATCACTCCAGAAAGCGGCCCGGATCTGTTCGTGCATTTCCGCGCTATTCAGGGCAACGGCTTCAAGAGCCTGAAAGAAGGCCAGAAAGTGACCTTCGTCTCGGTCCAGGGCCAAAAAGGCCTGCAAGCAGACGAAGTACAAGCAGAAGGCTGATCCTTCCTGCGACAAAAAGCCCCTGATATGACATCAGGGGCTTTTTTATGGGCGTTATTCCGTACTATGGCTTTTTTCTCCAGAGAGCCCTGCCATGTCCAAATCCCTGCTGAGCCCCCAGGGCGAATTCCCCGCCGTTGGCCTGGGCCGTCGTCTGGCAGCGATGTTCTATGACTTCCTGTTGTGCACCGCGCTGCTGATCGTCACCGCGTTTATCTACAAGCTGGTGTGGATGGCGTTTGTCGGCGAAGCCAAGATGCGCACCCTGACCGAATCCGGTGCGCTGGACGGCGATCCGTTGCTGTCGACGATTCTGTTTTTTGTGCTGTTTGGCTTCTTCGCCAAGTTCTGGACCCATTCCGGGCAGACCCTGGGCATGCAGGTGTGGGGCGTGCGCGTGCAGAACGCCGACGGCTCGCGGATCAGCCTGTGGCAGGCGCTGCTGCGGTTTGTGGTGTCGATTGCGTCGTGGCTGTGCGTGGGGCTGGGGTTTGTCTGGTCGCTGTTTGATAAGCAAAAGCGCAGCTGGCATGACATCTATTCGGATACGCAACTGGTGCGGATCCCCAAACAGAAGAAATAATCACAGCCTAGTGAAGATCCAAATGTGGGAGCGGGCTTGCTCGCGAAGGCGGTGTATCAGTCAATCAATATATCGACTGACACTCCGCCTTCGCGAGCAAGCCCGCTCCCACATTTTTGGCCGAGTTCGCCTCAGGTCAGGCGTTGCCGGCCAGTTTCAGGCGCGCCGCCTGGGTAAAGTCCAGCATGCGCTTGAGCGGCCTTACCGCATGCGGAATCACCGACGGCTCAACGAAGATCTCGTTGCTGCCCTCACGCAAGCACTGCAACGTGCGCTCCAGCGTGTTCATCGCCATCCACGGGCAATGCGCGCAACTGCGGCATGCTGCGCCGTTGCCGGCGGTGGGCGCTTCGACGAAGACCTTGTCCGGGCACAGCTGCTGCATCTTGTAGAAGATGCCGCGGTCGGTCGCCACGATAAACGTCTTGTTCGGCAAACGCTGCGCAGCGGCGATCAGTTGGCTGGTGGAACCCACCGCGTCGGCCAGTTCGATCACCGCCGTCGGCGATTCCGGGTGCACCAGGATCGCGGCGTCCGGGTACAGCGCCTTCATGTCCTCCAACTGCTTGGACTTGAACTCCTCATGAACGATGCATGCACCGTCCCACAGCAGCATGTCGGCACCGGTCTGGCGCTGGATGTAGGTACCCAGGTGCTTGTCCGGGCCCCAGATGATGGTCTCGCCGTTGTCCATCAGGCTCTCGACGATTTCCAGCGCGCAGCTGGACGTCACCACCCAATCGGCGCGGGCTTTGACCGCCGCCGAGGTGTTGGCGTAGACCACCACCGTGCGCTCGGGATGCTGGTCGCAAAACGCGGAAAACTCGTCCACCGGGCAGCCCAGATCCAGGGAGCACGTGGCTTCCAGGGTCGGCATGAGGATACGCTTTTCGGGGGTGAGGATCTTGGCGGTCTCGCCCATGAACCGCACGCCGGCAACCAGTACGGTCTTGGCCGGGTGGGCGGCGCCGAAGCGGGCCATTTCCAGGGAGTCGGAGACACAGCCGCCGGTTTCTTCGGCCAGGGCCTGAATCACCGGGTCGCAATAGAAGTGGGCAACCAGCACCGCGTCCTGGGCTTTGAGCTCGGCGGCAATGGCGGCACGCAGGCTCGCCTCTTCATCGGCGCTGAGGGCCTTGGGCTGCTTGGCGTCGAGGTGGGCTTGAACCAGTAGGCGTTCGGAAATTTGCGTCATGTTCGCAAGACCTGCAGGCGCAGTAGCGCGAAAGTCGAGTGTACCACCGGCTCTGGAGCCCATCGGGCGCCGCCGGACGAAGTGTTTTTGCTCATCAAGCACGGTTGAAACAGAAGCCGCGCAAGGCTACAGAATATCCAATCGATTCAAAAGCCCAATCTGGCGTTTGCACGTGCGTCTGTCGGGCAAAAAAAGGGAAGCCCCAGCAGCGGAGCTTCCCTTTTTTTGTCCCATGACGCGGCCCTCAGACCACCCGTGGATCAATCTCCGCCGCCCATCAAGGCGCGCCCGTACCAGCCGGAAAAGCCCGGGCCGGTGCGCGGCAGCGGTTGCAAACCGGCCTGCAAGTGCTCGATGACAAACGTCACGTCCTCAATCAACGGCTGCGCCAGGGTAATCAAGCAAATGCCTAACGTTGCCTTCATGAACGTCTCCCTATTTCAATCAAACTGAGGATCAAATGAGCGGCCGCTGCGGATTGCCGGTCAACTGCGCCTGTTGATTGGCGAGAGCATGCTCAACAAATACATCGGCGAGCAGCGCACCCAGCAGATCCTCGGCAACGGCAATGTGCGCCAACTGGCATTCCAGAAGACCTCGGCCGCCAGCGCCAGCCATGCCAGCGCCCTGACCCGCTACCTCAGCCACGGCGTGACCGGCACCCTGGACATGCACATTCACACCCTGAGCCTGCTCTGCGAACAGCTCAAGCTGCTGAGCCCCGACGCGCTCTCGCAAAGCCTGAAATTCAGCGCGACCGACATCGAGAAACTCGAGCGCGCGCGCGACATCATGATCGAGCAGATGGACCAGCCGCTGACCATCCCCTATCTCTGCGCGGCGGTCGGGCTCAACGAGTTCAAACTCAAGGAAGGTTTGCACTACCGCTTCAACTCCACTGCGCACCGCATGCTCAACGAGATCCGCATGCGCAAGGCCTACACCTTGCTGGAAAGTGGCTGTCAGGTGGCCCAGGCGGCTTATCAGGTGGGGTACAAATTTCCGAATAACTTCAGCGCAGCGTTTACGCGGTTTTTTGGCAAACCGCCCAAGTCGGTGTTTGGCAAACGGCGCTGAGCCCGTCAAGGGTGCGTGGCGGGAGCCTGTTTGAAGGCGGCCTGGGCCTTGGGGTTGGTCAGGATGCTGTAGCGCGTGGTGCGCGAGACTTTCCGGGTAAGGAAGCGTTCGAATACGGGGTCGAAGATGGACCGTTGCAGATTCGGCTGCTCGTCCTCCAGGTAACGCTCACAGAGCGCACGATAGGCTTCGAGGCTGACGAAGCGCTTGATCCAGAAGTGATAGAAGTAACCCATGGAGAAACCCAGGCTGAAGTCATGATCGATAACCGAATGCGCGCAGCACTCAAAATCGATTAGGCGCAGCTGACCGTCCGGCGCGATCAAGATGTTCTTGGGGTGGGGGTCCATGTGCACAAACCCTTCGGCGAGCATCTGCGCAAACAGTCGAAACACCTGTGGCAGTAGTGCAGCGGCCTGTTCAGGTTGCGCGACAAGACGATCATCCACACTGCAATGATCATCAAAAAAGCCCACCAGCAGGTACTCCTCTTTCAGGAACGGAAAGCGCGCTTTATAGCCGAACCCGGCGACGCGCGGCACGCTGGCTGACTTGGTGGACACCACGGACAGGTTGATGAACTCGTTGGTCAGGTCATGCAGGCCAAATGCACGTTTTAGCCCCAGGTAGTTCTGCAGCTGTTTTTTCCAGTGCTCAAGCTTGTTGTGCTTCAACACCCACCGTCGCTCACCCTCCAGCAGGAACACCCCGCGCGTGGCCTCGGGTATGTCGAGGGTGGTGTGTTGTTCCGGTGCGGCGAGGAAGCGTTGGACCAGCGTGGAGAGTTCAGGCTGATAGCGGGGGTCGAAATAGAAGATTAAGTCGCCGAGGGGCTTGGTTTGGAATGCGCGGGTCATGCGGTTTAGGTGACGCATTGAGCCTTCCTCACATGGGCTATCGGCTTTGGCTAAATCGTCCAGCTACGCAGGCTTACCTAAATCGCGGGTAAAAAAAAACCCGGAAATCCTCACTTGCGTGGGCCTTCCGGATTTTCTAAACCGCCAAAAATGGTGGGTCGTGTGGGATTCGAACCTACGACCAATTGGTTAAAAGCCAACTGCTCTACCAACTGAGCTAACGACCCGCTGTGTGGTGGCGCGTATAATACTGATTTCTAAGGATTATTCAACACCTTATTTTAAAAAATCAGAAATAACGCGTTGGGTCAGTAATTCCGGCTGCTTGGAAGCCTTCTGCACGCAGTCGACAGCTGTCGCATTTCCCACAAGCACGGCCGTCATCGTCTGCCTGGTAGCAGGAAACTGTCAGCGAATAATCGACGCCAAGTCCTACGCCAGCCTTGACGATGTCGGCTTTGCTGAGGTTTTGCAGCGGCGCCAGGATGCGGAAGCCCTGCCCTTCTACACCGGCTTTGGTCGCCAGGTTGGCCATGCGTTCGAACGACTCGACGAACTCTGGGCGGCAGTCCGGGTAACCGGAGTAGTCCACCGCGTTGACGCCGATGAAGATGTCGCGGGCGTTGAGCACTTCAGCCCAGCCCAGGGCCAGGGACAGGAAGACGGTGTTGCGGGCCGGTACGTAAGTGACCGGGATGCCTTCGCCGGGTGTTTCCGGTACGTCGATGCTGCTGTCAGTGAGCGCCGAGCCGCCGATGCCATTGAGGTTCAAGCCGATCACCTTGTGCTCGACCACGCCCATGTCGCGGGCGACGCGGGCGGCAGCGTTCAGTTCGGCGCGATGACGTTGGCCGTAGTCGAAGCTCATGGTGTAGCAGCTGTAGCCTTGCGCCTGCGCCATCGCGACCACGGTAGCGGAGTCGAGGCCGCCGGACAGGAGAATCACGGCGCGTTTTTGATCGTTGGTGTGCTCAGTCATGTCAGCGTCCTGGCTCGTCGTTCCAAAGGTATTTGTGCAACTGCAATTGCAGGCGCACCGGTAGATTATCCGCCACCACCCAATCGGCGAGGTCGCGTGCGTTCAGGTCGTGGTGGCTTGGAGAGAACAGCACCTCGCCCGCGCGACGGTCCAGGCCATACTGGATCAGCTTGGAGTTCGCCCAATCGTAATCATCACGGGAACAGATAACGAACTTGACCTGATCGTTGGCCGTCAGCAAGTCGATGTTCTCGTAGCGATTGCGGTGCGACTCCTTGGAGTCCGGGGTCTTGAGGTCGACTACCCGGCTTACCCGCGGGTCGACCGCGGAAATATCCAGGGCGCCGCTGGTTTCCAGGGACACCTCGTAACCGGCATCGCACAACTGCTTGAGCAAAGGGATGGCATTGGGTTGCGCCAACGGCTCACCCCCCGTCACGCAGACGTAGCGCGGCCGGTAACCGGCAACCTGTTCGAGGATGTCGTCGAGGGTGCGCACGGTGCCACCACTGAAGGCGTAGGCGCTGTCGCAGTATTGGCAGCGCAACGGGCAACCGGTCAGGCGCACAAAGACTGTGGGCAGGCCAGCGGTGCGCGTTTCACCCTGCAAAGAGTAAAAAACTTCGGTGATACGTAATGTGTCTTGCATAGTCGCCACGGGCGTAACAGCTAAACAGGCTGTCCGCCTCCGTCAGGCACTTCATGAGACCCCGCCAACGCGTAGACCCCAAGAAGCGTGTTTCATAAAAGGGCGTGGATTCTAACGAAAAAACCCGCGCCAGGCGCGGGTTTCTTCTGAACGGGCTGCTTTGCCTACAAGCGTTGCAGATCCCGCTGGGCCAACTGGGCAGCGGAAGTCCCCGGATACTGGGCAACCACTTGCTGCAGAATGCCTTTGACCTTGTCGGTATGACCCAGGCGGCGTTCTACGTCAGCGAGTTTGTACAGCGAATCCGGCACCTTGGCATGCTTGGGATAGAGCTGGCTGACCTTGGCAAATGCCTGGCCTGCGCCCTGCAAGTCACCCTTGGCCAGGTTCACCTCGCCCAACCAGTATTGGGCGTTACCCGCGTACTGGCTGTTTGGGTATTTGCGCAGGAAAGCGCTGAATGCCTGGCTGGCCTTATCGAAATCCTTGGCTTTGATCAGGTCGAAGGCCGCATCGTAATACAGCTTTTCCTTCGCCGGATCACCCGGTTCGCTGCTCGCGGCAGGGGCTTGGCTGGCAGCCGCCCCCGCTGCTGCACCACCGATGGCAGCACTAGGTGCACCACCGGCGGAAGAATTATCAGGAGTTGCGGCAGGTGTAACACCGGCTCCAATGCGTCGATCAAGATCCTGGTAACGTTCCAGGCCTTCTTGCTTCAGCTGGCGCACTTCGTTCTGCAGAATTTCAATGGTGCCTTGTTGCTGCGCCAATTGATCCTGCATACGTTGCAGCTGGTTGAACAGTTCGCCCTGTGCCGAGGGAGCGGACGTAGCCGCTCCCCCCGCATAGGCGCCGTTCGTGCCATAACCTGCTGGCGGATAACTGCTCCCGCTATTGTTATAGCCAGAGTTGCTATCTTCCACAGGAACCGCAGCCCACACCGCAAGCGGTGCGAAGCTGAGAGCCAATACAGTCAGAGCACGACGGCACGTTCGCATGACGAATTACTTACGCAGTTCGACGCGACGGTTTTGAGCCCAGGACTGCTCGTCGTGGCCAGTAGCAACTGGACGCTCTTTACCGTAGGAAACCAGTTCCAGTTGGCCTGGAGCAACACCTTGCAGTACCAGGTAGCGCTGAACGGCTTTCGCACGACGCTCGCCCAGTGCCATGTTGTACTCACGAGTACCACGTTCGTCGGTGTTACCTTCCAGAACAACGCGAGCGCCGTTAGCTTTCAGGTCCTTCGCGTGAACGTCCAGAGCGCGCATGGCTTCTGGTTTCAGGTCCGAACTGTCGTATTCGAAGTAGAAAGTGGTGATAGCGCGCAGAGCAGCTTCTTCGCTCAGGGAGCCGTCAACTGCACCAGTGTTAGCGCCGTAACCAGCGTTTGGATCAACAGCTGCGCCTTCACCGGCATTGTCGCCGCCTTTAGACGAGCAACCAACGGCTACGGACAGAGCCAGAGCCAGAGCAGCAAACTTACCAAACTTCAGCATTTCCATCGTGAAACTCCTAATGAACCCCAGTGTGTTAAGCAAATCTTGTAGCGCCGCGTCAGTTCAGGTAAGGGGACCAGGATGGTTCTCTGACTTCGCCTTGAGCGGTAGGAAGTGGGAGCCTTACGCGTCCATTAATGGACACGAGCATCAAGACTCCCCGGCCCTGCTGGCGGGTGGCGTAGATTACCATGGTGCCGTTGGGCGCAACAGTGGCTGACTCATCAAGGTTGGTATCTGTGAGGATTTTTACGGTTCCGCGCTGCAAATCCTGGGCCGCAACCCGGAAATTAGTGAAACCATCCTGACGGTGAATCATCACCAACGTCTTTTCATCAGCCGAAAGTTTAGGGTTGGCGTTGTAGTTGCCGATAAAAGTCACGCGTTCCGCGCCACCGCCACCAACACTCGCCTTGTAGATTTGTGGTTTGCCGCCACGGTCGGAGGTGAAGAAGATGGTCGAGCCATCCTTACCCCAGAACGGTTCGGTGTTGATACCCGGGCCGCTGGTCACGCGAGTAATCGCACGCGAAGCCATGTTCATCACGTAGATGTCCGGGTTGCCGTCCTTGGACAGCACGAACGCCAGGCGCGAACCATCCGGCGACCAGGCTGGCGCACCGTTGAGGCCTTCGAAGTTGGTGATCTGCTCACGACGACCAGTATCGATGTGCTGGACGAAGATACGCGGACGCTTCTGTTCAAAGGACACGTAGGCAATACGCTTGCCGTCCGGCGCAAAACGCGGCGACAGGATGGGCTCACGCGACTGCAGCAAGGTCACTGCACGAGCACCGTCGTAGTCCGAACGCTGCAAGGTGTAGCGGGTGTTGTCTACCGAGAAACGCTCAGCCGTTACATAAAGCAGACGCGTCGAGAAAGCACCTTTGATGCCGGTGAGCTTTTCAAACGACTGGTCCGAGATGTAGTGGGCCATGTCGCGGATTTGCTCGGCTGTGCCCGACACGCTGCCGGTCAGGACCTGCTGCTCGGTGGCCACGTTGAACAAGGTGTAGGTGATTTGCAGGCGACCGCCGGCCGGCGTGATATTACCGACCATCAGGTACTGCGCGCCCACGGCTTTCCAGTCACGGAACACGACTTCGCTGGCCTGGTTCGGCTGGCTGATCATGTTGCCTTTCGGAATCGGCGCGTAGTAGCCGGAGTTGCGCAGGTCGTCGCTGACGATCTGGGCCATGTCGTCCGGCAGCACGCTGCCGCCCTGCCAGCCGAACGGTACTACCGCGATCGGGGTGGCCCGATCGCTACCGCTGGTGACCAGGATGTTCTTTTCATCCGCCGCCGCTATCCCTGCCATACAGCAAATAACGACAAGCATTCCTCGAAGAAGGTTTCTCACAAGGCTAGATCCTCAGGTGTGAATGTCATCTTGAATGAACGATAGGGAGCGAAGTCGCTTGGTTTCATTCCCTGCATCTCGGTCAACCGGCCAATGTTCTTGACCGCTGCAACCGCCGAACTGTCGAACGAACCATCGCCACTGGACTTGGCCACGCTGACCGAAGTCACCGTACCGTCCGGCAACATGCCGATCTGCAGCACTACTGTCATGCCTTTGCGTGCCGAAGGTGGACGTGTCCAACCTTCCGCTGCCCGTGCCCGAATCAGGTCGTCGAAACTGCCCGCGACTTCGTCACCACGTTCATCGGCCAAGGCTTGCTGACGCTGCGGCGTGTCGGAAAGCAAATCTGCCAGGGCCTGGGCCTTTTTCTCTTCGGCGGATTTACGTGCTGCTTCCTGGGCCTTTTTCTTGGTGGCATCGGCGGCAGCTTTCTTCTTCGCGTCGTCGGCGACTTTTTTCTTCGCCTCGTCTGCTTCAGCTTTTTTCTTGGCGTCTTCGGCGGCTTTCTTCTTCGCGTCTTCGACTATTTTCTTCTTGGCTTCTTCAGCGGCCTTTTTCTTGGCCTCTTCTTCGGCAGCTTTCTTGGCTTCTTCTTCAGATTTCTTCTTGGCTATATCAGCCAATTGTTTCTCTTCGGCTTTTTTAGCTTCGGCAGCCTTCTCGGCTTTTTTGGCTTCATCAGCCTTTTTCGCCTCGTCGGCCTTCTTCGCTTCGTCAGCCTTTTTCGATTCCTCGGCCTTTTGAGCCGCCTCTTCTTTCTTTTGTTCCGCAGCAGCCTTCACCGCTTCCTGCTCGACCTTCTTCTGTTCCATCTGTTCGACTTCAGTCTGGCGCGCAGCCGACTTCTGGGCCTCACCTGCAATCTTCTGATTGGTCTGGGTGGTGGCCTGGCTTTTCGATTTCAGCTGATACAGGGTCGCCTGCACGATCGGCTTGGCTGGCGGCAGGTCCGGGGTCATGGCAAAGCTGACGAACAGCATGCCAAACACCAGGACGTGCAGGGCAATTGCCCAGACGCTAGGCCAGAAGTAGCTTTCCGAGGCGGACGGCTCTCGCTGTTGCTGCATCAGGGCGCCTCGGTAATCAAGCCAACGTTACCGACGCCGGCCTTCTGCAGCCCGCCCATGGCACCCATGACGGAACCGTAGTCGACTGCCTTGTCACCCCGGATGAACACCTGGGTGTGCTTGCCGCCTTCGTTGCCGGCGCGAATGATCTTGGTCACCGCATCGGTCATCGCCGGCAAGGTCATGGCCTTGTCCTGTTGCTTCTGAGTGTCGACTTCGCTGCCAAGGTTCCAGTAATAGGTCTTGTCGGACTTGATCGAAATGGTCAGCACCTGGGTGTTGTTGTCCTGGGGCAAGGCTTCGCTGGAAACCTTGGGCAGGTCAACCTTCACACCCTGGTTGAGCATCGGCGCGGTCACCATGAAGATCACCAGCAGCACCAGCATCACGTCGATGTAAGGCACTACGTTCATCTCGGCGACCGGCTTGCGCTTGGTTCGAGCTCGAGTGATTAAAGCCATCGGGAGGTACCTGCTTATTCTTCGCTGGTGTGCACTTTACGGTGCAGGATCGCCTGGAATTCATCGGCGAAGGTGTAGTAACGGCCAATCAGGTTTTCGCCGCGAGCGGCAAAACGGTTGTAGGCGATGACTGCCGGGATCGCAGCGAACAGGCCGATCGCAGTAGCGATCAAGGCTTCGGCGATACCCGGGGCCACGGTGGCCAGGGTCGCTTGCTGAGCCTGGGCCAGGCCACGGAAGGAGTTCATGATGCCCCACACGGTACCGAACAGACCGATGTACGGGCTCACGGAACCCACGGTGGCGAGGAACGGCAGGCTCTGCTCCAGTTTCTCTTCTTCGCGGGAGATGGCGACGCGCATGGCACGGGCCACGCCTTCCATCACCGCTTCCGGGTCGACGCCTGGCTGCTGGCGCAGACGGGAGAATTCCTTGAAGCCGGCGCGGAAGATCTGCTCGACGCCCGAATCCGGGTCCGGGTTGCTGCCCGCCTGGCGGTACAGCTTGGACAGGTCGATACCCGACCAGAAGCGCTCTTCAAAGCTCTCCAGGGCACGTCGACCGGCACGCAGCAGGTTGCTGCGCTGAAAAATCATGACCCAAGAGGTAACCGATGCGGCTACCAGGGTCAGCATCACCAGTTGAACCACGACACTGGCATTGCTGACCAGGCTCCACATGGAGGAATGGTCGACGACGGTAGGTTCCACGCTAAATCTCCTGCTTTGATTGTTTACCCGCGCCGCTTACGTCGGCAAAGGCCGCACGTAGAGCTTCGGGAATGGCCCGGGGTTTCAAACTATTGGTGCGCACACAGGCCACCAGGAACTGCCCCTCACAGAGCAGCGTTGCATCCGTTGCCCGCCTGACCTGCTGTTTGAAGCGCAGGCTGACACGGTTCAATTCGATTACTTCAGCGCTGACCAGCAGTTCGTCGTCGAGCCGCGCCGGCGCGTGATAGCGCGCCTCGCTGGAATGCACGACAAACAACAGGTCCTCCCCTGCCAGCTGGGATTGGGCAAAGCCCAGCTCCCGCAGCCGCTCGGTGCGAGCCCGCTCCATGAACTTGAGATAGTTGACGTAATACACGATGCCGCCCGCATCGGTGTCCTCGTAATAAACGCGACAGCGATGTGCGAACGACTGATCCCCGTTTTGCGCGCGCATACTCTAGTGCTTACTCCTCAGGTTGCCAATTGGCTGGGCAACTGTTTTTTCATTCTATGAAACATTTCTAACGACTGAATGACGACACCAGCCACTAGGACAGCACAAACCTCAGATAAATCGACTGGCGTGACCTTTTTAATCGTCCACTGCATCAAGGAATTCGTCTACCACGGGCATCTCACCCAATCGTGACGGAATGTTTAGCCCGAAGTGCAGATAGGCGTGGCGCGTCACCACGCGCCCCCGCGGCGTGCGCATGATATAGCCCTGCTGGATCAGGTAAGGCTCCAGCACATCCTCGATGGTATGGCGTTCTTCACTGATGGCAGCCGCCAGGCTGTCGACACCCACTGGGCCGCCGTCGAACTTCTCGATCATGGTCAAGAGTAGACGTCGGTCCTGGTGATCGAAGCCGTGCTCGTCCACATCCAGCAGGTTCAAGGCCAGGTCGGCGACGGCCTTGGTGATATGCCCCTTGGCCCGCACTTCGGCGAAGTCACGCACGCGACGCAGCAGACGGTTGGCGATTCGTGGCGTACCGCGGGCACGACGGGCGATTTCAAACGCACCTTCCGGGTCCAGGGGCAAGCCGAGAATGCCCGCCGAACGGCTGACGATGGTCGCCAGGTCTGCAGTGCTATAAAACTCTAGACGTTGAACAATGCCGAAACGGTCTCGCAACGGGTTGGTCAGCATGCCCGCGCGAGTGGTGGCGCCGACCAGGGTGAAGGGTGGCAGGTCGAGCTTGATCGAGCGGGCCGCCGGGCCTTCGCCGATCATGATGTCGAGCTGGAAATCCTCCATCGCCGGGTACAGCACTTCCTCGACGATGGGTGACAGCCGATGAATCTCGTCGATAAACAGCACGTCGTGGGGCTCAAGATTGGTCAACAACGCCGCCAGATCACCCGGACGCTCCAGCACGGGGCCGGACGTGGACTTGATCGACACGCCCATTTCCTGGGCAATGATGTTGGCCAGCGTGGTTTTACCCAGGCCCGGCGGGCCAAAGATCAGCGTGTGGTCCAAGGACTCACTGCGCCCGCGCGCAGCCTGGATGAACAGCTCCATCTGCTCGCGCACGGTGGGCTGGCCGATGTAGTCGGCCAGGCTCAACGGGCGGATGGCGCGGTCCTGGACTTCTTCACGGTCACGCGGACCGGTGGCCGCAATCAGACGATCAGCTTCAATCACTTAAATCATTCCCTTCAGGGCGCGGCGGATCATGTCTTCGGCACTCAGGTTCTTGTCCTTGATGGCCGACACGGCCTTGCTGGCTTCCTGGGGCTTGTAGCCCAGGGAAATCAGCGCGTTGACAGCATCGCTCTCGGCGCTGGCGACCTGGGCCGCCGGCATATCCGGCTGGTTCGGCACCAGGGCGAACATGCTTGGCACGACTTCCCAGGCCTTGAAGCGGTCCTTGAGTTCGACCAGCAAGCGCTCGGCGGTCTTCTTGCCAACCCCCGGCACCTTGGTCAGCGCCGACGTGTCCTGGGCCGAGACGGCGCGCACCAGCTCATCCACTTCCAGGCTCGACATCAACGCCAGCGCCAGTTTCGGCCCGACACCATTGAGGCGAATCAGCTCGCGGAAGAAATCACGGTCGCGCTTGCCAATGAAACCATAGAGCAATTGCGCATCTTCGCGCACCACCAGGTGGGTGTGCAGCGTAATCGGCTCGCCGACCGACGGCAGGCGATACAGGGTGGTCATGGGCACTTCCAGCTCATACCCCAACCCGTTTACATCCAGAATCAGGTGCGGCGGCTGTTTTTCAGCCAGGGTGCCGCGCAAGCGTCCAATCACGGTTCAAATCCTTAAAGCTTGAGGTCAGATAAAAGGCCTGACCGGGAAAAACGATTGCGCTGATGCTATCAGAGACGCAGCCGCCCGCCACGACTGCGTGCAGTACCCAGGCCGTGAGGCAACAGGCTGGAACGGGTGTGCGCGTGGCAAATGGCGATGGCCAGTGCGTCGGAGGCGTCGATTTGTGGCTTCGCGGTGAGCTTGAGCATGTGCATGACCATCATCTGCACTTGTTCCTTGTTCGCCGCGCCGGTGCCGACCACGGCCTGCTTGACCTGGGTCGCGGTGTATTCGGCGATCTCCATGCCCTCCTCGGCACCTGCGACGATGGCAGCGCCACGGGCCTGGCCGAGCTTCAGCGCCGAATCGGCGTTTTTGGCCATGAACACCTTTTCGATGCCCATGGTCACCGGACCATAGGTCTGGATCACTTCACGCACGCCGCGATAAACAATCTGCAGGCGCTCGGCCAGCTCGCCCGCCCCGGTGCGGATACAGCCCGAGGCGACGTAGATGCAGCCACGCGGGGTCTGTTGCACCACGCCAAAACCGGTGATGCGCGAACCGGGGTCGATACCTAGGATTAAAGTCATAACGCCTGCGGTTTGGGTAAAACAATTTTGATACAAAGGAG
The DNA here is from genome assembly GCF_059803535.1 of Pseudomonas sp. RP-B7. Classification (NCBI taxonomy): domain Bacteria; kingdom Pseudomonadati; phylum Pseudomonadota; class Gammaproteobacteria; order Pseudomonadales; family Pseudomonadaceae; genus Pseudomonas; species Pseudomonas sp. RP-B7. The sequence continues at coordinate 150,605 of NZ_JAPFHC010000005.1, forward strand.
ATCCAATGTGGGAGCGGGCTTGCCCGCGAAGACGGTGGATCAGTCAACATTTTCAGCGACTGGTACACCGCATTCGCGGGCAAGCCCGCTCCCACATTTTGATCGACGTCATACCTCAGACTAGCTGTGCAGCCACATCCTCCGGGATGTCGGCGTTGGAATAGACGTTCTGCACATCATCCAGGTCTTCGAGCATATCCAGCAGCTTCAGCACTTTTTGTGCGCCATCCAGGTCCAGTTCGGCGCTGGTGGTCGGCAGCATCACGATTTCCGCGTCGGTACCTTTGAAACCGGCGGTTTCCAGGGCGTTACGCACGGCGTAGAAACTGGCAAACGAGGTGAACACGTCGATAGAACCATCGTCGTTGGTGACCACGTCGTCGGCATCCGCTTCCATCGCCGCTTCCATCAGCGCGTCTTCATCCGTACCCGGCGCGAACGTGATCTGCCCTTTACGCTCGAACAGGTAAGCCACTGAACCATCGGTGCCCAGGTTGCCGCCGCACTTGCTGAACGCATGGCGCACGGCCGCCGCAGTGCGGTTGCGGTTGTCGGTCATGCACTCGACCATCACCGCCACGCCGCCCGGGCCGTAGCCTTCGTAGGTCAGCTCGACCATGTCGTCGGTATCGGCAGCGCCGGCACCACGGGCCACGGCGCGGTCGATAATGTCGCGGCTCATGTTGGCGCCGAGGGCCTTGTCCAGCGCGAGGCGCAGGCGCGGGTTGGAGCCCGGGTCACCACCGCCCTGGCGGGCAGCGACAGTCAGCTCGCGAATCCACTTGGTGAAAATCTTGCCTTTCTTGGCATCCTGACGCTCTTTGCGGTGCTTGATGTTCGCCCACTTGGAATGGCCAGCCATAACACAACTCCGAAATTCTGTAGAAACCTTGTCAACCCTGCCCCAGGCAGGATGCAACCCTTGTAACGCAAAGGCGCATCCGAAGATGCGCCTTTTTTAGACTGCGTAGAACTCAACGCGCTTTCACGCCGCAGCCTTACTCAGCCTTCGGTGTCTCACGCAGGCGGATGTGCAGTTCGCGCAGTGCCTTGGCATCCACCACACCCGGAGCCTGGGTCATGACGTCCGCAGCGCTCTGGGTTTTCGGGAAGGCGATCACTTCACGGATCGACTGGGCGCCGGTCATCAGCATCACCAGACGGTCCAGGCCGAACGCCAGGCCACCGTGGGGCGGCGCACCGTATTTCAGGGCGTCGAGCAGGAAGCCGAACTTCTCTTCCTGTTCCGCTTCGTTGATGCCCAACAGGCGGAACACCGCTTGCTGCATCTCCTTGCGGTGGATACGGATCGAACCGCCACCCAGCTCAGTACCGTTCAGAACCATGTCGTAGGCGCGGGACAGTGCGCCAGCCGGGTTGGCTTCCAGCTCGGCCGGCGAGCACTTCGGCGCGGTGAACGGGTGGTGCAAGGCGCTGAAGCTGCCGTCGTCGTTCTCTTCGAACATCGGGAAGTCAACGACCCACATCGGGGCCCACTCGCAAGTCAGCAGGTTCAGGTCGTGACCCAGCTTGATCCGCAGCGCGCCCAGGGCTTCGCTGACGATCTTGGCCTTGTCGGCGCCGAAGAACACGATGTCGCCATCGACTGCACCAACGCGATCGAGGATCGCGTTCAGGTTGTCCAACGGGATGTTCTTCACGATCGGCGATTGCAGACCGTCAACACCGTTAGCACGCTCGTTGACCTTGATGTAAGCCAGGCCCTTGGCACCGTAGATGCCGACAAACTTGGTGTAGTCGTCGATCTGCTTGCGCGGCATGCTTGCGCCGCCAGGTACGCGCAGGGCGGCGATACGGCATTTAGGGTCATTGGCCGGGCCGCTGAACACCTTGAAGTCGACTTCCTTCAGTTGGTCGGCCACGTCTACCAGTTCCAGCGGGTTGCGCAGGTCTGGCTTGTCGGAACCGTAGCGGCGCATGGCTTCTTCGAAGGTCATGTGCGGGAAATCGCCGAACTCCAGATCCAGCACTTCCTTGAACAGGTTGCGGATCATTTTTTCGGTCAGGCCCATGATCTCGTTTTCATCGAGGAAGCTGGTCTCGATGTCGATCTGGGTGAATTCGGGCTGGCGATCGGCGCGCAGGTCTTCGTCGCGGAAGCACTTGGCGATCTGGTAGTAACGGTCGAAGCCAGCGACCATCAGCAGTTGCTTGAACAGCTGTGGCGATTGCGGCAGGGCGAAGAACGAACCGGCATGGGTACGGCTCGGCACCAGGTAGTCGCGCGCGCCTTCCGGGGTGGCCCGGGTCAGGATCGGCGTTTCCACGTCCAGGAAGCCGTTCTCGTCGAGGAAACGGCGGATGCTGGTGGTCATGCGCGAACGCAGGCGCAGCTTCTCGGCCATTTCCGGACGACGCAGGTCCAGGAAGCGGTAGCGCAGGCGGGTTTCTTCGCCCACGTCGGAGTATTCGTTGAGTGGGAACGGCGGGGTTTCCGACTCGTTCAGCACTTCCAGTTCATAGCCCAGCACTTCAATCGCACCGGAGGCCATGTTCGCGTTCACGGCACCGGCCGGACGCAGGCGAACCTTGCCGGTGATCTTCACGACGTATTCGCTGCGCACGCGGTCGGCGGCGGCGAAGCTTTCGGCGCGGTCCGGGTCGAACACCACCTGGGCCAGACCATCACGATCACGGATATCGAGGAAGATCACCCCGCCGTGGTCGCGGCGACGGTGAACCCATCCGCAAAGGGTGATTTCCTGACCATCCAGGGTCTCGTTCAGTTGGCCGCAATAGTGGCTGCGCATCATGGTAGTGGTTTCACTTCTCGTAATTCGAAATTCGGTGGAGGCCTGCCTCGTCACCGTACATTAAAGCAGGGGACGGATAATGCAGGAGCCTGCGCGTAGAGTTCAACTCAGTCTGCTTTGTCGCCGCCCGCCAGATTCTTCTTCGAGCCGGTCTTGAAATCGGTCTCGTACCAGCCGCTGCCACTCAGGCGAAAGCCCGGCATGGACAACATCTTCTTGAGTTCCGGCGCCTGGCAGGCTGGGCAATCGACCAACGGTGCTGCGCTGATCTTCTGAATGGCTTCCAACTGATGACCACAGGAAGCACATTGATAGTCGTACATGGGCATGGCGATGTCTCGGCGATCAGATCATTACTGCGCCACGCCTGGCCCTTGGAGAACAGCCCCGGCCTGCGCAGCAAAGCGCGGGATTATATATGGTAAATCAAGGCAGCGCAGCCGGCTTTCTGCCCTAAGCACGGCCCGCCAGGGCAGCGGGTCGTCCTCGGGGCCGCCGTGCTACTCGGGGTTCGGCGGCACAACCTGGCCCTTCAATGCGTGAACCACACACACCACACGGACCAGACCACTGAAGTTCTTCACCCCCCCGTAACGCAAATGCACTTCCCGATCGACATACGACAGCAACGCACTGACCGAACAGGCATTGATCCTGGCAATTTCCGTGAGGATATTCCAATAGATCTGCTCAAGCCGCAGGCACGTGGAAAACCCATTGAGCCTGACCGATCGGGACAAGGGCTTGGACAGCCCCATGTCGAACCCCTTTGCAAAGGGATCGACCTTTATCTTATGGAAACCACAGGCCTCCATCACTCCATTACCCACTCCGCGTGACATACACCTGACACTCCATTGCCAAACAACAGCCCACGGGGTACTCCCGTTGGACAGTGGGCCTATAAAACAGCAGGACGAGCGGAGCGGCCAGAAGACGCGGAGTTGATAGTCGTAGGACAACGCCAGGAAGCGCAGGGAAACAAGCGAGCGGCGCCAGGGTGGCGCCGCTCGAAGCAGGTATCTACTGGTTTTCGAGCAGGGAACGCAACATCCACGCGGTCTTCTCGTGGACCTGCATGCGCTGGGTCAGCAGGTCGGCAGTCGGCTCATCGCTGACCTTGTCGAGCAATGGAAAAATGCCACGCGCGGTACGAGTGACCGCCTCCTGGCCCGCCACCAGCTGCTTGATCATCTCTTCAGCGCTGGGCACGCCTTCCTCCTCCTTGATGGAAGACAGGCGAGCATAGATCGAATAGGCACCCGGCGCCGGGAAACCCAGGGCACGGATACGTTCGGCAATGGAATCCACCGCCAGCGCCAGTTCGTTGTACTGCTCCTCAAACATCAAGTGCAGCGTACGAAACATGGGGCCCGTGACGTTCCAGTGGAAGTTGTGGGTCTTCAGATACAGTACGTAGGTATCGGACAGCAGACGCGAAAGCCCATCGACGATGGATTTACGGTCTGCTTCACTGATACCAATATCGATTGCCATGTTTTTCCCCTTCAATTGACGAGCGTTCATTGATCAGGTGCAGGACCACTCTAGCAAGAGACCCGGTGTTGTGCAGCCCGACACACCCCGGTGACCTGCGGCAAATCGCCCCTCTGCCGCTCGCCAGGCCGCGTGGGGCAAGCGCTACAGCGCTCAGGCAGACTCTTGAAATACCCCTCAAAACACCCAAACCTGTCTAGGACAAGCGTTTGCCGCATAAACGCCGCGTCTCCCGCAACACCCGCAAATGCTTGATTTGAGTAGGCACAGCCTTTGCTGTTAAATAGGCGGCGTGTGGCTGCCGTTAATGTTTGCGGCACGTTACATAGGCTGATACCCGCGCACGTGCTCAACGCCTCCCATTGTTCAGAAGCGAACCGTGCCAGTCAGCTCTTCCTTGTGATCCGTCTTAACGTGAGTTAATCAAAATGTTGAAAATCGTCCACCTGCTAACGGGCGTTGCAGCTTTGCTGCTGTCCTTTATCCCGAGCCTGCAGCCTGAAAGCCTGCCCTACCTGCAACAATATGACGCTCTGTACCTGGCCTTGTTCGGCCTTCTTAACCTGACGCTGGCACCGGTGATCCCTTACTGGAACAAAGGCACACGTCATCAACTGCAAAACCTGGTCAGCGCACTGCTGGTACTGACCGTTGTCGTACAAACCCTCACCCTGCTGGCACCCATGCCTGAAGTCGGTGGCCACCCGGCCATCCTGCTCAGCCTGGTAATTGCCGTGGTTGCCATCGTTCTGCACCTGGCAATCAGTTTCTACCGTTCGTCGCCTGCAGCCGCTTCGCAAAACTACGACATGACCAACCGCGATACCGGGACGGTCAAGTGGTTCAACACGTCCAAGGGCTTCGGCTTTATTTCTCGTGATTCGGGCGACGACATCTTCGTCCACTTCCGGGCCATTCGCGGCGAAGGCCATCGTGTCCTGGTGGAAGGCCAGCGCGTGGAGTTCTCCGTGATGAACCGCGACAAAGGCCTGCAAGCCGAAGACGTGATTGCGGCCCTGCCGCGTCGCTGATCCACGCCTTCGCAGCAAAAAAAACCGCGATCCAGTGCAGACTGGATCGCGGTTTTTTATTGCGCGCCTGTTTAGTAATGAGGCGGCGGCGCTTCTTCTTCGGAGGTCTCGAACTGGCCGCCCATTTCTTCCTGGCGCTTGAGCAGTGCCGTCATCTGCAATTGCAAACGCTCGACCGCCCGTTGCTGGGTGACAAGGATGTCATTGAGGGTTTCGATAGTATCGTCCTGAAAGGCCAGGCGGCTTTCCAGGTCGTTGACGCGGTCTTGCAGATCCATGGTTCAGCCCTGGGTAAAGATGAAGTCGGCAGGCAACAGCGTGCGCAACCTGGCGCGAATGGCCGCAACCTGCTCCGCGGTATATGGCACGGCGGGGTGTTTGCCCCACACCGGCGCAGGCCAGGCAGCGTCATCGCGCTTGCGCACGATCACATGCACGTGCAGCTGACTGACCACGTTACCAAGGGCGCCGATATTCATCTTGTCCGCCGCCAGGCCTTCATTGAGAAGTTGCGCCAGGGCTGTGGTCTCTTGCCACAGCGTCTGCTGATCGGCGACACCCAGTTGAAACACTTCACTGATACCGTTGATACGCGGCACAAGAATGAACCACGGGTAATTCGAATCATTGGACAGCAGCAGGCGGCACAAGGGGAAATCCCCGAGGGTCAGCGTATCTTGTTGCAGGCGTTGGTCTAAGGCGAACACCGCGGGCACTCCGTATTGGCAGGTCAGTTCAGGCGCCCAGCATACCTTCGAATGGCCCGCCATGCAGAAGGTGCGATGCAACCCGAGAAAAACAACTGCACCTTTTCGATGCAGGCGGATATTTCAACTACGCTAAGACGGGCCTCAGCGGGACGCACCAAAATGACCCACTTGTGCCTCAAAGCGATCCGCCGTTTACCCACTCGCGGGGTGAACCGGTAACGTTTTGCTCTGGAGCAAGTTTTGCGCGGCCCCGTTCAGGTGTAATGGCCCGGCGTCAAGCCCAAACCAAACGGCGTAAAAACCCCGTGCTTATGCGGTTTTTACATTGAGATAACGGCTTTCACGAAAAAATGACATTCGGTTACCGGTTTGTGCACGCTTGTTGCATTCAACCTCACATCGTCGACAACGACACCCGCCTGGAAGCAGGTGTTACGCGATAAGAACAGCAGCGTTTCAATGTTTAACCAGGAAGAATCCAAACTTTTAAAAAGCTTGGAAACAGCATTGAAGTTGTCAGTCCCGCTACATTCAGGACTGTGAATTTGCGACATGGATCTAGCAATTTGCGACAGCCTCGTAAAGAAGCTGAAAGGAAAGATAGGCAAGTATCGCCAAGTATTGTCAGCGTGATATAACTTTGCGCCGACACAAAAAGAAAGAGCCGCCCAGACAAAAATACAGGTGGGACGGCAGTACTCTTCCTAAAAACCAAAGGAGCAAATCACGATGCGCGTGATGAAGTGGAGCATGATCGCCCTGGCTGTTTCAGCAGGCACCTCGCAGTTCGCAATGGCGTCCGCCCAGGACGACTCCAAGGGCTTTATCGAAGACAGCACGGCCAGCATTCTGACCCGCGCCCTGTACTTCAGCCGTGACCGCCGTAACCACGATGCGACTCAAAGCCGTATCGAAGAAACCGGTCTTGGTTTCCACGGCCTGTTCAGCTCGGGTTACACCCAAGGCACCATCGGTGTCGGTGTAGACGTGATCGGCCTGCTGGGCGTCAAACTCGACAGCGGCAAGGGTCGCGCCGGTACCGGCCTGTTCCCTCAAGGCTCCGACGGCCGTTCGGAAGACGACTATTCCAAAGGCGGCGCTGCCGTTAAGTTCCGTATCTCCAACACGGTCCTGAAGGTCGGCGATCAATACACCACCGCTCCAGTATTCGCCTCCGATGACAGCCGCTTGCTGCCGGAACTGCCGCAAGGCGTTTCCATCACCAGCACCGACATCAAAGATCTGAAACTGGAAGCCGGTCACTTCACCTCGATCGTTGCCCAGGACCAGACCTACAAGGACAGTATCAGCAGCTCCGAGCCTGGCTCCAAGCGTGGCCTGCGTGATGCCAACTTCGTCGGCGGCGTTTACTCCTGGACCCCAGAGTTCACTACCAGCCTCTACTACTCGAAAGTGGAAGATTACTGGAAGAAGATCTACGCCAACGTGAACTGGACCCACGCCCTGAGCGATGACCAATCCGTAGCCGTAGACTTCAACATCTACGACACCAAGAGCGAAGGTGCTGGCCTGGTACGTTCCGACAAGGACGGCAGCAAGCTCGACAACCGTGCGTTCAGCTTGCAGGGTGCTTACACCCTCGGCGCTCACACCTTCACCCTGGCAGCCCAGAAAGTCACCGGCGACGGCCAATACGCCTACGGCGTAGACGGCGGCGGCACGATCTTCCTGGCCAACTCCATCGCCCGTTCCGACTTCAACGCCGAAGGCGAGAAGTCCTACCAGGCTCGTTATGACCTCAACATGGCTACCTTCGGTATCCCTGGCCTGAGCTTCATGACCCGTTACGTGAAAGGTACCGGCGCCAACATCGCCAGCACCAGCAACGGTAAAGAGTGGGAACGCGACATCGAAGCCAAGTACGTGATCCAGAGCGGTCCAGCCAAAGACCTGAGCCTGCGCGTACGTCAAGCGACCTATCGTTCGTCTGATCAGGTTTACTCGGGTTCGCTCGACGAACTGCGTCTGATCGCGCAATACCCGCTGAACATCCTGTAATTGATTGCTTGATTACAACGATGACGTAAGGCTTCGGCCTTAAATAAAAAGCCGCTCCCCTGCAAACAAGGGAGCGGCTTTTTTATTGCAGTATTGTTTCAGCGAATAAATAACTAGCAAGCTAACTAACGAGATTAAACTCGCAGCTTCGAACCTGACCTTTCAGCCAAGTTCGGCGCAATTGGCCTGGCATTATTTAGCTGCAGTTTCCTGCATCACACGAATAACCCGTTGTGGAAACGGAATATCAATCCCCGCCGCTTTCAAACGGTCACGGGCAAGTTCATTGAACATGAACATCACATCCCAATAGTCCGCGGTCTTGGTCCAGCAACGCAGGGACACAGTGATAGAGCTGTCGCCCAAGGTCGAAACCACCGCCACCGCGGCCGGGTCTGCCAGCACGCGCGGGTCTTTCGCCAGTTCCAGCAGTACCTCACGGGCCTTCTGCAGGTCGGCGTCATAATCCACACCCACATCAAACACTACCTTGCGGGTCGGCTGACGGTTGGTGTTGGTGATGATGCCGTTGGACAGGCTGCCGTTCGGGATGATCACCGTCTTGTTGTCGCCGGTGCGCAGCACGGTGTGGAAGATCTGGATGCTGTCGACCGTACCCGAAGTACCCTGGGCTTCAATCCAGTCACCAATGCGGAACGGGCGGAACAGCAGAATCAGCACGCCGCCGGCGAAGTTCGCCAGGCTGCCCTGCAATGCCAGACCGATGGCCAGGGTCGCGGCACCAATCGCGGCGACGAACGAGGTGGTTGCCACGCCGATCATCGACGCCACGTTGACCATCAGCATGACTTTCAGCGCGATGTTGGCCAGGTTGGTGATGAAATGTTGCAGGGCCAGGTCCGCATTGCGCAGGGCCAGCAGGCGCCCCACACGGTGGGTCAACATGTTGATCAGCCACCAGCCGATGGCCAGGGTGAGGACGGCCAGCAGCACCCGGCTGCCGTATTCCATGATCATCGGGACCCACGACTGCGAGGTCTTGATCAAGTGATCCATTTCAGCGTTCAAATCCATGTAGCTTCTCCTGTGTGGCGGATGTGCGGCTTTATTGACTGCCTAAAAACGCAAATGAGCCCCGTAGGGCTCAAGTGTAGGCACGGATTCTGGGGCGTGGGACGTCAAAAACGCCCCCAGGTTCCGCGATGTGCCATCAGTCGCGGAAGTTATTGAACTGCAGCGGCATGTCGAAGGTCTTGGCGCGCAGGGCCGCGATGGCCTCTTGCAGGTCGTCACGCTTCTTGCCGGTGACACGCACCTGCTCGCCCTGGATGGCAGCCTGGACCTTGAGCTTGGCATCCTTGATATGAGCGACGATCTTCTTCGCCAGCTCCTTGTCGATGCCTTCCTTGAGCACGGCTTCCTGTTTCATCAGCTTGCCGGAGGCGTAGGCGTCCTTGATTTCAAGGCACTGCGCATCGATCTTGCGCTTGACCAGCGACAGCTTGAGGATCTCGATCATCGCTTCCAGCTGGAAATCGGCTTCAGCGGTCAGGTTGACGGTCAGTTCCTTTTCCTTGAATTCGAAGCTGCCCTTGCCTTTCAAGTCATAGCGACGGTCCAGTTCCTTGACGGCGTTCTCGACGGCGTTGGTGACTTCGTGTTTGTCCAGTTCGGATACCACGTCGAACGAAGGCATGTCATTTCTCCAATATAAGGGGCGGGCTCAGTAGAGATGGAGCGCGCCCGAGCTAAAATGCCGGAGCATTATAGCGGTTCTTTCGCCTCGTTCACTGCGGGCGACCCTACGGAGCAAAATCTGATGTCGACCACCTGGCATATTCTCGGCGCCGGCAGCCTTGGCACCCTCTGGGCCACGCGGCTGGCCCGTGCGGGCGTGCCCGTGCGGTTGATCCTGCGCGATGCGGCACGCCTGGCCAGCTATCAGGCGACGCCTGGTCTGACCCTGGTGGAGCATGATGTGGCACACACCTACCCGGTGATCGCCGAAACGCCCGACAGCCCAGAGCCAATCCGTCGCCTGCTGGTGGCGTGCAAAGCCTACGATGCGCAAAGCGCCGTCGCACAGCTGCAACATCGGCTAGCGCCAGACGCCGAACTGATCCTGCTGCAGAACGGCCTCGGCAGCCAGGACGCCGTTGCCACCCAGTTACCCCAGGCCCGCTGCATCTATGCCTCCAGCACCGAAGGCGCGTTTCGCGACGGCGACTGGCGCGTGGTGTTCGCCGGCCACGGCTACACCTGGCTGGGTGACGCCAGGCATCCCACCCCGCCGCTGTGGCTGGAAGACCTACAGGCCGCAGGAATCCCTCACGAATGGAGCACCGACATCCTCACCCGCCTGTGGCGCAAGCTCGCACTCAACTGTGCGATAAATCCGCTGACGGTGCTTTACCAATGCCGCAACGGCGGCTTGCAGGCCCACGCCTGTGAGGTCGCGACCCTCTGCGCGGAATTGAGCGAGTTGCTCGAATGCTGCGGCCAGCCCGTCGCCGCACAAGACCTGCACAGCGAAGTGGTACGGGTGATCCAGGCGACTGCAGCCAATTACTCCTCGATGTACCAAGACGTGGCCAACGCCCGGCGCACCGAAATCAGCTACCTGTTGGGCTATGCTTGCCAGGCGGCGGCCCGTCACCAATTGAATCTGCCGCACCTGCAACAAGTGCAAATGCGCCTGGTCGAGCAGTTGCATGCACGCGGATTGCCCCGCGACTGAACCACGCGCTACCCTGCCCGCCTGTCTATTACCTGGGAAAACCCTGATGCCGCTGCGCCAGCGTCTTGAAAATCTACCGGTCGGGCAGAAACTGCTCGCCGCCCTGCTGGTGCTGCTGACCACTGTATTGCTGGTGGCCAACCTCACGTTTATCAGCGCCGCCTACTGGATCTCCCAGGAGAGCATGGCCCCCCAGGCACTCCAAGCCATCGGTCGGTTGGTCTCCAACCCGGCCCTGGCCGCCGAAGCCCTGGAATCCCCGGCCAAAGCCGACGCCCTGCTCAACGAGCTGACCAGCTACTCACCGCTGCGCGCCGCCGCCCTGTATGACAGCGAAGGCAACCGCCTGGCGCAATTGCAACATGGCGACCGCCTGCACCTGCCGGACAACTACCGGCATATCGAGGCCTGGCGCGCCACCGAGTTTCGCAGCAACCAGGTCATCACCCTGCCCCGTCCGGGCCAGCCATCCGGGCATTTGCTGCTGGTCGCCAGCAGCGAGCTGCCGGTAGCGTTCTATACCGGCACCTTGACCGCGAGCCTGGGCATCCTGATTTTCAGTGTGCTGTTGTGGTTGGTCATCGCCCGGCAGATCAAACGCCTGATCACCCGGCCGATCCATGAGTTGGAAGAACTGTCGCGCCAGGTTACCCGCGAAGAGAACTACGCCTTGCGTGCCGGGCGCGGCAACCACGATGAAATCGGCAGCCTGGCCGAAGCCTTCAACACCATGCTGTCGCGCATCGAAGCACGCGAGCAGCAGCTCAAGCGCGCGCGGGACGACTCCCAGGAAGCCTACGCCCAAGCCCAGGGCCTGGCCGAAGAAACCCGCCACACCAACCGCAAGCTGGAACTCGAAGTACAGGTGCGCAGCAAGATCGAGAAAAAGCTCACGGGTTTCCAGAACTACCTCAACAGCATCATCGACTCCATGCCGTCGGCCCTGATCGCCCTCGACGAACAGCTCTACGTCACCCAGTGGAACCAGGAGGCCAGCGCGCTCTCCGGCACACGCCTGGATGAAGCGCTGAACCAACCGATCTTCCTTGCGTTCCAGCCGCTCAAGCCATACCTGCCGCAGATCAAGGCCACAGTGGAACAGCACACCGTGGAACGCATCGAGCGCGTTACCTGGATCAAGGACGACGAGCCCAAACACTACGCCCTGACCTTCTACCCGCTGATGGGCGGCGCCGGGCGCGGGGTGGTGATCCGCATCGACGACATCACCCAGCGCCTGTCCCTGGAAGAAATGATGGTGCAGTCGGAGAAAATGCTTTCGGTCGGCGGGCTGGCCGCCGGCATGGCCCATGAGATCAACAACCCACTGGGGGCGATCCTGCATAACGTGCAGAACATCCGCCGCCGCTTGTCACCGGACCTGCCCAAGAACCTCGAACACGCCGAACAGGTCGGCGTCGAGTTGGACACGGTGAACCGCTACCTGCAAAGCCGTGAAGTGCCGCAACTACTCGACGGCATCCAGCAGGCCGGCGCGCGCGCAGCGAAAATCGTGACCCACATGCTCAGTTTCAGTCGCCGCAGCAACCGGCAGATGGCGCCCTGCGACCTGCCCGCGCTGATCGATCAAGCCGTGGAAATCGCTGGCAATGATTTCGACCTGACCATCGGCTTCGACTTCAAGGGCCAGGCCATCGTCCGCCAGTTCGACCCGCAACTGGGCCCCGTGCCCGGCACCGCCAACGAGCTTGAGCAAGTGTTGCTCAACCTGCTCAAGAACGCCGCCCAGGCCATTCACCTGCGTGAAGACGACCGCGAGCCCGGACGCATCATCCTGCGCACGCGCCTCAACCCACCGTGGGCGGAGATCCAGGTGGAAGACAACGGCATCGGCATGAGCGAAAACGTGCGCAAACGCACGTTCGAGCCGTTCTTCACCACCAAGGAAATCGGCCAGGGCACCGGGCTTGGGCTATCGGTGTCGTACTTCATCATCACCAACAACCACAAGGGCCAGATGGAAGTGCAATCGACCCTCGGCCAAGGCACTTGCTTCACCTTGCGCCTACCCCTGGCGGGCAGCCAACTGCCGCCTTACGAACTCACCCAACTGGAGCAATGACCATGGGCTTTCGCCTGTCGAAGATCTACACCCGCACCGGCGACAAGGGCGAAACCGGCCTCGGTGACGGCCGCCGCGTGCCCAAGGACCACCCGCGCGTGGAGGCGATTGGCGAGGTGGATACGCTCAATAGTCAACTGGGGCTATTGCTGGCCAATCTGGAAGAACAGAGCGGCAAACACCCACAACTCAAAGATGTGATCGAAGTGCTTACGCCGTGCCAGCATCGCTTGTTTGACCTTGGCGGTGAACTGGCCATGCCGGTGTACAAGGCGCTGAATGCGGCGGAAGTGGACCGATTGGAAGCGGCGATTGATCGTTGGAACGAGGAGGTCGGGCCGCTGGAAAACTTCATCCTGCCCGGTGGCTCGGCGTTGATCGCCCAGGCACACGTGTGCCGCAGCCTGGCGCGTAGTGCGGAGCGGCGGTGTCAGCAGTTGAATGGGATTGAGCCACTGGATGGCGTGGGGTTGGCGTATATCAATCGGTTGTCGGATTTGTTGTTCGTGGCGGCGCGGATTATTGCCAAACGCCAGGGTGTTGCTGAGGTTTTGTGGCAGGCAGCCGCTAAACCCCATTGATTAATCAGTGCCGGATCTGACGCCTTCGCGAGCAAGCCCGCTCCCACATTCGACCGCATTCTCATGTCGGAACTCGGTCAAGTGTGGGAGCGGGCTTGCTCGCGAAGAGGCCAGTCAGAACAGCATCAAACCTCAGGCCAGAATGCCCGGATCCCGGCCACACCCTGAGCCCCAGCGCCCCAAGCCTTTTCCCGCTCGGCCGGCCCAACCCCACCCAGCAGAAACACCGGCTTGCTGAAGCCGCTGATCAACTGCGCGGCCTGCTCCCAACCCAACGGCTGCGCGTCAGGATGAGTCTGGGTCGGTTGCACCGGCGACAGCGTGACAAAATCCACATCCATCAATTCGGCCAGCGCCAGCTCTTCAGCGTTGTGGCACGACGCCGCCAACCAACGATCTTTAGGCAGCGGTCGACCTTTGCTGGCGTATTTACGCAATTGCGCCGAGGTCATGTGCCAGCCGGCTGAAGGAAAATCCCCCAACCATTCGAACGGGCCCTTGAGCATCAATTGCGCCTTGCCGGCACACAGGCCAACCGCATCCACCGCCAGGTCACGATACTTGGGGTCGTAGCCGTTGGGCGCACGCAGTTGAACCAGCTTGATGCCGCCGGCAATGGCTTTCTGAAGACCACGCAACAGCGTCGGTGTTTCCAGCTCACCAGGAGTGATCAGGTACTCGGCAGGCAAACGCGCCGCAGCCACAATCGGCGCATTGGCCGCCGGGAACTCATAGTTCGGCAGGTCCCGGGGCGCCACCCATTCCAGCGGTTGCCCTTCCACACCATGGGGCTCGCCGGTAAAGGCCGAGACTTCCCAGACATCCAGCAACACCTGCTTGTCCGGGTAGTCATGCTGCACCTGGATCAGTGGCCGCGCCGTGGTGACCTGGATACCCAGTTCTTCCTGCAATTCGCGGGACAGCGCGGTGGCGACCGACTCATCGGCCTCCACCTTGCCACCGGGAAACTCCCAGAGGCCGCCCTGATGCTGAGTGTCTGCGCGGCGCGCCAGCAAAATCCTGCCATCGACACCGCGGATCACCGCTGCTGCTACATGCACTCGTTTCACCGCGTTCATCCTCTCTGCGATCAGGTGCGGTATTCCGCGTTGATCTTCACGTACTCGTGGGACAGGTCAGTGGTCCAGATGGTTTCGCTGCAATCGCCGCGACCCAGCTCGATGCGGATGGTGATTTCTTCCTGCTGCATCACGGCCGAGCCCTGGGCTTCGGTGTAGGTTTCGGCACGCGCGCCACGGCTGGCGATGCAGACGTCACCGAGGAACACGTCGATCTTGCTCACGTCCAGGTCTGGCACGCCGGCACGACCGACGGCCGCAAGGATACGGCCCCAGTTCGGGTCGGAAGCAAACAGTGCGGTCTTGATCAGCGGCGAGTGCGCCACGGTGTAGCCCACGTCCAGGCATTCCTGGTGATTGCCGCCGCCGTTGACTTCTACGGTGACAAACTTGGTTGCGCCTTCGCCGTCACGCACGATGGCCTGGGCCACGTCCATGCACACTTCGAACACCGCCTGCTTCAACGCCGCGAACAGCGGGCCGCTGGCCTCGGTGATCTCCGGCAGGTTGGCCTGGCCGGTGGCGATCAGCATGCAGCAGTCGTTGGTCGAGGTGTCGCCATCGATGGTGATGCGGTTGAACGACTTGTTAGCGCCGTCGAGGATCAGGCTATGCAACACGTCGCGGGAGACTTTGGCGTCGGTGGCGATGTAGCCGAGCATGGTGGCCATGTTCGGACGGATCATGCCCGCGCCCTTGCTGATGCCGGTCACGGTGACGGTCACGCCATCATGCACGAACTGGCGGCTGGCGCCTTTTGGCAGGGTATCGGTGGTCATGATGCCGGTGGCGGCGGCGGCCCAGTTATCCACAGACAGGTCGTCCAGCGCGGCTTGCAGTGCGCCTTCGATCTTCTCGACGGGCAGCGGCTCGCCGATCACGCCGGTGGAGTACGGCAGCACTTGGCTGGCGTCCACGCCAGTCAGTTGGGCCAGCTTGGCGCAGGTACGCGCAGCCGCTACCAGGCCAGGCTCGCCGGTGCCGGCGTTGGCGTTGCCAGTGTTGGTCAGCAGGTAACGGATAGTCCCGGCAACACGCTGCTTGGCCAGGATCACCGGCGCAGCGCAGAACGCGTTGAGGGTGAACACACCGGCGACGGTCGAGCCTTCGGCACAGCGCATCACCACCACATCCTTGCGCCCTGGGCGTTTGATGCCGGCCGAAGCGATACCGAGTTCAAAACCGGCAACCGGGTGCAAAGTGGGCAAAGGACCAAGACCAACAGCCATGAATGCGCTCCTTAAAAAATAGGTGATGTCTGTGCCGTCGTAAGCGACGGTGAAATTAATGGCAAAACGCCGCGACGGCACAGGCCGGTCGCGGCGCAAGGTGTTGCAGCGTCAGGGCGAAATCTTATTCGATCTGGCCGTGGCAGTGTTTGAACTTCTTGCCCGAACCGCAGTAGCACAGCTCGTTGCGGCCCAGTTTCTGGTCGTTGCGAACCGGGGTTTGAGCCAAGGCCACATCGACCTCTTCGCCCAACACCTCTGGGGCGTCCAGGCCCGGCGCTTCGTCGTGCTGGAACTGCATGCGCGCAGCCAGTGCCTCGGCTTCCTGGCGCAGGCGAGCTTCTTCCTCGATCGGGTCTTCGCGACGCACCTGAACGTGGGACAGCACGCGAATCGAATCGCGCTTGATCGAATCCAACAGTTCGGAGAACAGCGTGAACGACTCGCGCTTGTACTCCTGCTTCGGGTTCTTCTGGGCGTAGCCGCGCAGGTGGATGCCGTGACGCAAGTGGTCCATGGTCGACAGGTGGTCTTTCCACAGGTCGTCCAGCACGCGCAGTACGATTTGCTTCTCGAAGGTGCGCAGTGCTTCGGCACTCGCCTGCTCTTCTTTCTCGTTGTACGCGGCCAGCAATTCGGCCATCAGTTTTTCGCGCAGGGTTTCTTCGTACAGGTGGTCGTCTTCGTCCAGCCATTGCTGAACTGGCAGATCCACGCCGAAATCGCTCTTCAACGCTGCTTCCAGACCGGCCACATCCCACTGCTCAGGCAGCGACTGTGGCGGAATGTGCGCGCTGACAGTGGCGTTGAGCACGTCCTGACGGAAATCGGCGATGGTCTCGCCAATGTTGTCGGCGGCCAGCAACGTGTTACGCATGTGATAGATCACTTTACGCTGTTCGTTGTTGACGTCATCGAACTCGAGCAGTTGCTTACGAATGTCGAAGTTGCGCCCTTCAACCTTGCGCTGCGCCTTCTCGATGGCGTTGGTCACCATACGGTGCTCGATCGCTTCACCGGACTGCATGCCCAGGGCCTTCATGAAGTTCTTCACGCGGTCCGAGGCGAAGATGCGCATCAGGCTGTCTTCCAGGGACAGGTAGAAGCGGCTGGAGCCGGCGTCACCCTGGCGACCGGCACGGCCACGCAGCTGGTTGTCGATACGGCGCGATTCGTGACGCTCGGAAGCGATCACCTGCAAGCCACCGGATTCCAGCACGGCCTGGTGGCGCTTCTGCCAGTCGGCCTTGATCTGGGCGATCTGCTCGGGGCTCGGGTTGTCCAGGGCCGCGACTTCCACTTCCCAGTTGCCGCCCAACAGGATGTCGGTACCACGACCCGCCATGTTGGTGGCGATGGTCAGTGCGCCTGGGCGACCGGCCTGGGCGATGATCTCGGCTTCTTTTTCGTGGAACTTGGCGTTGAGGACCTTGTGCTCGATGCCTTCCTTGTTGAGCAGGTTGGACACATGCTCGGAAGTCTCGATGGTGGCGGTACCCACCAGGATTGGACGGCCCTTGGCCATGCCGTCCTTGATGTCGTTGATGATCGCCGCGTACTTCTCTTCGGCGGTCAGGAACACCAGGTCGTTGTAGTCCTTACGCGCCAGTGGCTTGTTCGGCGGGATAACCACCACCGACAGACCGTAGATCTGGTGGAATTCGAACGCTTCGGTGTCGGCCGTACCGGTCATGCCGGACAGTTTGTTGTACAGACGGAAGTAGTTCTGGAAGGTGGTGGACGCCAACGTCTGGCTTTCAGCCTGGATGTTGAGGTGTTCCTTCGCTTCGATGGCCTGGTGCAGGCCTTCGGACAGACGGCGGCCCGGCATGGTACGGCCGGTGTGCTCGTCGACCAGCACGACCTGGCCGTCCTGCACGATGTATTCAACGTTGCGATGGAACAGCTTGTGGGCACGCAGCCCGGCATACACGTGGGTCAACAGGCCCAGGTTGTGCGCCGAGTACAGGCTTTCACCCTCGGCCAGCTCGCCGATCTGGGTCAGCATTTCTTCGACGAACTGGTGACCGGCTTCGTTGAGTTCGACCTGGCGGGTCTTCTCGTCGATGGTGAAATGACCTTCTTTGGTCACCACGCCTTCGACTTCCTCGATGTGCTGCTCCAGGCGCGGGATCAACTTGTTGATCTCGGTGTACAGGCGCGAGCTGTCTTCGGCCTGGCCAGAGATGATCAGCGGGGTACGGGCTTCGTCGATGAGGATGGAGTCGACTTCGTCGATCACGGCAAAGTTGAGTTCGCGCTGGAATTTTTCTTCCATGCTGAACGCCATGTTGTCGCGCAGGTAGTCGAAACCGAATTCGTTGTTGGTGCCGTAGGTGATGTCGGCGGCGTAGGCGGCGCGTTTCTCTTCCGGCGGCTGGAACGGCGTGACAACGCCGACGGTCAGGCCGAGGAATTCATACAGCGGGCGCATCCAGTTGGCGTCCCGGCGAGCCAGGTAGTCGTTCACCGTCACAACGTGCACGCCCTTGCCAGACAGTGCGTTGAGGTAAACACCCAGGGTTGCCACCAGGGTCTTGCCTTCACCGGTACGCATTTCGGCAATCATGCCTTCATGCAAGGTCATGCCGCCGATCAACTGGACGTCGAAGTGGCGCATGCCCATGACACGCTTGCCGGCTTCACGGGCGACCGCAAAGGCTTCGGGAAGCAGCTTGTCGAGGGTTTCACCTTTGGCTATGCGGGCCTTGAACTCTTCGGTCTTGGCGCGCAATTGCTCGTCCGAAAGGGCAACCATCTGCTCTTCGAAGGCATTGACCAGCTGCACCGTCTTGAGCATGCGTTTGACTTCGCGCTCATTCTTGCTTCCAAAAAGTTTCTTTAACAAAGGCGCAAACATATCGGCAGGTTCTTCCACACATAGGGATGGAGGGCGCACCGTGAGTGGCCCGAGCAGCCCTCACGGCCGCATGCGAACGCGCATTCTACCCGGAATCGTGGGTGAGGAAAGTGGCGTTGTTCCCCGATGCAGGCATGGGGCGGTGAGAGGGCTTGTTTAAAATAAGGGCTTTTACCGGACTTTCAACCCATGGAGCACAGAAGTTAACTATTGATTTCACGGGCTTTACCCCTTCAGCGCATGGCTTGGGGGCGTACAGGCGCTTTCTGCTAAGATGGCCGCTCTGTTACTTTAGGTGTCTAATAATGGCATTTCGCCCCCTTACAGCCCGCGCTCCCGGCGCGTTGCTTCGCGAAGCCAAGCCGTTGAAAGCCATCTTTGGCCATGCACAACGCCTGGGCCATCTGCAGCGCCTGGTCGAAAGCCAACTGCAACCGGCCGCACGTGAACATTGTCATGTGGCGTCTTGGCGCGAGGGCAACCTGCTACTCATTGTCACAGATGGCCATTGGGCCACCCGCCTGCGCTATCAACAGAAGCGCCTGCAACGCCAATTGATGGCATTTGATGAGTTCGCCAGCCTGACGCGCATCCAGTTCAAGGTGCAACCGCCCACTGTCCAGCAGGGCGCGGTGGGGCACACCATGGATTTGTCGGAAAACGCGGCCGAAACCATTCAGGCAACGGCCGACGGGATCAGCGATCCAGGCCTGCGCGCAGCGCTTGAGCGGCTCGCCGCCCACGCCAAGCCCAAGGCCTGAGCCGTTACTTGCGCTTGCTGCCGCCAAGCAACGACCCCAGCAACCCCCGCACCAGCTGCCGCCCCATCTGATTGGCAGCCTGCTGCATGGCGGATTTCAACGCCTTGCCCGCTGCCGTTCCCAGAAACGCTCCGGCCTTGTCGGTAAAACTCGGCTCTTCTTCGGCCGGCTTGGCCTCCTCGGTCGGCCCCAGCTCCTTGCGCGCCATCAGCACTTCGTAGGCTGATTCGCGATCGATCGGCTTGTCATAGCGCCCCTGCAACGGCGAACTGGCGATCAATGCCACGCGTTCAACCTCGCTCAACGGCCCGATCCGCGATTGCGGCGGCGCAACCAACACGCGCTGGACGACTTCCGGCGTGCCTTTTTCCTGCAAGGTGCCCACCAACGCCTCACCCGTGCCCAACTCGGTCAACACCGCCAGAGCATCGAACGCGGGGTTCGGTCGGAAACCATCTGCCACCGCCCGCAGAGACTTCTGCTCTTTGGTGGTGAACGCGCGCAGGCCGTGCTGGATACGCAGGCCGAGCTGCGCGAGCACCGTGTCCGGCAGGTCACCCGGGGACTGGGTGACGAAATACACCCCTACCCCTTTCGAACGAATCAACCGCACCACCTGCTCCAAGCGCTCTTGCAGGGCCCTGGGCGTGTCGGCGAACAACAAATGCGCCTCATCGAAAAACAGCGCCAGCAGCGGTTTGTCTGCATCGCCACGCTCTGGCAGTTGTTCGAACAACTCCGCCAGCAGCCACAACAGGAACGTCGCGTAGACCTTCGGCGCCTCGTGTACCAGGCGGCTGGCGTCCAGCAGGTGGATGCGCCCCCGTCCGTCGCTGGCGGGTTGCAGAATATCTTCAAGTTGCAGGGCCGGTTCGCCAAACAAGGCTTCGGCGCCCTGCTGCTCCAACACCGCCAGGCGCCGTAACAGCGCCTGGCTGGAGCCGGTGGTCATCAGCGCGGCATCGTCGCCCAGCAACTCCGGGTGATAACGCAAGTGGTTGAGCAGCGCCTTGAGGTCCTTCAAGTCCAGCAGCAACAGACCTTCGCGGTCGGCCATCTTGAATGTCGCGTAGAGCGCCGATTGTTGGCTGTCCGTCAGCTCCAACAGGGCGCCAAGCAACAACGGGCCCATTTCGCTGATGGTGGTACGCAACGGATGACCAGACTGCCCGTGTATATCCCACAACGTGACCGGATAAGCCTTGGCCGTGTAGTTAAGGAAAGGCATGCCGGCAATGCGCTCGGCCACTTTGCCCTGGGGGTTGGCGGCGGCACCCAGGCCACACAGATCGCCCTTGATGTCAGCGGCAAACACCGCCACACCGGCATCGCTGAACGCCTCGGCCAGACGCTGCAAGGTGACGGTCTTGCCCGTGCCGGTGGCACCGGCGATAAGCCCGTGGCGATTGCCCAGGCGCATGGCCTGGGCGATGGGCTGGCCTTCAAGGTCTGCGCCGATCAGGAGTTGCGTGGAGTCAGACATTTTGTCTCCCATGATTAAGCTTTAATAACGCGAGGTCGATACAGACAGATGTGAGACCCACAAAGTCTAAAAATAGGTCAGATAATTCCCACAGGAGCCAGCGGAGCTATCACAAGCAATATCACACCTTTTTTGACGCTGCCATTCTGCGCCTCCCACAAGGACGCGCATCGGATATTAAGACCTTAGCGGACCCCTACAAGCCATGAATAAAAATCTACGCTTCAGCCATAAAATCCTGCTTGCAGCCTCCCTTATAGTCGTCGCCGCATTCGCGCTGTTTACCCTCTACAACGACTACCTGCAACGCAACGCCATTCGCAACGACCTCAACAGCTACCTGAATGAAATGGGCGACGTCACCGCAGGCAACATTCAAACCTGGCTCACCGGGCGCATTGCCCTGGTGGAAAACGCCGCACAGAACATCGCCATCAACCCCGAGCCGAGTGTGGTCGGCAGCCTGCTGGATCAGAAAACCCTGACCTCCTCGTTCATGGCAACCTACGTAGGCGACAGCACGGGCGCCTTCACCATCCGCCCCGACACCAAAATGCCGGACGGCTTCGACCCCCGCGTTCGCCCCTGGTACAAGGGCGCCCAGAGCAGTAACGGTTCGACCCTGACCGAACCCTACATCGACGCCGCTACTGGCAAATTGATCATTTCCATCGCCACCCCCAGCATCAAGTCCGGCCAAAGCATCGGCGTCGTGGGCGGTGACCTGAGCCTGCAAACCCTGGTGGACAACATTGGCGCGCTGGACCTGGGCGGCATGGGCTACGCCTTCCTGGTCAGTGCCGACGGCAAGGTCCTGGTGCACCCGGACAAAAACCTGGTGATGAAGACCCTGGCCGACGTCTACCCCAAAAACACCCCGAAAATCAGCAGCGACTTCAGCGAGGTCGAGGCCAACGGCAAGGACAACATCGTCACCTTCACACCGATCAAAGGCTTGCCGTCGGTGAACTGGTATCTCGGAATTTCGGTGGATAAAGACAAAGCCTTCGCCATGCTCAGCGAATTTCGCACCTCGGCGGTGATCGCCACCCTCATTGCCGTGGTGATCATCATCGCCCTGCTTGGCATGCTGATCCGTGTGCTGCTGCAACCGTTGCACCTGATGACCCGCGCCATGCAGGACATCGCCGATGGCGAAGGCGACCTGACGCGCCGCCTGACCATCCAGAACCACGACGAATTCGGCACCCTGGGCAACGCGTTCAACCGCTTCGTCGAGCGTATTCATACGTCGATCCGCGAAGTGTCCTCGGCCACCGGGCAGGTCAATGAAGTGGCCCTGCGTGTGGTCAGCGCGTCCAACTCATCAATGGTCAATTCCGACGAACAGGCCAACCGCACCAACAGCGTGGCTGCCGCCATCAATCAACTGGGGGCCGCCGCCCAGGAAATCGCCCGTAACGCCGCGCAGGCCTCCAGCCAGGCCAGCGATGCGCGCAGCCTGGCGGAAGATGGTCAGCAAGTGGTGGAGCGCAACATCAAGGCGATGACGCAGCTATCGGCGATGATCAGCGCTTCGAGCACCAATATCGAAGCACTTAACAGCAAAACGGTGAACATCGGGCAAATCCTCGAAGTCATCACCAGCATCTCCCAGCAAACCAACCTGCTGGCGCTCAACGCCGCCATCGAAGCCGCCCGCGCCGGGGAAGCTGGCCGTGGCTTTGCCGTGGTCGCCGATGAAGTGCGCAACCTGGCCCATCGCACCCAGGAATCGGCGCAACAGGTGCAAACCATGATCGAAGAGCTGCAAGTCGGTGCGCGGGACTCGGTCAGCACCATGAGCGAAAGCCAGCGTCACAGCCAGGACAGCGTGGAGATTGCGAACCTCGCCGGCGAACGCCTGAACAGCGTGACCCAACGTATCGGCGAAATCGACGGCATGAACCAGTCGGTCGCCACCGCTACCGAGGAACAGACCTCGGTGGTGGAGTCGATCAACATGGACATCACCGAGATCAACACCCTCAACCAGGAAGGTGTGGAAAACCTGCAGTCAACCTTGCGTGCCTGTGCCGACCTTGAGCAACAGGCCGGGCGGCTCAAGCAGTTGGTCGGCAGCTTCCGCATCTGACCCGTGTGCAGGCTTGCCCTGCTCACGCGCCCACAGTTCGGCGGCACCGGGAAAATCGGTGCCGTCCTCACTGTCGAGGTCATCCGGGTCATAGCGGCTCAAACAACCCTCCCCCAGCGTCGCCGGGGCTTTGGATGTGGCTTTGTCCAACGGATCGCTCATGGTCCACTCCTTGAGGGCAGGCAAAAAAAAGGGCCTGGGACGATTTAACGCCCAGGCCCTTCATTCTTCAATCACCACTCGGTGATCAGAACACCACAGTCTTGTTACCGTGAACCAGCACGCGGTCTTCCAAGTGGTAACGCAGGCCACGGGCCAACACCATCTTCTCGACGTCACGGCCGAAACGCACCATGTCTTCGATGCTGTCGCTGTGGCTCACGCGGACCACGTCCTGCTCGATGATCGGGCCGGCGTCCAGCTCTTCGGTCACGTAGTGGCAGGTCGCACCAATCAATTTCACACCACGCAGCGATGCCTGGTGATAAGGCTTGGCGCCGACAAACGACGGCAGGAAGCTGTGGTGGATATTGATCACCTTGCCAGCGTAGGCACTGCACAGCTCCGGCGGCAGGATCTGCATGTAGCGCGCCAGCACCACGACGTCGGCTTCGTGCTGCTTGACCAGGCGGGACACCTCGGCGAACGCCGGTTCCTTGTCCTGCGGGTTGACCGGCACGTGGTAGTACGGGATGCCATGCCACTCAACCATGCTGCGCAGGTCGTCGTGGTTGGAAATCACGCAGGCGATCTCGCAGTCCAGCTCATCGCTGTGCCAGCGGTGCAGCAAGTCTGCCAGGCAGTGGGATTCGCGGCTGGCCATCAGCACCACGCGTTTTTTCTGCTCGGTGTCGGTGATGTGCCAGGTCATCGAAAACTCTTCGGCAATCGGCGCAAACGCCTCGCGGAAGGCATCAAGGCCAAAGGGCAGCGAGTCGGCACGAATCTCGTGACGCATGAAGAACCAACCGCTGAGATTGTCCGAGTGATGGCTCGCCTCGGTGATCCAGCCGTTGTGGGAGGCCAGAAAGTTACTGACTTTGGCAACGATACCAACCCGGTCCGGGCAAGCAATCACCAGCCGAAAAGTGCGCATTAGGGGAAAACTCCAGAACTTCGCAAAGGCCGCCATTCTAGCCACTACGCAGAAAAACTGCAGTATCCGTCGAGGCTTATTCTGGTGGCCTGGCAGCGATACGCCCCTTAATAGCGTAAGGTTTTACCAGCGCTATATGAACGTTCACGCGCAAAATCGGGCAATTATGCTTTTCTTACGTAGATTATCTTTGCCGCGTATGCCCTATTAATTAACTCCAACGCATTGCATTGCCACAAACATTCAACGCAATTCACATAAATACACCCTTAAATGTTTACTTGAGGATTTGGCCTGACTATTATTGACCCACTTCCTGTCAATCAGCGCTCTACATAAGGTAGTCCACATGTCCCTGATCAACGAATACCGTGCCACCGAAGAAGCTATCAAAGAGCTGCAAGCCCGCTTGAAGAACCTGTCCCAAGACGACAAGCTGCAAACTGAGCTGGAATTCGAAGGCAAACTGCGCACCCTGATGGGTGAATACTCCAAGTCCCTGCGTGACATCATCGCGCTGCTGGACCCAGAGTCGAAAGTTAAGGCTCCACGTGGCGCCGTGAAAACTACCGGCACCAAGCGTGCTCGCAAGGTCAAGCAATACAAGAACCCACACAACGGCGAAGTGATTGAAACCAAAGGTGGCAACCACAAGACTCTGAAAGAGTGGAAAGCCAAGTGGGGCGGTGACGTGGTTGAAGGTTGGGCTACCCTGCTGGGCTAAGCCCCATCGGGCTGCGGCCTGATACGCGACACTTTGAAAACGCCAGCTCGCTGGCGTTTTTTATTGCCTGAAAATACTCTAGGGCCCCGATTACAAATTGAACCGGGCCGCTAAAGCGTCGGCATATTCCTGCCACTGCGCCAACACCTGCAACTGATACGGCGTGGCACTTGCCGCCAACTCCAGACGTGCCTGATTAAATCCCTCAAGGGTAATCGGCGCGCCCAGCTCAGCGTCCGACAAACGCTGCTGGCAAAATAATTTCCAGCGTTGTTGCTCCTCGTTATTCAAGGTCTCGGGAAAGTTGCGCGCACGGTAGCGAAATAATAATTCGGGCAGGCGATGATCGTCGAACGGCCACTGCTGATGTGCTAGTTGCGCAGGTTCAGCGTTGCGTACTTGTTCACATAAGCGCCGATCGCGATCGCCGATAAAACCATCATAAAGCTGCTGCTCCGGGTCTGTTGTCGGCGCAAATTCCTCCTCGGCATAAATGCTCGCCAACTTGTCGCGCCAAACTTCCTGTGCGTCAGTTAGCCGCAGCGCGCGCGCCTGGTAACTGTCCATATCCAAGTGCAAGCGTTCACGATCTTGCGCCCGCAACACATTCAACGGAGCCACCACCGGGCAGCGATTGATGTGCAGCAATTTGAGGGGCACAGGCAGTTCCCCGTCAGCGAGTTCGTCACGCCGCGTGTAGAGGCGCTGACGCAAGGTTTCGGCATCAAGGTCCAGCAAGCCTTGAGGGTCGAGACCCAGGTCACAGACAATCAACGCATTGCGATTGCGTGGGTGCCAAGCCAATGGCAACACAACGCCCAGGTAATGACGCTCGGCCGAAAAACGTCCGGAGATATGCACCATCGGCTGCAACAGACGCACCTGGTCCATCACCCGCTGTTTGCTGCGCAACTGGAACAGCCAGTCATACAGCTTGGGCTGTTTCTCCCGTACCAACCGGGCCAACGCAATGGTTGCACGCACGTCGGACAAGGCATCGTGGGCCTGGCCATGATCAATCCCGTTGGCGGCGGTCAGGCGTTCAAGCTTGAGCGTGACACGGCCGTCCTGCTGTGGCCATTCGATACCTTCCGGACGCAAGGCGTAGGCGGTGCGCACCACGTCGATCAAGTCCCAGCGACTGTTGCCGCCTTGCCACTCGCGGGCATAAGGGTCGAAGAAGTTGCGATACAGGCTGTAGCGCGTCATTTCATCGTCGAACCGCAAGGTGTTGTAACCGGCCCCGCAAGTACCGGGGGCAGCCAGTTCGGCGTGCACCCGTGTCATGAAGTCGGCCTCGGCCAAGCCTTTTTGCGCCAGGATGCCGGGGGTGATGCCGGTAATCGCACATGCAGCAGGATGCGGCAGGATGTCGTCGCTGGGTTGGCAGTATAGGTTGACCGGCGGCCCGATCTCGTTCAGTTCAAGATCGGTGCGGATACCGGCGACCTGAAGGGGGCGATCGCTGCGCGGATTGATGCCGGTGGTTTCATAGTCGTACCAGAAAATGGAGGTCACGGGCTGTTCCTGTGCTGAAGATCGGCAAAGTCTAGGCGCTGCAAGGCATTCGAAGCCAGCGCCATCGACCCTGTACAAACATCCAGTAAAACCTTGAATGGTTGCTTCCAGCGCCGACACTGCTAGCATCCGTCTCTCTCAGCCACACTGCACTGCCAAGGATCGCGATGCCATCAGCCCCATTGGACACCCGTTACCAGATCGAGACCCCGGAGGGCATCGACCTGCCGTTGCGCCCAGCCGGCCTGGTACCCCGTGCATTGGCCTTCGGGTTCGACCTGGGCCTGCGTGGGCTGGTCATGGGAATCCTCGTCGTGCCCCTGGCGCTGCTCGGCAATATCGGCATCGGCATCGGTTCGCTGCTGCTGTTCCTGGTCAGCTGGTGGTACATGGTGCTGTTCGAAGTGCTCAACCAGGGCTGCTCCCCAGGCAAGCAGGTGATGGGCTTGCGCGTGGTACAGGATGACGGCACGCCCATCGGCTGGTCCGCCTCGTTGATCCGCAACCTGCTGCGCTTTGTCGACATGCTGCCTTTCGGCTACTTTCTCGGGGCCATCAGTTGCCTGCAGCACCCCCATTTCAAACGACTCGGCGACCTCGCCGCCGGTACGCTGGTGATCTACCGCGAGCATCCCCTGCCCCGTCCCAATGTCCCCGCAGCTGCGGCCTTGCGCCTGCCCTTTGCCTTGGACCTCAGCGAGCAACGCGCCATCCTTGGCTTTGCCGAACGCCAGGGTGAGTTGTCGGCCGAGCGGGTCCACGAACTGGCCTCCATTCTCGCCACGCCCCTGCAAGTGTCACCGGCACGTGCCGCCGAACAACTCAACGGCGTGGCTCGCGGCCTGTTGGGGCCAATATGAAACAGAGCCTGTTCGAAAGCCGTTACCAGCAGCAATGGCATGCCTTCGCCGAACAACTGACCCAGCTGGAACAAGGCAAGGCCAAGGCCGCTGACGTGACCGACTTCCCCCACCAGTATCGGCGCCTGTGCCAACACCTCGCCCTGGCTCAGGAGCGCGGCTACAGCAGTTATCTGGTGGACCCCCTGCAACAACTGGCCTTGCGTGGCCATCAACAGCTCTACCGCCATCGCAGCCAATTGGGCGCAAAGGTCCTGAGTTTTATCCTGGCCGACTTCCCACGCCTGGTTCGCGCGCAGTGGCGCTTTGTATTGGTTGCCAGCCTGCTGTTCTTCGGCAGCCTGGCCGGTGTAGCACTGCTGGTGTACCTGTTTCCCGACCTGATCTACAGCATCGTCAGCCCCCAGCAGGTAGCCGAGATGCACAGCATGTACAACCCCGAGGCCAGCCGCCTCGGGCGCGCGGCCGAACGTGCTTCCAGCGAAGACTGGATGATGTTTGGCTACTACGTGATGCATAACATCGGTATCGCGTTCCAGACCTTCGCCGCCGGTTTGTTGCTGGGGCTGGGCAGTTTGTTCTTCCTGATCTTCAACGGCCTGATCATCGGTGCGATCTCCGGCCACCTCACCGAAATAGGCTTTGGCCAGACGTTCTGGTCCTTTGTGATCGGCCATGGCGCCTTCGAACTCAGCGCCATCGCCCTGGCCGGCGCGGCGGGACTGCAACTGGGCTGGGCATTGATCGCCCCGGGTCAACTGACGCGAGGCGAATCCCTGCGGCTGGCGGCGCATCAAAGCGTGCAGATGCTGTGCGGCGTGATGGTGTTCCTGCTGATCGCCGCGTTCATCGAAGCCTATTGGTCTTCCACCACCAGCGTTGCGCCCTGGCTCAAATACCTGGTGGGCACCCTGCTCTGGTTGCTGGTGGCCGCTTACCTGATCTTTGCCGGACGGACTCGCCATGCGCCTGAGTAATGCCAGCGTAGTGATCCGCCCCCGCACGCCATGGGAAGCCATGGACCTTGGAGTACGGATGGCCCAGGAGCATCGCTGGCTGCTGATGGGCAGTTGGGCGATGGTGACCTTGCCGGTTTTCGCGTTGCTGACCGCACTGTTCTGGAAGTATCCCTCCACGGCTCTGTTGGTGTTCTGGTGGCTGAAGCCGGCCTTTGATCGTCTGCCGCTGTATATCTTGTCGAAAGCCCTGTTCGCAGAGACACCCAGCGCCAGGCAGGCCGTCAGCCAATGGCCGCGACTGCTCAAAGGCCAGCTATTGGCCAGCCTGACCTGGCGGCGACTCAGCCCGAGTCGCAGCTTTTTGATGCCGGTCAGTCAACTCGAAGGCCTGGATGGTCCCGACCGCCAAAAACGCCTGGGCGTCTTGCAGCAACGCAGCGCCTGGGCCGGACGCTGGCTGACCATTATTGGGGTGCATCTGGAAATAGGCCTGTGGTTCGGCTGCATGGCCCTGTTCTATCTACTCATCCCCCAGCAGCTCGAACTGGATTGGGACTGGCAACGAATGGCACTGGCCACGGGTTCCGAGGGGCTCTGGCTGGAACACCTGGGCAATGCCTTCTATGCCCTGATCCTGGTGTTCTGGGAGCCGATGTATGTCGCGTGCGGCTTCAGCCTGTACCTCAACCGCCGTACCGTGCTGGAGGCCTGGGACCTGGAGCTGGTATTCCGCCGCCTGCGCGAACGCCTGAGCAGCGTAGTGCCGTTGTTGGTGCTGGTGACGGTGCTGGCCCTGAGCCCATTCAGCGGCCCCGCCATGGCCGAGGACGCCTCCCCGCCCAAACAAGTGACAACCCAGGCCGCCAGCCAGTCGATCAAGACATTGCTGGAGAAGCCACCGTTCAAAAATCCGGAAACCGTCACGCGCTATCGTTTCGGCGATGAGAAACCCGCCACTAAGAGCAAGGCACACGGAGACGGCAAGCTGCCGGCCTGGTTGCGGGCATGGCTGGACAACCTCAACGGCAATACCCTCAAACACGTCGCCTTGGGCATGGAAGTGCTGCTGTGGAGCCTGTTGGCCGCCGGTATTGCCCTGCTCATCTGGCGCTATCGCGATTGGCTGCACGCCTTTGTCAGCCGGCGCCGCTCACGCCAACCAAAACCCGCCAAACCGATACCCACGCAACTGTTCGGCCTGGAACTGGGCGTCGAGACCTTGCCCGACGACATCGCCAGCACGGCCGAGCAACTTTGGCCCACACAGCCACGGGAAGCACTCGGCCTGCTCTATCGAGGCTTGCTTAGCCGGTTGCTGCATGACTTCAACCTGCCACTGAAAAGCGCCGATACGGAAGGCCAGGTCCTGGAACGCATCCATCGGCTGCAACAGCCGCACTTGCTGGCATTCAGCGATGAGCTGACCCGGCACTGGCAAAACCTCGCGTACGGCCACCGCTTGCCCCCGGCCCAGGCTCAACAGCAACTGTGCAGTGATTGGCGCACCTTGTTCAACGCGGGGGCAGCCCGATGAAACGGACTTTACTGTGGGTCATCGTAGCGCTGCTGACGTGCCTGCTGGGGGCAGGCCTTGTCTATGTCGGAAACAAAGCGATCCCCTACGATGAAGTCATAGACCGCGGCCCCTCACCCGAGGCCGCAGCCAACCCCTACCTGGCAGCGGAACACTTTTTACGCCAGCAAGGCCTGGGCGTCGAACACGCCAATAGCCTTGAGGGGCTGAAGACCCTGCCAGCCAAAAACAACAGCCTGCTGTTGCTGGGCGAGCGCAGCAACATGACACCACGCCAGGCCGAGCAGCTGTTGGACTGGGCCAGGTCCGGCGGCCATCTGCTATTGGTGGCTGAAGCGCTCTGGGATGAAGAAACCGGCAACAGCGGCGACTTGCTGCTGGATCACCTGCAGATTCACCAGGCATTGAGCGACGAACCTGACGAGCCCGTACCTGCGCGAAAACAGAAATCCCCAGACCTGACCAAGCTCTATGTCGACAACGAAACCGCACCGGCCTATTTCAGTTTCGATACCGACTTCAACCTCACCGACCCCAAGCATCTGGCACAGTTTTCTGCCAATAGCGCCCAGTCCAGCCACCTGATGCAACTCAATCTCGGGCATGGCCGTGTGACGGTGATCACCGACAGCGACCTGTGGAAAAACCCGAACATCGGCAAGCACGACAACGCCTGGCTGCTGTGGTATCTCAACCAAGACACCGCGGTGACCCTGCTGTTCAACAGCGACGTGGACAACCTGTTCACCCTGTTGCTGCGCTACTTCCCCCAGACGTTGGTGGCGCTCGCTGCGCTGCTCGCCCTGGCACTCTGGCACGTCGGCATGCGCCAAGGTCCGATACAAGCGCCGGCCCCCAAGGCACGCCGGCAACTGCAAGAACACCTGAACGCGAGCGCCGACTTCCTGCTCCGCCGCGGCGGCCAGGGTGCTTTGCTGCGTGCGTTGCAGCGCGACATCCTGCGCGCCGCAAGGCGGCGTCACCCAGGTTTTGAACACCTCGACTCCGCAGAACAGCAGCAGGTGCTCGAACACCTGACGCGCCAACCTTCTCACGTCATCAGCCAGGCCCTCGGCCCCCTCCCGGCAAAACGGCTTTCCAGCGCCGATTTCAGCCGTCAGGTGGCCAGCCTGCAAACTCTCAGGAACGCCCTATGAGCGAATATTCCCCGGCAACTGCCCTGACGACCGAAAGCCTGCAAAAGGCCAGTCGGCAGGCACAGGCCCTGCGTGTTGAACTACGTAAAGCGGTCATTGGCCAGGATCAGGTGATCGATGATGTCCTCACATCGCTGATCGCCGGAGGCCATGTCTTGCTCGAAGGCGTTCCCGGCCTGGGCAAGACCTTGCTGGTGCGCGCCCTTGCGCGGTGTTTCGGTGGAGAATTCGCGCGTATCCAGTTCACCCCGGACCTGATGCCCAGCGACGTCACCGGCCATGCCGTGTACGACCTGCACACTGAGCAGTTCAAGTTGCGAAAGGGGCCGTTGTTTACCCATCTGCTGCTGGCTGACGAGATCAACCGCGCCCCGGCCAAGACCCAGGCGGCGCTGCTCGAAGCCATGCAAGAACGTCAGGTCACCCTTGAAGGCGAAGCGCTGCCCATCGGCCAACCCTTCATGGTGCTGGCGACCCAGAACCCGATCGAACAGGAAGGCACTTACCCCCTGCCCGAAGCCGAGCTGGACCGCTTCATGCTGAAAGTCCGCATGGACTACCCCGATGCACAACAAGAGCTGGACATGGTGCGCGAAGTGACGCGCTCATCCCGCGCCGACATGCTTGATGTACAGCCCCTGCGTACCGTGTTGCAGGCTGAAGATGTGCTGCAATTGCAACAGATCGCCAGCGAACTGCCCCTCGACGAGCAGGTACTCGACTATGCCGTGCGCCTGGCACGCGCCACCCGCAGTTGGCCAGGATTGACCATTGGCGCCGGCCCCCGGGCGTCCATCGCCCTGGTACGCGGCGCCCGGGCCAGGGCCCTGTTGCGCGGCGGTGAGTTTGTCACCCCGGATGACATCAAGGGCTGCGCCTTGGCGGTATTGCGCCATCGGGTGCGTATCGCCCCCGAACTGGACATCGACGGATTGGACGTGGACCAGGTGCTAAAGCAAATGCTCGACCAGATCCCGGCACCTCGGCAATGAACCGCCCATGAAACCGACCCGCCTGCTGTTGACCTGGCTCGCAGTGCTGCTTGGCCTGAACACCCTGCTCGGCGCGGCGACCGCGTTGCAGTTCAAGGTGCCCGACACCCTGTACTCGATAGCCTGGGGCCTGCTGCTGGCGCTTTTGCTGCTGGCGTTGCTGGATGCCGCGCGCCTGCGCCATCGCCCCTCCCCACGCGTGCAACGGCAGATGCCCGGCAGCCTGGCGTTGGGCCGCTGGGGCGAGGTGCGCCTGACGCTGGAACACGACTCGCCACAGCCCCTGACCGTGCAGGTATTCGACCATGCTCCTGACGGCCTGAGCGTAGAGAACATGCCGCAGTCCATCGCGCTGCGACCGGGTGAACGCAGTGAGCTGGGGTATCGCCTGCGCCCCTTGCGGCGCGGGCATTTCACTTTCACTCGTTGCGAGGTGCACCTGCCGAGCCACCTCGGGCTGTGGGCGGTGCGGCGCTTGATCGACGTCAACGACGCCACACGTGTCTACCCGGATTTCGCCCGACTCTATGGTGCACAGCTCCTGGGAGTGGACAACTGGCTGAGCCAGTTGGGCGTTCGGCAGCATCAGCGACGCGGATTGGGGCTGGAGTTTCATCAACTGCGCGAATTTCGCGAGGGCGACAGCCTGCGCCAGATCGACTGGAAGGCGACTGCACGGCAACGTACACCGATCGCCCGGGAATATCAGGATGAGCGCGACCAACAAATCGTGTTCTTGCTTGATTGCGGC
The DNA here is from genome assembly GCF_059803535.1 of Pseudomonas sp. RP-B7. NCBI lineage: Bacteria > Pseudomonadati > Pseudomonadota > Gammaproteobacteria > Pseudomonadales > Pseudomonadaceae > Pseudomonas > Pseudomonas sp. RP-B7. The sequence goes on from NZ_JAPFHC010000005.1 coordinate 183,096, forward strand.
CGACGCATGCGCAGCCAGGACGACGAGCTGTCGCACTTCGACCATGCGCTGAATGCCTGCCTGCTGCTCAGCTATGTAGCCTTGCGCCAGGGCGATGCGGTGGGCTTATGCACCTTTGCCGGTGAACAGTCGCGCTACCTGGCACCAGTCAAGGGCAGCAGCCAGTTGAACCTGCTGCTCAACGCAGTCTACGACCTGGACACGACACGACGCACAGCCGACTACGAGGCCGCGGCCAGCCAACTGCTGGCCCGACAAAAACGCCGCGCCCTGGTGATTGTGGTCACCAACCTTCGGGATGAGGACGATGAGGCTTTGTTGACCGCGGCCAAGCGCATCGGCCGCCAACACCGGGTGCTGGTAGCCAGCCTGCGCGAGGAAGTACTCGACCAACTGCGCCAGATCCCCGTGCAAACCTTGCCCGAAGCCCTGGCCTACAGCGGCACCGTCGACTACCTCAATACCCGGGATGAACTGCATGACCGCTTGAGCGCCCATGGCCTGTCGGTATTGGACACTCCACCATCGGAGCTTGGCCCAGCCCTGGTGACACGCTACCTGGGCTGGAAGAAAGCGGGCGTACTCTGAGAATAGAGCGCACGGCCTCGGCAAGGGGCAGTCCCCAACCGGGCCGACAGCACGCGATAGCTAGGCTGAAGCCTGCAAAGGATCGAAACTGAAGTAATGCATCAATACGCTGATCAGTTGCCCATATTCCTCGGGCGCCTGGAGCACCCTGAACCCGGAATCGTAATGCTGTGGGTTGATGTCTTCATGACTCCACAAGCAGGTCGCCGTCAGGTCAATGGCCTCAAAGGTGTCGCCAGGCACGGGAATCTTCAAGCGCAACTCGAAGTCCGCGTCGACCATCATGGGCAGCAGGCTGATCAACATAAGCCCGTCTGCCGAGACGTTACCCAAAAAGCCGATGGGCTTGTCAGTGAGGCGGTTGAATACTTGCAGAAAACAAGGTAGCTGATGCCGCTCGATCCGTCGGTCGGTAAACATGGTGAGATCGCCATCCAATGGCCATTAATCTGGCCGTGCCAGTGATTCGGAACGAGCGCGTATCTCTCGCTCTCCCTGGATATCGGAGTGACAACATACAACCTTGTGTCACCAGACAACTGCCGAATCCGGGTCCCTCATTCGTTCGAATAGAAACTTGTACAAACGAACATCCAAAGGATAGCCCAAGACTGGCAACGGGCCAGTTATTAAATGACGAATGTCATCACAGCGAGGCCGGGCGCGTCTGGGCGGTGCTTGCTCCAGGGTAGTGTCCTAGCTGTTGCAAGGTATCGAGCCGCGCGCGGGCACGATAGGCGTACTCACTCGACGGATACTGATTGATGATGAACTGATAGGTCTGCACGGCGTCGACAAACAATTTCTGGCGCTCCAGGCACTGCCCACGCAACATCGAGACCTCCGGCTGCACATAACGCCGGGTACGGCTCTCGCGGTCGACCTGGGACAACTCCAGAGTGACGCGCTCGCAATCGCCGACCTTGTAGGCGCGATAAGCGTTGTTCAAATGGTGGTCCATCGACCAGCGGGTGCAGCCGACAACACTGATGGCCAGGGCGGCAACGAGCAAAATTCGCATGAGGGTTCTCCTGTCTTGTGCAATGTATCGACCCCTCGTCGAAAATCTTCAAGGTTGTTCGTAATCAGCCGCCGCGAAAACAAGTTAATCGTCGATAAGTAGTGCAAACGAACAATGACTACAACGAAAGAGCATAGTAGCCTTCCTCAGCGCTTGAACTCAGGAGTCTGTGCATGTCCGTCCGTCGTACCAAAATCGTCGCCACCCTTGGCCCGGCCAGCAACTCGCCGGAAGTCCTCGAACAGCTGATTCTGGCTGGTTTGGACGTCGCCCGTCTGAACTTCTCCCACGGCACCCCGGACGAGCACAAGGCTCGTGCCAAGCTGGTGCGTGACCTCGCGGCCAAGCATGGCCGTTTCGTGGCGTTGCTGGGTGACCTGCAAGGCCCGAAAATCCGTATCGCCAAATTCGCCAACAAGCGCATCGAGCTGAAGATCGGTGACCAGTTCACCTTCTCCACCAGCCACCCGCTGACCGAAGGCAACCAGCAAGTCGTGGGTATCGATTACCCGGACCTGGTCAAGGATTGCGGCGTCGGCGACGAACTGCTGCTGGATGACGGCCGCGTGGTCATGCGCGTCGACACCGCTACCCCGACCGAACTGCACTGCACCGTGATTATCGGCGGCCCGCTGTCGGACCACAAAGGCATCAACCGTCGCGGTGGTGGCCTGACCGCTCCTGCCCTGACTGAAAAAGACAAGGCCGACATCAAGCTCGCCGCTGAAATGGAAGTGGACTACCTCGCCGTGTCCTTCCCGCGCGACGCAGCCGACATGGAATACGCCCGTAAACTGCGCGACGAAGCCGGCGGCACCGCCTGGCTGGTGGCGAAGATCGAACGCGCCGAAGCCGTGGCCGATGACGAAACCCTCGATGGCCTGATCAAGGCTTCCGACGCCGTGATGGTTGCCCGTGGCGACCTCGGTGTGGAAATCGGTGACGCCGAGCTGATCGGTATCCAGAAGAAGATCATCCTGCACGCACGCCGCCACAACAAAGCGGTGATCGTGGCGACCCAGATGATGGAGTCGATGATCCAGAACCCGATGCCGACCCGCGCCGAAGTGTCCGACGTGGCCAACGCCGTGCTCGACTACACCGACGCCGTGATGCTCTCGGCTGAAAGTGCCGCCGGCCCGTACCCACTGGAAGCCGTGCAAGCGATGGCGCGTATCTGCGTCGGCGCTGAAAAGCACCCGACCAGCAAGACCTCCAGCCACCGCATCGGCAAAGAGTTCGAAAGCTGCGACCAGAGCATCGCCCTGGCGGCCATGTACACCGCCAACCACTTCCCGGGCGTGAAGGCGATCATCGCCTTGACCGAAAGTGGCTACACGCCGTTGATCATGTCGCGCATCCGTTCTTCGGTGCCGATCTACGCGTTCACCCCACACCGCGAAGCCCAGGCCCGCGCGGCGATGTTCCGTGGTGTGTACACCGTGCCGTTCGACCCGGCATCGCTGCCGCCGCACGAAGTCAGCCAGGCGGCCATCGACGAGCTGGTCAAGCGCGGCGTCGTGGAAAAAGGCGACTGGGTCATCCTGACCAAGGGCGACAGCTACCACACCACTGGCGGCACCAATGGCATGAAGATCCTGCACGTTGGCGACCCAATGGTCTGAGTGACTGCTGAATGAAAAAGCCCCGACTGGTTCGGGGCTTTTTTATGCCTGGGTTTTTGTGTGGCTGCACAGGACCTCATCGCGGGCAAGCCCGCTCCCACAGTTTGAGCGCGATCCCCTGTGGGAGCGGGCTTGCCCGCGATGAGGCCAGACCAATCAGCCAAGCTTCATCGCCCAGTGATAAAAGCCGACAACGCCGCAACCGCCTCCGGCGACCTCAACCGCTGGGTAAACAACGCGCCCTCCTCCTCAATCACCCGCCGCAACTGCTCGCGATCCACGCTTTTCATCAACTGCTTGGTCACCTGCACCGCCCCCGGCGCCAGCGTCTCGAAACGCGCAGCCACTTCCCGCGCCTTGGCCAACGCCGCTTCGCCACTGCCCAGCGCCTCGGTCGCAATCCCCCACGCCGCCGCCTGCTCACCGCTGAACCCCTCACCCAACAGCAACAGCTCTGCCGCCTTCGCATGCCCCAGCAGTCGCGGCAGGATCAGGCTCGAGCCAAACTCCGGACACAGCCCCAGGTTGACGAACGGCATGCGCAACCGCGCATCCCGGCTGACATAGACCAGGTCGCAATGCAGCAATAGCGTGGTGCCGATCCCCACCGCCGCGCCCGCCACTGCGGCGATCACCGGTTTGCGGCAGTTGAGCAGGCTTTGCATGAAGTGAAACGGCGGGCTGTCGAGGTCGGCTGGCGGTTGCTCGAGGAAGTCACCGATGTCATTGCCGGCGGTAAAACACTCGCTGCTGCCCTGGATCAGCACCGCATGAATGGCTGAATCTGCATCGGCCAACTCCAGCGCCTTGGCCAACTGTGTGTACATCCCACGGGTCAGAGCGTTTTTCTTGTCGGGGCGATTGAGCTGCAAGGTCAGCAGCCCACGTTCGCGGTGCTGCAGGATGGCGTCGGTCATGGCGATTCTCGCGGCTGTGGAGTTCAGCGCTCAACCACGGGGCAGGAACACGTCGGCCAGCAGTTGATTGCGCGGCAGGCCCGCCAGGAACAGGCGCTTGGAGAACGCGTCAACATGGGCGGGGTGTCCGCAGAGTAAGGCCAAGGTTTGCCGCGAAACAAGCCGCAGTTGCGCCAATGCCTGGGTCGCCTGCGCCGCCGTCCACAGCTCCACCGTCAAGTTCGGATGCTGCGCGGCCAGCGCTGCCAGGGGTTCGGCCAGGTAATGCCCGGCGACATCATGGGCCTGGTGAATCACGCGGATGGCGCCCTGGTGATCCTGGCGCAGCGCCTCACGCAATACCCCCCACAATGGGCCCAGGCCCGTGCCCGACGCCAGCAGCCACAACGGTCGGGCTTGCCAGTCCGGATCATATTGCAACGCGCCGCCACGCAACTCGCCCAGACGCAAACCGTCGCCGAGTTGCAACTGACGGGCAATATCGGTGAATTCCCCAGGCTGGCGGCAGTCGAGGTGAAACTCCAGGAACGGGTCCTCCTGCGGCAAACTCGCCAGCGAGTAAGGCCGCGCCACCTGCCCCGCCCACACCACCAGATGCTGGCCGGCGCGATAGCGCAGCCCACGCTCCGGTTGCAGACGCAGGCGCAGCACCGTCGAGCTCAACCAATCGACGCCCACGACCTGCGCCGCCAAACCGTCACGCACCGGATCAAAGGTTTCGACGCGCAGATCCGCGCTGACTTGGCACTGACAGGCCAACCGCCAACCCTCCTGGCGTTGGGCCGGGCTCAAGGCATCCGGCTGCCGATCGGAAACCTCGCCGGTACACCGCACCAGACACGCATGGCAACTGCCGGCGCGGCAACTGTAGGGCACCGCCACACCCGCCTGATTCAACGCATCCAACAGATTGCTGCCGGTGGCGACCGACCAGTGGCGTTCGCCGACGTGCAGTTCAGGCATATAAAGGTCTCAATCACAGGGGATGGGCACAGGGAATCATGCCTGCGACAGTTTGACCATAGTCGGGTGTATCGGCCACCGTGCCGGGTTATACTGCCGCGCCTTTTTAGCGTCGCGCCTGCACCATTGGCGTGCCTTGGAAAGGTGGCTTCAGCCGACCGATGCACCCCACTGAAGCCACCTTTATTGAATGTTCCCTTATAGAGGAGCGCGACTCATGACCGTGATCAAGCAAGACGACCTGATTCAGAGCGTTGCCGACGCCCTGCAATTCATTTCCTACTACCACCCCGTTGATTTCATCCAGGCCATGCACGAAGCCTACCTGCGCGAAGAATCGCCAGCGGCCCGTGACTCCATCGCCCAGATCCTGATCAACTCGCGCATGTGCGCCACCGGCCATCGCCCGATCTGCCAGGACACCGGTATCGTTACCGTGTTCGTGCGCGTAGGCATGGACGTACGTTGGGATGGCGCCACCATGGGCCTGGACGACATGATCAACGAAGGCGTGCGTCGCGCCTACAACCTGCCGGAAAACGTCCTGCGCGCATCGATCCTCGCCGACCCAGCAGGCGCGCGTAAAAACACCAAGGACAACACCCCTGCGGTCATCCACTACTCCATCGTCCCGGGTAACACCGTGGAAGTGGACGTGGCGGCCAAGGGTGGCGGTTCCGAGAACAAGTCGAAAATGGCCATGCTCAACCCGTCCGACTCGATCGTCGACTGGGTGCTCAAGACCGTTCCGACCATGGGCGCCGGCTGGTGCCCACCGGGCATGCTCGGTATCGGCATCGGCGGCACCGCCGAGAAAGCCGCGGTGATGGCCAAGGAAGTGTTGATGGAATCCATCGACATCCACGAACTGAAAAAACGCGGCCCGCAGAACCGTATCGAAGAGATGCGCCTGGAGCTGTTCGAGAAGGTCAACCAACTGGGCATCGGCGCCCAGGGCCTGGGTGGCCTGACCACCGTGCTCGACGTGAAGATCATGGACTACCCGACCCACGCTGCCTCCCTGCCGGTGTGCATGATCCCCAACTGCGCCGCCACCCGTCACGCGCACTTCGTGCTCGACGGTTCGGGCCCGGCGTCGCTGGAAGCGCCACCGCTGGACGCCTACCCGGAAATCGTCTGGGAAGCCGGCCCATCGGCCCGTCGCGTCAACCTCGACACCCTGACCCCAGAAGAAGTGCAGAGCTGGCAGCCGGGCGAAACCGTGTTGCTCAACGGCAAGATGCTCACCGGCCGCGACGCCGCGCACAAGCGCATGGTCGAGATGCTGAACAAGGGCGAAACCCTGCCGGTGGACCTCAAGGGTCGTTTCATCTACTACGTCGGCCCGGTTGATCCGGTGCGCGAAGAAGTGGTTGGCCCGGCTGGCCCGACCACCGCGACGCGGATGGACAAGTTCACCCGCCAGATCCTCGAGCAAACCGGCCTGTTGGGCATGATCGGCAAATCCGAGCGCGGCCCGACTGCGATAGAAGCGATCAAGGACCACAAGGCCGTGTACCTGATGGCCGTCGGCGGTGCTGCCTACCTGGTGGCGCAAGCCATCAAGAAGTCGCGCGTGGTTGCGTTCGCCGAACTGGGTATGGAAGCGATCTACGAGTTCGACGTCAAAGACATGCCGGTCACCGTTGCAGTCGACAGCAAGGGCGAATCCGTGCACATCACCGGTCCTGCCATCTGGCAGAAAAAGATCAGTGAAAGCCTGGCGGTAGAAGTGCAATAAGCACTTCCCCGCCATAAAAAATGGCGACTGCGGCTACACGGCCCAGTCGCCTTTTTTATGGCTGGCACGCTTCAAATGTGGGAGCGGGCTTGCCCGCGAAGGCGGTGGATCAGCCAACATCTGCGGCGACTGACACAGCGCATTCGTGGGCCAGCCCGCTCCCACACAAACCCATTCGTCACAAGATTCAAGGCACGCATGGTATGGTGCACTCCCCTCACTGCGCCTGTTCATCACCGTATGATCGTGATCCCTCGCCCCCTGCGCCTGACCTTCTATTCCCTGTTGATCATCGCCGGTGCGCTGTTGGCCGCCGCCTTGGCCACCCGCCACGCCGAGCGCCAAGCCTTGGTGGACGATGCGGCCCGTGCGAATCAGCAACTCGCGCTGTACGCCAATTCCCTGCACACCCTGATCGAACGCTACCGCGCCCTGCCCGCCGTACTGGCGCTGGACTCGGAAATGATCAGCGCGTTGAAAGGCCCGCTGGACCCCGCAACCCAGGATGTGCTCAACCGCAAACTGGAACGCATCAACGGCGCCGCACAGTCATCGACCCTGGAATTGATGGACCGCAACGGCCTCGCGGTGGCTGCCAGCAACTGGAACCTGCCGAGCAGTTATGTCGGGCACAACTACGCGTTCCGGCCGTATTTCAGCCAGACCAAAAGCCAGGGCACGGGACGCTTCTACGCGGTGGGGGTGACCACAGGCGTGCCGGGCTACTTCCTTTCCAGCGCGGTGGTGGATGAACACGAGCAGTTCCTCGGCGCCATGGTGGTCAAGCTGGAATTCCCCGAGCTCGAGCGCGAATGGGCCCAGGGCAACGACCTGTTGTTGGTCAGTGACGCGCGCGGCATCGTGTTTATCGCCAATCAGCCAGGCTGGCGTTACCGCAACCTGCGACCGCTGTCGGACACCGACCTGGCCGAACTCAAGGCCACCCGCCAATACGACAAGAAACACCTGGAACCGCTGGACACCCAGCCCTTGCAGCGCTTTGACGACAACAGCCACCTGATGCGCGTCAACGGCCCCGATGGCAACGCCAATTACATCTGGGAATCCCTGCCGCTCAAAGCCGAAGGCTGGACCCTGCACCTGCTGCGCAAACCGCAATTCGCCTTTGAAGACCAGCGCAACGCCGGCCTGGCCGCCGCCGGTTCCTGGCTGGCCCTGGTGTTCCTGGTGTTGTTCCTCACGCAGCGCTGGCGCCTGGCCCGGTTGCGCCAGCGCAGCCGCGAAGAGCTGGAGCGCCTGGTGGAGGAACGTACCCAGGCGCTGCGCACCGCCCAGGATGGCCTGGTGCAATCGGCCAAGCTGGCGGCGCTGGGGCAGATGTCCGCCGCCCTCGCCCATGAGATCAACCAGCCGCTGACTGCCCAGCGCATGCAGTTGGCCACCCTGCGCCTGTTGCTCGACCACGGCCGCGTGGACGATGCCTACAAGGCCCTGACCCCGCTGGACGAAATGCTCACACGCATGGCCGCGCTCACCGGCCACCTCAAGACCTTCGCCCGCAAGAGCCCCAGCGGCCTGCGCGAACGCCTGGACCTGGCGATGGTGGTCGACCAATCCCTGCACCTGCTCGACGCACGCCTGCGTGATGAAGGCATCGGCGTGGTACTCGACCTGACCCGCCCGGCCTGGGTCCGCGGCGACGCGATCCGCCTGGAACAGGTGCTGATCAACCTGCTGCGCAATGCCCTCGACGCCATGGCCGACAAGCCGCGCAAACGCCTGGAAATCCGCCTGCACGCCGACCAGCAGCTGTGGCAACTGACCGTCAGCGACAGCGGCGGCGGGATCGCCGAAGAACACCTGAACAGCGTGTTCGACCCCTTCTTCACCACCAAGCCGGTGGGTGATGGGCTGGGCCTGGGGCTGGCGGTGTCCTACGCCATCGTGCACGAATTGGGCGGGCGCCTGATCGCCGGCAACCGTGGCGACGGCGCGGTGTTTACCCTGACCTTGCCAATCGCGCTGGAGACGCCCGACCTATGTTGAACGCGGTGATTGTGGTCGATGACGAAGCCAGCATCCGCACGGCCGTGGAGCAGTGGTTGAGCCTGTCGGGCTTTGAGGTGCAGCTGTTCAGCCGCGCCGAGGCATGCCTGGCGCAGTTGCCCAGGGACTTCCCCGGCGTGATCCTCAGCGATGTGCGCATGCCCGGCCTCAGCGGCCTGGAGTTGCTCGCCGAAGTGCAACGCCGCGATGCCGACCTGCCGGTGATCCTGCTCACCGGCCACGGCGATGTGCCGATGGCGGTGGAAGCCATGCGCGACGGTGCCTACGACTTTCTGGAAAAACCCTTCAGCCCCGACGCCCTGCTCAACAGCCTGCGCCGGGCGTTGGACAAGCGCGGGCTGATCCTGGAAAACCGGCGCCTGCATCAACAGGCTGACCACAAGGCCCAGCTTGAATCGAGCCTGCTCGGCGTGTCCCGGGGGTTGCAGAACCTGCGGCGCCAGGTGTTGGACCTGGCAGGCTTGCCGGTCAATGTACTGATCCGCGGCGAGACCGGCAGCGGCAAGGAGCTGGTTGCGCGCTGCCTGCATGATTTCGGCCCGCGCGCGAAAAAGCCGTTTGTGGCGCTCAACTGCGCGGCGATCCCCGAGCAACTGTTTGAGGCCGAGCTGTTCGGCCATGAAAGCGGCGCGTTTACCGGCGCTCAGGGTAAACGCATCGGCAAACTGGAATACGCCCACGGCGGCACCCTGTTCCTGGATGAAATCGAAAGCATGCCCCTGGCCCAGCAGGTCAAGCTGCTGCGGGTGTTGCAGGAGCAGAAGCTGGAGCGCTTGGGCTCCAACCAGAGCATCCACGTGGATTTGCGCATTATTGCCGCGACCAAACCCGATCTGCTGGAAGAAGCGCGCGCCGGGCGTTTCCGTGAAGACCTGGCCTATCGGTTGAACGTCGCGCAACTGCGCCTGCCACCGTTGCGTGAGCGGCGTGAAGATATTCCGCTGTTGTTCGACCACTTTGCACACAGTGCCGCCGAGCGCCTCGGCCGCAGTATCGAGCCCTTGAGCGGCGCGCAGTTGGGGCGCCTGCTCAGCCACGACTGGCCGGGCAATGTGCGCGAGCTGGCCAACGTCGCCGAACGCCAGGTGCTGGGGTTGGGCGAGCCGGAGCCGGAAGGCATCGAGGCCGGGCAATCGTTGGCGGCGCAGCAGGAAGCGTTTGAAGCCCATTGCTTGAAGGCGGCGTTGACGCGGCACAAAGGTGACATCAAGGCGGTGCTGGCGGAGCTGCAACTGCCGCGGCGCACCTTCAATGAAAAGATGCAGCGCCATGGGTTGGCGCGGGAGATGTTTCTCTAGCGACCTTCGGGCCGTCTTCGCGGGCAAGCCCGCTCCCACACTGACTGCATTCCAAATTTGGAACTCGGTCAACTGTGGGAGCGGGCTTGCCCGCGAAAAGGCCAGCCGCCATAAGCGGATTTCCGCTCACCCCTCACAAAACATCAGCGACTTTCCGCTCAAAAAATCCGCCAAACCCTTCTAGACCGGGCCTTCATCCACCTGGCACAGCTCCTGCTATAGCCCCAACCAGGCTGTGCCCAGGCACGCTCCATAAAAACAACTAGATGAAGGATCCTTCAATGGATAACTCCAACGCCCTGCCTCTGGGGTCGGCGGCCGCGCCGGCAAAAGAACGCACCACCTCCAGCCGGATCAAATCGATCTTCAGCGGCTCGGTCGGCAACATGGTCGAGTGGTACGACTGGTACGTCTACGCGGCATTCTCGCTGTACTTCGCCAAAGCCTTTTTTCCCGCCGGTTCCTCCACCGCGCAACTGATGAACACCGCCGCGATCTTTGCCGTGGGCTTCATCATGCGGCCGATCGGCGGCTGGTTGATGGGCATGTACGCCGACTACAAAGGCCGCAAGGCCGCGTTGATGGCCTCGGTACTGTTGATGTGCTTCGGTTCGCTGCTGATCGCCCTGACGCCGGGCTATGACACCATCGGCATCGGCGCACCCATCCTGTTGGTCCTCGCGCGCTTGCTGCAAGGCCTGTCCGTGGGTGGCGAGTACGGCACCTCCGCGACCTACCTGAGTGAAATGGCGACCAAGGAACGTCGCGGCTTCTTCTCCAGCTTCCAGTACGTGACCCTGATTTCCGGCCAGCTCATTGCCCTGGCGGTATTGATCGTGCTGCAACAAGTGCTCACCACCGAGCAACTGTACGCCTGGGGCTGGCGCATCCCGTTCGCCATCGGCGCACTGTGCGCGGTCGTTGCGCTGTACCTGCGTCGCGGCATGGAAGAAACCGAGTCGTTCACCAAGAAGGAAAAAGCCAAGGAAAGCGCGATGCGCACCTTGCTGCGTCACCCCAAGGAAGTATTGACCGTGGTCGGCCTGACCATGGGCGGCACGCTGGCGTTCTACACCTACACCACCTACATGCAGAAATACCTGGTGAACACCGTCGGCATGAGCATTTCCGACTCCACCACCATTTCGGCGGCGACGCTGTTTCTGTTCATGTGCATCCAACCCCTGGTCGGCGCTCTGTCGGACAAGGTTGGCCGGCGGCCGATCCTGATCGCCTTCGGTATCCTCGGCACCCTGTGTACCGTACCGATCCTCACAACCCTGCACACCATCCAGACCTGGTGGGGCGCGTTCTTCCTGATCATGGCCGCGCTGATCATCGTCAGCGGCTACACCTCGATCAACGCGGTGGTGAAGGCCGAACTGTTCCCTACCGAAATCCGTGCACTGGGCGTGGGCCTGCCGTATGCGCTGACGGTGTCGATCTTCGGCGGTACGGCTGAATACATTGCGCTGTGGTTCAAGAGCATCGGCATGGAAACCGGTTACTACTGGTATGTGACTGCGTGCATCGCGGTGTCGCTGGTGGTCTACGTGACCATGAAGGACACGCGCAAGCATTCGCGGATTACCACTGACTAACAGCTGAATGCAGTTCTAAATGTGGGAGCGGGCTTGTGTGGGAGCGGGCTTGCTCGCGAATGCGGTGTATCAGACACAGATATTTTGACTGATCCACCGCATTCGCGAGCAAGCCCGCTCCCACATTTTAGTTTTGTATCGCCGGGCTAATGCGGTCACGTCCATACCGCCGTTGCGCATACGACGCCCCGACAATCATCACCACCAACACCGCCGCCAGCACCGCCGACGAGCCAATCGTGCCGAAATCCAGCCCGCCCTTTTCATGGGGTTTGGTGAGGAAGTCGCCCAGTGTCGCGCCAAACGGGCGGGTCAACACAAACGCCACCCAGAACAACAACACCGACGAGATCCGCGTGAAGTACTTGAGCGCCACCACGGCCGCAATGGTCGAGCCGATCAACAACGCACCGCCGGCAAAACCCAGCCCCGAATCGTCCGCCAGGAAGTCGCCCAGTGCGGTGCCCAGGGTGTTGGAAAACAGAATCGCCATCCAGTAGAACAACTCGCCACGGAACGTCTGCACCTTGTTCACGTTCAGCGAATCGCCGCTCAGGTGCCACATCGCGAAGATGATCATCAGGATCACAATCAGGATCATCGACCCCGTTGCGTAGCCCAGGCCTAAGGTACGGTCCATAAAGTCCGACATGGTGGTGCCGGCCGTGCTGGTGGACAGAATCACGATCCAGTACAGCACCGGGTTGTAGGTTTTCGACCAGAGTTGCGTCACCAGGGTGACAAGGAACACGCTGATCAAGATCATCGAACTGAGGGCGTAGCCGACATTCAGGGTCATCGAGAGCAAATCCCCGGCGGTTTCGCCCAGGGTGGTTGCGCAGATTTTCATGACCCAGAACGCCAGGGTGATCTGAGGAAGTTTGTTCATGGGGGGTAAAAAGCTCCAATGCTCAGTCTTTGAACTGGCCGACTTATGAGGGGGCGTCGACCTGCCGCGCAGACTGAACGTGTAGCTGTGAAAAATAGGTGGGCGCTGTATGAAAATTCCATATCGCCGATGGAAATTCACCGCCATGCCTTGCAGTATGGCCACCTCACCGCACTCAATCGCAGGAACCCCGGCCATGCCCGACGACATCCACTTCTACGAACCCGCCAACGGCCACGGCCTGCCCCATGACCCGTTCAATGCCATCGTCGGCCCACGGCCCATCGGCTGGATTTCCTCACAGGATCGCGAAGGCCGCTTGAACCTGGCGCCTTACAGCTTCTTCAATGCGTTCAACTACATTCCGCCGATCATTGGGTTTTCCAGCGTCGGCCGCAAAGACAGCCTGAACAATATCGAGCAGACCGGCGAGTTCGTGTGGAACCTGGCGACCCGCCCGCTGGCCGAGCAGATGAACCAGAGTTGCGCAGCGGTATCGCCTGAGGTGAATGAATTCGAGTTGTCCGGGCTGACGCCGGTGGCTTCGAAAATCGTTGCCGTGCCACGGGTCGGCGAGAGCCCGGTGTCGTTTGAATGCAAGGTGACGCAGATTATTCAGCTGCAACGGGCCGACAAGGAACGGGTACCGAGCTGGCTGGTGCTCGGTGAGGTGGTGGCGGTGCATATTGCCAAGTGGTTGCTCAAGGATGGCGTCTACGACACGGCCGCCGCCGAGCCGATCTTGCGTGGCGGTGGGCCGGCAGATTACTTCCAGCTGGGCCCGGAAGCCCTGTTCAAGATGTACCGCCCAGGCGCCACCAAACCCTGACTGAAATGCGATCAAAACTGTGGGAGAGGGCTTGTGTGGGAGCGGGCTTGCTCGCGAAGGCGGTGTATCAGTCGACATCTTTATCAACTGACAGACTGCATTCGCGAGCAAGCCCGCTCCCACACAAACCCTCTCCCACCTTTGGATCAGCAGTGTTATTTAGACTGTGGCAGGCGCCCAGGACAGCTGACCTTCTTCATCCACAGCAATCAACCGCTCAAGCTGCAGTGCCGCCGCATCGTCAGCATCGGACGCCGTCTTGAACTTCTGTCCATCAAGGATCTTGTGAAAGCGCGGGGCGCCCATGCCGTCCAGTGCCTTCACGGCGACGGCGGCGCTGTAGCCACCCTCTCCCGGCACTACGGCGGAAACGGCTTCGTGGTGGGCAAATTCTTTACGTGCCATGTTGCAGGTCCTGGCCAATGGAAAGTCGGCCATTCTAAACCTGATTTAGCCGGCGAGTTGCAGGTACTCGCCATAGGCGTTGGCGGCGGATGCATCGGTGAATGTCTGGAAATCCATACTGCGGATCACCATGTCGTTCAACAGCTCAGTGAAGATCATCAAGGCCGGTGAGTTGAAGTAGAGGCTCATCGCCTGCTCGCTGCTCCAGAAGCCCGAGACCAGCCACACATCGGCGTCAACCTGGGACTGCTGCAACGAGAATTGCAGGCAACCCTGAGCCTGGCGGCCCGGTTCGATCAAACTGCTCAAGCGTGCACCGAGTTCGGTGCTGCACCCGCTGCGGGCGCGGATAAAGGCCATATGGCTCGCGGGAATGGGGGTGGACATGTTCGACTCTCCCGTTGAGAAGTGATGCTCGGCAAGCACGGTGAGGGCGTGTTGCCACAGGATCAAAGATAACGGCGCGGCGCTCGGCGCGGTTAGTCGATTCCTGCCGGCTTATTGCACAATCCTGCGAGAAGCGTAGCGCGCAGGTCCGGGGTGCTGCAGAGATGAGCACCGCAGACTCAGTGTTTCAGGCAGATGACAGCCCCGCTGCTTGCCTGATTCGTGACGTATCGCAGGATCAGGCAAGGATTGTGCAGAATCGACGTAACACTTTTTGAAAAGTCGCCGCTAAGCTGAGCCCATCAAAAAAGCCTGTAGAGGACGCCCCATGTCGTCAGCTGAACATCAGTCCACGCCCCTCGATGCCGAGATGGAAAAACAGCGTGCCGAACTGGCCAGCATCGTCCACCGGCACACCTGGGAGGACGGTTCCTACGGCACCGCGATCACTTCGCTCTACCTGAACCGCCACAACACCCCACGCGACTTTATGCCGGTGCTGGTGGAGCCCGCGTTGTGCATCCTCGCCAGTGGCAGTAAGGAAGTGCGCCTGGCCGATGAAATCTTTGCCTATGACCCGCTCAATTACCTGGTGTTCTCGGTCGCCATGCCGGTCGCCGGGCGGATCATCGATGCCACGCCCGAAGACCCGAACCTGTCGGTGCGCATCAATATCGACCCGGCGCAACTCACCGCGCTGATCGCCGAAGCCGGGCCGATGGGCGTGCCGTCGCGTCCGACCGCCCGCGGCATGTACGTCGACCGCATCGACAACCCGTTGCTCGACGCGGTGCTGCGCCTGGCGCGCCTGCTGGATACGCCCAAAGACATCGCCATGCTCGCGCCGCTGATCAACCGGGAAATCCTCTACCGTTTGTTGCGTGGGCCGCAGGGCTATCGGCTGTATGAAATCGCCGTGGCCAACAGTCAGAGCCATCGGGTCAGCCAGGCGATCACCTGGTTGAACAGCAA
Source organism: Pseudomonas sp. RP-B7 (assembly GCF_059803535.1). NCBI lineage: Bacteria > Pseudomonadati > Pseudomonadota > Gammaproteobacteria > Pseudomonadales > Pseudomonadaceae > Pseudomonas > Pseudomonas sp. RP-B7. The sequence continues at coordinate 198,360 of NZ_JAPFHC010000005.1, forward strand.
CTATGAACAGCCGCTGCGCATCGATGACTTGGCCAAGGAAGTGAACCTCAGCGTCTCGACTTTGCACCATCGGTTCAAGGCGATTACCGCCATGAGCCCGCTGCAATATCAGAAGCAACTGCGGTTACAGGAGGCGCGCCGACTGATGATTGCCGAAGGGCTGGAAGCCTCGGCGGCGGGGTATCGGGTGGGGTATGAAAGCCCGTCGCAGTTCAGCCGCGAATACAGCCGGTTATTCGGCGCGCCGCCTTTGAGAGACCTGGCCAGACTGCGCCAAAGCATCTGATTCAATAGAGATCAAAAATGTGGGAGCGGGCTTGCTCGCGAATGCAGTGGATCAGTGAGTATATTTTTGACTGACACACCGCATTCGCGAGCAAGCCCGCTCCCACATTTTGAGCTGCGGCGTTTTTTAATCCAGGCCACGAGGTAGCTGGAGGGTCACGCGCAGCCCCCCCTCGCGCAGATTCTGCAGACTCACCTCGCCGCCATGACTGTGGGCAATATTGCGCGCAATCCCCAACCCCAGCCCGTACCCCTGCTGCTGCCCAGCCAAGCGGAAGTGCGGCTCAAACACCTGCTCCAAGCGCTGCTCCGGCACGCCCGGCCCTTCATCATCCACATGCAGGATGAACTGCGCGCCATCGTCTTCGATGTGCAAATGCGCGTTCTGCCCGTACTTCAACGCATTGTCGATCAGGTTGCCGATGCAGCGCTTGAGCGCCAGCGGCTTGCCCGGATAGGTGCTCAGCGCACGACCGTGCTGGGTCACGCGGCCATTGCCGTTCGGCGCCAGGTACGGCTCGACCAGGCAGTCGAGCACGTGGTTGAGGTCCACCGGCTCGATGTTTTCGTGGATGTCGGTGTCTTTCACGCATTGCAGCGCACCTTTGACCAGCAACTCCAATTCATCCAGGTCGCGGCCGAACTTGGCTTGCAGGTTTTCGTCCTCAAGCAACTCCACACGCAGGCGCAGGCGTGTGATCGGTGTGCGCAAGTCGTGGGAAATAGCGCTGAACAACTGGCTGCGCTCGGTCAGGTAACGGCTGATGCGCTCGCGCATGGCGTTGAAGGCGCGGCCCACTTCGACCACTTCACTGCCGCCGCCTTCGGCCACGGGTTCGACGTCGGCGCCCAGGGACATGTCCCGCGCCGCCCGCGCCAGGCGTTTGAGCGGCCGGCTTTGCCAGTGCACCAGCAGGCCGATAAACAGCAGCAAGAAGCCGCTGGTGAGCACGATAAACCACACTTGCTGGGACGGCAGGCCCTGTTCTTCAAGGCTGGTGTAGGGCTCGGGCAGCAGCGAGGCGATGTACAGCCACTCGCCAGGGGCGAGCTGGATCTGGGTGACCAGCACCGGCGGGTTCACCGGCTCCAGGGTCAGCGCGTAATGCGCCCATGAGCGTGGCAACTCGTCGAGCTTCAAACCGGCGTTGAAGATGCGCAGGTCTTCGGCGCTGACGAATTCCACCGAGATGTGCACGTCGGCGCCCAGGGTCTGGCGCAGCACTTCATCCACCGCCTCCAGTACCGCCTGTTTGCGCGGAGTTTGCGGCAAGACCTGCATGTCCAGCGGCCGATCGTTGAGCGTCACCACGAACCGTGTGCCGCCCATGCTGCGCAATTGGTCGAGGACCAACGGGCGATAGGCCACCGGCAACGAACGGAAATAACTCACGCTGGCCGTCATCGAGTGCGCCAGGCTGCGGGCACTGGTGACCAGGCCTTCAAGCTGGGTGGCGCGCAGTTGCGAAACCCAGATCACGCTCGACAGCGCCTGGGCAAACAACACCACCAGCAAGGTCAGCAGCAGCATGCGCCCCAGCAGCGAGCGCGGTACCGGGAAGCGGCGGCGGCGTTCGCTCAGATGTTCAGTGGGCATTGCCGGCAACCACGCTGGCTGCCAGTTGATAACCGCTGCCACGCACGGTACGGATCAGCCTCGGCGGTTTTTCGGTATCGCGCAGGCGTTGGCGCAGGCGGCTGACGGCCATATCGACGATACGGTCCAACGGCATCAGGTCGCGGCCACGGGTGGCGTTGCCGATGGTGTCGCGGTCGAGGATCTGTTGCGGGTGATCGAGAAACAATTTGAGCAGAGCAAAGTCGGCGCCGGAGAGGATCACTTCTTCGCCGTCTACGTGGAACAGCCGGTGGCTGATCATGTCCAGGCGCCACTCATCGAACGCCAGCACATCGCTGCTGCCGCGTTGTTCCTGGCCGAACTGCGCACGGCGCAACAGCGCCTTGATCCGCGCTTGCAGCTCGCGGGGGCTGAACGGCTTGCCGATGTAATCGTCGGCGCCCAGTTCCAGGCCGATCACACGGTCGGTTTCGTCTGAGCTGGCGGTGAGCATGATGATCGGCACCTGCGCCTGGCGCGGGTGCTGGCGGATCCAGCGGCAAAGGCTGAAACCGTCTTCGTCCGGCAGCATCACATCCAGGATGACCAGGTCGCACGGCGCCTCGTTCATCGCCTGGCGGAACCCCGCGCCATCCGGCACGCCACGCACCTGGAAGCCGGCGCGACTGAGGTAGGTTTGCAGCAATTCGCGGATTTCCTGGTCGTCGTCGACGAGGAGAATGGATTTACTGATTACGCTCACGGGGGCCTCCTTGTTGTTATGGCCAAGCTTAAGTCATTTGTTGCCCTTGAGGCCCCCTTCGCGGGCAAGCCCGCTCCCACACTTGAAGGTGTTCACACATCAGAATGTGGGAGCGGGCTTGCTCGCGAAGAGGCCATCGCTGCCTACGCAAAAGCCTGTTCAAGCGCCACGCCCGCGCCAGTCAACCCGGAATAAGGCGCCGTCACCAACCACACCGGAATACCTTTGAAATAGTCACTCATGCAGCCTTTGTCGCGAAAGCTCTTGGCGAAACCGCTGGCGATAAAGAAGTCGGCAAACCTCGGTATCACCCCGCCCACGATATACACACCACCGCGCCCGCCCGTGGTCAGCACGTTGTTGCCGGCCACGCGGCCCAGCCAGATGCTGAACTGGTCCAACACTTCCATCGCCACCGGGTCGCCGGCCAGGCCTGCGGCCGTGATGGCTTCGGGGGTTTCCAGCACCGGGGTATGCCCGTCGACGGCACAAATCGCCCGGTACAGACGCGGCAAGCCACCGCCGCTCAAGGCGGTTTCGGCGCTGACATGGCCGATTTCAGAGTAGATGTGCTGCCACAGCTGGGTCTCTCGCGGGCTGCTCAATGGCAGGTCGACATGGCCGCCCTCCCCCGGCAGCGCCGCAAAACGCCCGCCCCCCAGGTCCAGCAGCGTGCCGACGCCCAGGCCGGTGCCCGGGCCGATCACCACCGCCGGGCGCAACGGTTCCGGCGTGCCTTCGCAGACCACGCGGAATTCGCCGGGTTTGAGGCGGGTCATGCCGAGGGCCATGGCCGAGAAGTCATTGACCAGCAGCAGTTCGTCTACCTGCAAGGCCTGGCAGAAAGCCGCCCTGCTCAAGCGCCAATGGTTGTTGGTGAACTTGAATTCATCGCCACTCACGGGACCGGCCACCGACAGGCACACCGCGCCAATGTCGCCGATGTGCAGGCCTTCTTCCTTGAGGTAGACCTTGATCGCATCCTCAGGGCTGGCATAGTCCGCCGTTGCATGCACGCGGATCGAATGCAGCTCCTGATCGCGCCACAACGCAAAACGCGCGTTGGTTCCACCAATATCACCGACCAGCGCAAGCTTCACTTAAGCGTCTCCAGGGCAGAGGTAAAGGCGCTGGCGCCCTGCTCTGCGGAGCTTGCGGCCAAGCGCATAAATGCAAACAGCTCGCGACCGGCCCCCACGTTGTTGCCCAGAAGGCCCGTGGCCGGCGCGCGCGCTGCGAATTCTTCGGCGTCCACCTTGAGCTCCAAGGTGCCTTTGACGCCATCCACGCGAATAATATCGCCATCACGCACCCGCGCCAGTGGCCCGCCGCTCTGGGCTTCGGGGTTGACGTGGATCGCGGCGGGAATCTTACCCGAGGCGCCGGACATGCGCCCGTCTGTCACCAACGCAACCTTGAAACCACGGTCCTGCAACACGCCGAGGAACGGGGTCATCTTGTGCAGTTCGGGCATGCCGTTGGAGCGCGGGCCCTGGAAGCGCATCACCGCGACGAAGTCTTTTTCCAACTGGCCGGCCTTGAAGGCATCGGCGAGGTCTTGCTGATCCTGGAATACCACCGCCGGCGCTTCGACGATCTGGTGCTCAAGGGCCACGGCCGAGACTTTCATCACGCCACGGCCGAGGTTGCCTTCCATCACGCGCAAGCCACCTTCCGGCGAGAACGCGCGGGCCACGGGGCGCAGGATGCTTTCGTCGAGGCTCTCGATCGGGCCGTCGCGCCAGATCAGTTCGCCGTCGACCAGGAACGGTTCCTGGGTGTAGCGGCTCAGGCCCTTGCCCGCCACGGTGTTGACGTCTTCGTGGAGCAGGCCGGCTTCGAGCAGTTCGCGGATCAGGAACGACATGCCGCCAGCCGCCTGGAAGTGGTTGATGTCGGCCTTGCCGTTTGGATACACGTGGGACAGGGTCGGCACCACCTCGGAGAGGTCGGCCATGTCGTCCCAGGTCAGGATGATGCCCGCCGACATGGCGATCGCCGGCATGTGCAGGGTGTGGTTGGTCGAGCCGCCAGTGGCGTTGAGGGCAATGATGGAGTTGACGATGGACTTCTCGTCGACGATCTCGCCAATCGGCATGAAGCTGCCGTTGGCCTTGGTCAGGCGCGTGACCTGGTGCGCGGCTTCGCGGGTCAGGGCGTCACGCAGCGGCGTGTACGGGTTGACGAACGAGGCGCCGGGCAGGTGCAGGCCCATCACTTCCATCAGCAATTGGTTGGTGTTGGCGGTGCCGTAGAAGGTGCAGGTGCCGGGGCTGTGATAGGACTTCATCTCCGATTCCAGCAGTTCTTCGCGGGTCGCCTTGCCTTCGGCGTAGCGCTGGCGTACGTCGGCTTTCTGCTTGTTGGAGATACCGGACGGCATCGGCCCGCCGGGCACGAAAATCATCGGCAGGTGACCGTAGCGCAGCGCGCCCATCATCAGGCCGGGGACGATCTTGTCGCAGATGCCCAGCATCAGCGCGGCGTCGAACATGTTGTGGGACAGCGCTACCGCCGTGGACATGGCAATCACTTCGCGGCTGAGCAGGCTCAGCTCCATGCCGGGCTCGCCCTGGGTCACGCCGTCGCACATGGCGGGGGTGCCGCCGGCGAACTGGCCGACCGAGCCCACTTCGCGCAGGGCCTTCTTGATCTGTTCAGGGAAATGTTCGTACGGCTGGTGCGCCGAGAGCATGTCGTTATATGACGAAACAATTGCCACGTTGGCGGCATTCATCATGCGCAGACTATTTTTATCTTCAGTGCCGCAACCGGCCACGCCGTGGGCGAAGTTGGCGCATTGCAGCTTGCCGCGCATCGGACCGTCGCTGGCTGCGCCGCGAATGAGCGCAAGGTAAGCCTCGCGGGTGGCGCGGCTACGGGCGATAAGCCGTTCGGTGACCTCAAGAACGCGGGGATGCATGTGTAGAACTCCAGGCTAACGGATGTGGCGACCTGAGTGTCTATGCTGATCAAACGCCCGCTAACCATGGGATGGCAGGGTGTCGTTTGAATCATCGGACCAGTTGATTCAGGTCACTCGTTGTAGATTGAACAAAATATTGCCACTAAAAAGGCTTGTTTTCTATTTTTATGCGAATAATCTTGTAATTCTTACAACAAATCGACGACAGGCACTTTCCAATGACTCTTCGTATCGCAATCAATGGTTTTGGCCGTATCGGCCGTAATGTCCTGCGCGCACTGTATACCCAAGGCTACCGCCAGGATTTGCAGATCGTCGCCATCAACGATCTGGGCGACAGTTCGATCAACGCCCACCTGCTCAAATTCGACACCGTACATGGCACTTTCGAAGCAGAGGTCGCCCACGATCAGGAAAGCCTGACCGTCAATGGTGACCGGATCGCTGTCAGTGCCATTCGCAACCCGGCCGAACTGCCGTGGGCCGCGCTGAATATCGACGTGGTGTTCGAATGCACCGGCCTGTTCACCGACCGCGCCAAGGCTGCCGCCCATATTACCGCCGGCGCACGCAAGGTGATCATTTCCGCACCGGCCAAGGGCGCGGACGCCACCGTCGTCTACGGGGTGAACCACGACATTCTGCGCCAATCCCACCAGATCATCTCCAACGCCTCGTGCACCACCAACTGCCTGGCGCCGGTTGCCCAGGTATTGCACCGCGAACTGGGCATCGAAAGCGGCCTGATGACCACCATTCATGCCTACACCAACGACCAGAACCTGACCGACGTCTACCACACCGACCCGTACCGCGCGCGGTCGGCCACCCAGAACATGATCCCGAGCAAGACCGGCGCCGCCGAAGCGGTCGGCCTGGTACTGCCGGAACTGGCAGGCAAGCTGACCGGCATGGCCGTGCGTGTGCCGGTGATCAACGTGTCGCTGGTCGACCTCACCGTGCAGTTGAAGAAGGAAGCCACGGCCGAAGAAGTCAACGCGCTGCTCAAGGAAGCCAGCCAGCACTCGAAAATCCTCGGTTACAACACCCTGCCGCTGGTTTCGAGCGACTTCAACCACAACCCGTTGTCGTCGATTTTCGATGCCAATCACACCAAGTCCACTGGCAAATTGCTGAAAGTGCTGGCCTGGTATGACAACGAGTGGGGGTTCTCCAACCGCATGCTGGATAACTGCCTGGCGCTGTGCAACGCCGAATAACGGCCCAGTAGAAATCCCCACGGGAGTTGGCTTGTGTGGGGCTTGTGTGGGAGCGGGCTTGCTCGCGAAGGCGGTGGGTCAGTCGACATCTTTATCAACTGACAGACTGTATTCGCGAGCAAGCCCGCTCCCACATTTGTCCTGCGCCAACCCTCCCAAAAGTGCTCCTTGCTATTTGAGTTGATGATAAGCATTATCATTAACTGCAAATCGGTCTGGTACCCCTGTGAGCCAATCTCGCTTCAACCAAGTCTTTATCACCCAACGGGTGATTCTGCTACGCACCTTGCAGCGGATGGTAAATAACCCCAGCACCGCCGAGGACCTCTTGCAGGAAACCTACCTGCGTGTCACCCGCGCCCTCAGCGAGCGGCCGATCGACCACCTCGAACCCTTCGTCTATCAAACCGCACGCAATCTGGCGCTGGATCATCTGCGCTCACGCAGGATCCAGGCCCGTACGTTGCAGGAAGATGTCCCGCTGGATGTCCTGCAAAGCGTCGCCGCCCCCATCAGTACGCCCGAAGACGCGACCCAGGCCGAGCAACTGCTGGAACACCTGAGCGTCAGCCTCGGCCAGTTGAGCGCCCGCCAGCAGCAGATCTTCATCCTCAGCCGCCTGCACGGTTGCAGCTACCAGGAGATTGCCGATCAGTTGGACGTGTCCTTGAGCACCGTGCAAAAGGAACTGAAGTTGATCATGGCCATCTGTGTAGGTGTGGCCGAAAGGCTGGATCGGCTTTAAGCTTCACCCGATTCAGCTGTAGGAAAGATCAATAAAACGTGGCGAAGACCCGAGGAACACCGTGACGGACCCGAATAAACTGCACCCCCATGAGCTGGCTCATGAGGTGTTGCAAGACACGGCTATGGACCAGGCCCTCGACTGGCTGATCTCCTTGCAGTGCCCGCAGCCTGGGCAGCAGGCCGAGTTCCAGGCCTGGCTGGCCAGCGATCCGGCCCACGCCCACGCTTTCGCCAAGGCCCAGGCCGCCTGGGGGGGCGCGCCGGTGCACAGCGCTGCCGTCGCCCTCGCCGCGCCACGCAAGCCGAGTGCCTGGCGCCGGCTCAAACCGCATTGGAAACCCCTGGCGACCGCCGCCGTGCTGCTGATCGGCCTGTTCAGCTTCAGCAACCTGCCGGTGCGCCTGCAAGCCGACCACCTGACCGTGGTCGGCGAACGCCAGCGCCTGCAACTCGACGACGGCGCGAAAGTGCTGCTGAACACCAACTCGGCGTTTTCCAGCAGCATCAAGGACCACCAGCGCGTTGCCCGCCTGTATCAGGGCGAAGCGTTTTTCGAGATCGCGCCCAACCGTGGCCTGCCCCTGGAGATCGACGCCGGCCCGGTGCGCGCCAGCGTGCGCGACACGGCCTTCGCCGTGCGCTACCTCAACGGCGAGGCCCAGGTGCAAGTACAACGCGGCGACGTGGACCTGAGCAACACCGTCGACGACGCCCGTGTGCGCCTGAGCGCCGGGCAAAGCATCCGCATCGGCCCCAAGGGCTTCGGCCCACCGGCCAAGCTGGATGCAGACAAGGACCTGGCGTGGGTCGAGGGCCGGCTGATCTTTGAAAACTGCCCCATGGGCGAAGTGCTCGCCGAGCTGCGTCGCTACTACCCCGGCTGGATCGTCAATAACAACGACCAGCTCGCCAGCGTCGCCGTGACCGGCAACTACCGCCTCGACCAGCCCTTGGACGTGGTGCGCTCCCTGGCACACATCACCTCGGCCAAGCTCTCGGAATACCCCGCGCTGGTGATCCTGAACTAAATGAGAATTATTTTTACTCGATAGCCTGCGACGGTACGTCTCGTCTTAGCCAATGCAACTGATTCCTATTTGGTTCGGTTCGCAACTATAAGATTCGTACTCCGGAGCGCTCTCGATGTCCTCTCGTTTCAATCGCCGGTCTTCTTCGCCCGTCTTGTCCTTGCTGACCGCCGCCGTTCTGCTGGCCGGCGCGCCGGTGATGAGCGCCAGCGCCGCCGAACCGGCGCCACGCAGCCACGGCAACTACAACTTCAGCATCGCCCAGCAACCGCTGGTCTCGGCGCTGAATGCCTTCACCGGCGTCACCGGCTGGCAAGTCGGCCTGCCGGCGGAACTGGGCCAGGGTGTCTCGTCCCCCGGCGTACGCGGCCCGCTATCAGCGGAAAAGGCCCTGGACCAGCTGTTGGTGGGGACCAACCTGAGCTACCGCAAACTGGGCAACAACAATATCGTCCTGGAAAAGCGCGTCGCCGGCAGTACCCTCAACCTGCAACAGGTGACCATCAGCGCCACCCGCCACGAACAGGATGTGAACAGCGTCCCCAGCACCGTCAGCGTGCATGATCGCCAGGAGCTGGACCGCCTCAACGTCGGCAACAGCCGCGACCTGGTGCGCTACGAGCCCGGCGTCTCCGTCGGCGGCGCAGGTACCCGCTCCGGTAATGCCGGCTTCAACATCCGTGGCATCGACGGCGACCGCATCCTCACCCAGGTCGACGGCGTTGAAGTGCCCGATCACTTCTCCAACGGCCCCTACGCGCAAACCCGTCGCAACTACGTCGACCCGGAAATCGTCAAGCGCGTCGAGATCCTGCGCGGCCCGGCGTCAGCCCTGTACGGCAGCAGCGCCATCGGCGGCGCAGTGAGCTACTTCACCCTCGACCCGGACGACATCATCAAGCCCGGCCAGGACGTCGGCGCCCGCCTCAAGACCGGCTACAGTTCCGCCGACGAGAGCTGGCTGACCTCCGGCACCGTCGCCGGCCGCGTGCAGGACTTCGACGGGTTGCTGCACCTGAGCCAGCGCAACGGCCACGAAACCGAATCCTACGACGGCAACAATGCCACCGGCCTGGCCCGCACCGGCGCCAACCCGGAAGACGCGCGCACCACCAACGTCCTGGCCAAGCTGGGCTGGAACTACGGCGACGAAAACCGCCTGGTGCTGACCTACGAGAAGTACAAGGACGACCGCGATACAAACCAGAAAAGTGCGGTAGGCGGCCCGTTCAACACCGGCTTCAACAGCAACCTGTACCGCGCACGCTCGGGCAACGACACCATCAGCCGTGAACGCTTCGGCCTGGAAAACACCTTCGCCCTCGACGCGCCGTTTGCCGATCACATCAAGACCAGCCTCAACTACCAGATCGCCAAGACCGACCAGAGCACCGCCGAACACTACGTGTCGGGTGCGCGCAACCTGCTGCGTGAGCGCGAGACGCTCTACCAGGAAAAACAATGGATCTTCGACGCCCAGTTGGACAAAGCCTTCGCCATCGGTGACACCGACCACGTGGTGACCTACGGCACCACCCTCAAACAGGCCAAAGTCACCGGCTCGCGTACCGGCAGCGCCACCTGCCTGACCGTCAGCACCTACTGCGCGGCCGTCGGTGGTCCCAGCAGCTTCGCCTCGGACAAAGTCACACCGGCCAGCGACTTCCCGGACCCGACCATCAACACCTACGCGCTGTTCGCCCAGGACCAGATCAGCTGGGGCGACTGGACCTTCCTGCCGAGCGTGCGTTATGACTACACCCAGCTCAAGCCCAAGCTGACCGAGGATTTCCTCAACGCCACCGACCCGAACCGCATCTACGCCCACGACGACAGCGACAAGACCTGGCACCGCGTATCGCCCAAATTCGGCCTGACCTACGCCCTGACCGATAACTACACCTGGTTCGGCCAGTACGCCGAAGGTTTCCGCACCCCATCGGCCAAGGCCCTGTACGGGCGCTTCGAGAATATCCAGCAAGGCTACGTGGTCGAACCGAACTCGGACCTCAAGCCGGAAAGCAGCAAGAGCTTCGAAACCGGCCTGCGTGGCAATTTCGAATCGGGCAACTTCGACGTGGCGGTGTTCTATAACAAGTACCGCGACTTCATCAACGAAGACGCCGCGCTGCTGTCCCCCACCGGCACCGCCTTCAAGGCCAGCAACATCAAGCGCGCCACCATCAAGGGCGTGGAAGCCAAGGGACGCCTGAACCTCGACGCCTTCGGCGCGCCGCAAGGCCTGTACTCCCTGGGTTCGGTGGCCTATGCCTACGGCCGCAACGAGGACACCGGCGAGCCGATCAATAGCGTCAACCCGCTCAAGGGCGTGTTCGGCCTGGGCTACGAGCAGCAGAACTACGGAGCGCTGGTCAGCTGGACCCTGGTCAAGAAACAGAACCGTGTCGACAGCGCGACCTTCTTCTCACCCGATGGCGACACCACCAAGGCCCCGTTCAAGACCCCAGGCTTTGGCATCGTCGACCTGACCGGTTTCTACAAAGTCACAAACGACGTGACCATCAATGGTGGCCTGTACAACGTGACCGACAAGAAATACTGGAACTGGGATGACGTGCGCAGCTTCGACAGCATCGGCGAAGCCGGCGTGACCGCGCCCGCCAACATCGACCGCCTGACCCAGCCTGGCCGCAACTTTGCGATCAACCTGATCTGGGACATCTGATAGCACCCGCCTCACCTCGTCGAAATTTCATCGACGGGGTGAGGTTTTTTTACTGTGCCGCGTCTTCCTGTTCGTCTATTTGATAACGGCTCTCTTTAAGAGCAACAAGGCGCTCCCCTTCTCAAGGACTTTTCCATGACCGCTACAGCTACCGCAGAACGCCCACACCTGCGCTCCCAGCGCCTGAACCAGATCACCCACGCGCCACACGCCCAGCTTGATGCCCTCGTCAAAGCCCACGCTCCGTTCGAAACCCAGGCCAACTTCGCCCGTTTCGTGGTCGCGCAGTACCTGTTCCAGTCGGAACTGGTGGCCCTGTACACCGATGCAGAACTGATCAAGCTCATCCCGGACCTGGCCGAGCGCTGCCGTGCCGACGCCGCCAAGCTGGACCTGGCCGACCTCGACACCGAAGTGCCCGCACCCGTGGCCGGTGCGGTGAGCAACCCGAGCAAGGCCGAAGCCCTGGGCTGGCTGTTCGTGTCCGAAGGCTCCAAGCTGGGCGCCGCGTTCCTGATCAAGCGCGCGGTAGGCCTGGGCCTGAGCGAAACCTTCGGTGCCCGTCACCTGGGCGAACCCGCCGGTGGTCGCGCCGAAGGCTGGAAGCGCTTCACCCGCACCCTCGACGCGCTGCAGTTCAGTGCTGCAGAAGAAGCCGCGGTGGAAAAAGGTGCTGTGGATGCGTTTGTACGCTTCACCGTATTGCTGGAACAGGCGTACGCTAGCGCCCCTGAACTGGCCTGACCCTTGGTTGGGATGCAATCAAAAATGTGAGAGCGGACTTGTGTGGGGGCGGGCTTGTGTGGGAGCGGGCTTGCTCGCGAATACAGTCTGTCAGTTGATAAAGATGTCGACTGGCACACCGCCTTCGCGAGC